>JACPCG010000097.1 GCA_016179925.1 Candidatus Rokuibacteriota bacterium | reverse complement strand
TCGGAGGTGCGCGGGTTCGGCCGGCAGAAGGGCCACACCGAGCTCTACCGCGGAGGCGAGTACACGGTCGACTTCCTCCCGAAGATCAAGATCGAGGTCGTGGTGCCCGACCATCTCGTGGACAAGGTCGCCGAGGTCGTCTCGGCGGCGGCCAAGACCGGAAACATCGGCGACGGCAAGATCTTCGTCCATCCCGTCGAGACGGCGGTCCGCATTCGCACGGGCGAGCGCGACGAGAGCGCGCTCTAGCTCCCAGGCCTCATTTCCAAAGGAGGGTGACGTGAAGCGATTCAGTCTCGCGCTGGCAATGGTGCTGGTGCTGGGCGCCACCGTGCTCGCGGCGCACGCTCAGCAGCCGGCGGCCCCCGCGGCGCCGGCCGCGCCCGCGGCCGCTCCCGCCCCGGCGGCCGCCGTCGCGCCGGCTCCGGCCTCGAAGATCGACAAGGGCGACACGGCGTGGATGCTGACCTCCTCTGCGCTGGTGCTCCTGATGACCGCCCCGGGGCTCGCGCTCTTCTACGGCGGGATGGTGCGTCAGAAGAACGCCCTCGGGACGCTGATGCAGAGCTTCATCATCGCGGCGGTCATCTCGATCCAGTGGGTCCTCTGGGGCTACAGCCTGGCGTTCGGCCCTGACAAAGGCGGCATCGTCGGCGGACTGGAGTGGATCGGACTCCGGGGTGTCGGGGTGGAGCCGTTCGATGCCTATTCCAAGACGATCCCGCACCAGGTCTTCATGCTCTTCCAGATGATGTTCGCGATCATCACGCCGGCGCTCATCACGGGGGCATTCGCCGAGCGCAAGAAGTTCTCGGCGTTTCTCCTCTTCACCGTCCTCTGGGCGACGCTCGTCTACGACCCGCTCGCCCACTGGGTCTGGGGCGACGGCGGCTGGCTCAAGAAGCTCGGCGCGCTCGACTTCGCGGGCGGGACGGTCGTGCACATCTCCTCGGGCGTGTCGGCGCTCGTCTGCGCCGTCATGATCGGCAAGCGCAAGGGCTTCGGCCACCAGCCGATGCAGCCGCACAACCTGCCGATGACCGTGATGGGCTCGGCGCTCCTCTGGGTCGGCTGGTTCGGGTTCAACGCGGGCAGCGCGCTCGAGGCCAGCGGCCTCGCGGCCAGCGCGTTCGTGGCGACGAACACGGGCGCGGCCGCCGCGGCGCTCGGGTGGATGTTCACCGAGTGGATGAGCCGGGGGAAGCCCACCGTGCTCGGCGCCGCGTCGGGCGCCGTCGCGGGGCTCGTCGCGATCACGCCGGCCTCCGGCTACGTCGGGCCGATGTCGTCCCTCATCATCGGCGCCGTGGCGGGGGCGCTCTGCTACGCGGCGTGCAACCTCAAGTCGAAGCTCGGCTACGACGACTCGCTCGACGTCGTCGGCGTGCACGCGGTCGGCGGGACCTGGGGCGCGTTCGCCACCGGGCTCTTCGCCTCCAAGGCGGTCAACGAGGCGGGCGCCGACGGGCTCTTCTTCGGCAACCCGGGCCAGCTCTGGACGCAGATCGTCGCGATCCTGGCGACGTACGCGCTGGCGGTCGTGGGGACCGCCGTCATCCTCAAGGTCGTGGACGCGCTCGTCGGCCTCCGCGTGACCGAAGAGGAGGAGGTGGCGGGACTCGATCTCTCGCAGCACTCCGAGACGGCGTACGCCGCCGGCGGCGGGTACGGCGAGTTCACGGCGGGCGGGGGCAGCGGAGCGTTCGCCGAGGCCAGGGCGCGCACCGCCCACTAGCCCGGGTGAGGCATGACCGGTCCCGCCGCCGTCCGCCGTCGGCGGGACCGGTCATGCCTCACCCCGGCGAGTGGGTGCGCCGGGAGGGGGAGGCCGCTTGATTCGGCCGGGCAGTTCACCTAAGGTAGTCGCGCTGCTCATTCTAAGGAAGAGAAGGAGTTCCGCATGACCGCGAAGGACGTTCTCAAGCTGGCCAAGGAGAAAGGCGCCAAGATCGTCGATCTCCGCTTCATCGACCTGCCGGGCCTCTGGCAGCACTTCTCGATCCCGGTGTCCGAGCTGAACGAGGACATCTTCGAGGAGGGGCTCGGCTTCGACGGCTCGTCGATCCGCGGGTTCCAGACGATCGACGAGTCGGACATGCTGCTCATCCCCGACCCGTCCAGCGCCGTCATGGACCCGTTCACGGCGGTGCCGACGCTGGTGCTGACCTGCAACGTGAAGGACCCGGTCACGGGCAAGTGGTACACCCGCGACCCGCGCTACATCGCCCAGAAGGCCGAAGCGTACCTGAAGAAGACGGGTCTCGGCGACACGGTCTACATCGGCCCCGAGCTCGAGTTCTTCTTCTTCGACTCGATCCGCTTCGACCAGAGCTTCAACTGCGGCTACTACTTCATCGATTCCGAGGCCGGCTTCTGGAACGCGGGCAAGGAGGGGACCCCGGAGAACCCGAACCTCGGCTACAAGCCGCGCTACAAGCAGGGCTACTTCCCGGTCCCGCCGATGGACAAGTTCCAGGACATCCGGTCGGACATGGTGCTGGCGCTCGAGAGTGTCGGAGTTCGAATCGAAGTGCATCACCACGAAGTCGCCACCGCCGGCCAGACCGAGGTCGACATGCGGTTCGACACGCTCACCAAGATGGCCGACAAGGTGATGTGGTACAAGTACTGCGCCAAGAACACCGCGCGGAAGTGGGGCAAGACCGCCACGTTCATGCCGAAGCCGCTCTTCCAGGACAACGGCTCCGGCATGCACACGCACCAGAGCATTTGGAAGAACGGGAAGAATCTCTTCTATGAGCGGGGCGGGTACGCCGACATCTCAAAGACCTGTCTCTACTACATCGGTGGCATCCTGAAGCACGCCCCGGCGCTGCTCGCCCTGATCGCGCCGTCGACCAACTCCTACAAGCGGCTGGTCCCGGGCTACGAGGCGCCGATCAACCTCGTGTACAGCCAGCGCAACCGCTCGGCGTGCGTGCGCATCCCGGTGTACTCGAAGTCGGAAGCGTCCAAGCGCATCGAGTTCAGGACGCCCGACAACACCTGCAACCCCTACCTCTCGTTCGCGGCGTGCCTCATGGCGGGCCTCGACGGCGTCGCCAACAAGATCGACCCGGGCAAGCCCGTGGACAAGGACCTCTACGAGCTGCCGCCGGCGGAGGCGAAGAAGATCAAGCAGCTCCCCGGCGACCTCGGCACCGTGCTCGAGAATCTAGAGCGGTCGCACGACTGGCTCCTGAAGGGCGACGTCTTCACGCCAGACGTCATCGAGACGTGGATCGAGTACAAGCGGAAGAACGAGGTGGACCCGGTGCGGCTCCGCCCGCATCCGTGGGAGTTCGCGCTGTATTTCGATATTTAGAACAGGCATGGGCCCCGGGCTGTCGCCACGCCCATGCCCCTTGCCGTCCGCATGAGCACGGCAGAGCGCGGTGCCGAATGGTTGGGCATCGCAGCGGAGTCGCAGCGCGTCTAAGTGCCCGATTTTGAACATCCCGCCTCTGGCATCGCCCTTGCGGGCCCGCACGGACATGCCGACGAAGCCGCGCTGGCGAGTGGCAATTCTCGACGACCACGAGCCCTCGCGCGCGGTCGTGCGCGAGGCGATCCGGGCCGCCAGCGGCGAGGTCGTTGGCGTCGCGCTCTGCTGCGCCGACGCCGTCCCGCTCATCAAGCGCACGCGCCCCGACGTGGCGATCTTCGCCGTCGGTCTGCCCGACGGCGACGGCATCGAGGCAGCGGCCCACGCGATTCTGGCGACCGACTGTCCGGTCGTGCTCTTCACGAGCCACACGAACGAGGCGCTGCTCGAGCGCGCGCGCGAGGCGGGGGTGATGGCCTATCTCCTGAAGCCCCTGCGCGCCGCGGAGCTCGCGCCTGCGCTCGATCTCGCGATCGCGCGCTTCGGCGAGAACCGGCAGCTCCGCCAGACGCTCGAGGGCCGCAAGCTCATCGAGCGGGCGAAGGGGATGCTCATGTCCCGCTACCGCCTCACCGAGGCGGAGGCGTTCCACCGCCTCCGCCGCGCGGCGATGGACAGCAGGAAGCCGATGGTGGAGATCGCCAAGGCGCTGCTTGTGTCGGAGTCAGTCACGCGCGATGTGCCTGCGGAATAGGCAGACCGCTCTGAATGGGTCGGAGCTAACTCAACGAAATCCCTGACTTCGGGTTCGGTACAGGCCTTGCAGCCGTTCCCCGGTCGAGTGGACAACGACGTCCCTCGTGAGCGCGGCAGGGGCGCCGCGCGGAAGAGCTCCCATGGCTCGCCCGGCGTCAAAGGGCACGCCGGCAAACACGAAAGGAGACATCATGTCCGCTTGGTCACGTCGTGAGTTCCTCAAGGGCTCGCTCGTCGCCGGCACCGGCCTCGCGGCCGGGGTCGGCTTCCCGAAGATCCTGACCGCGCAGGGCAAGGAGCCGATCAAGGTCGGGATCCTGCATTCGCTCAGCGGCACGATGGCCATCAGCGAGGCGCCGATCAAGGAAGTGGTCCTGATGGCGATCCAGGAGATCAACAAGGCGGGCGGCGTCCTCGGCCGCAAGGTCGAGCCCATCGTGGAGGACCCGGCCTCCAACTGGGACCTCTTCGCCGAGAAGTCGAAGAAGCTCCTGCTCCAGGACAAGGTGGCGACGGTCTTCGGGTGCTGGACGTCGGTCAGCCGGAAGTCGGTGCTGCCCGTCTTCGAGAAGAACAACGGCCTCCTCTTCTACCCGGTGCAGTACGAGGGTGAGGAGTGCTCGAAGAACGTGATCTATACCGGCGCGACGATCAACCAGCAGGCGACGCCGGGGATCGACTACCTGATGAGCCCCGAGGGCGGCGGCAAGAAGAGGTTCTACCTGCTCGGATCCGACTACGTGTACCCGCGGACGACGAACAAGATCCTCCGGCTCTACCTCACGAAGGTGAAGAAGGTCCCCGAGTCCGCCATCGCCGAGGAGTACACGCCGTTCCACCACCAGGACTACCAGACGATCGTCGGCAAGATCAAAAGCTTCAGCGCGGCGGGCGACGCGGCCGTCATCAACACGATCAACGGCGACAGCAACGTGCCGTTCTTCAAGGAGCTCGCCAACCAGGGCGTGACTGCCGACAAGACGCCCACCATGTCGTACAGTTTCGCCGAGGTCGAGCTGCAGACGCTCGACGTCAAGCCGCTCGTCGGGCACCTCGCCTCCTGGAACTACTACATGTCGCTGAAGACGCCCGAGAACCTCAAGTGGGTGAAGGCGTACAAGGAGTGGTGCAAGGGCCACAACATCGCGGCCAAGCAGTGCGTCACCGACGACCCGATGATGCACGCCTACATCCACGTCCACCTCTGGGCCAAGGCGGTCCAGAAGGCGGAGTCCACCGAGGTCGACCGTGTCCTGAAGGCGCTCGAGGGGCTCGAGATCGCGAGCCCGGTCGGCAAGTACAAGGTGGACGAGAAGAACCACCACACGTGGAAGCCCGTCTACATCGGTAAGATCCGCGCCGACGGCCAGTTCGACGTCGTCTGGAAGACGAAGTCGTGGGTCCGGCCCGAGCCGTGGAGCGATGTGACGTACCCCGGTCGCGGCTGCGACTGGAGCAAGAACGGCAAGGGCTCGTACGACATGGTCGGCGGCAAGCGGGTGTGGCTGTCGGACAAGTCGTAGTGCGCGCGCTCGTCGCCGCCCTCGTGGCGGCGTGGGCACTGACCGGGCTCGGCGGCGCGGCGGCCGCCGGGCCCGGCGCTCTCGACCTCGAGGCCGTCGCGCGCCGGCTCGCCGCGCCGGCGACGCAAAAGGCAGCGATCGTCGGGCTCGCGGAGGCAGATGACCCGGCGGTCGAGCGTCTCCTGAGGGCGCTCAAGGACGGGGCGCTCTACACCTACAAGGGACGGATCGTGATCCTCGGTGACGACGGCGGCCTCACGGACGTCGCGAGCCAGCCCGTTCTCGACGCCCAAGGCCAACCGGCGTCGGTCGAGACCGGCCAGGAATCGGTGGCGCTGGAGGAAGCGCATTTCGGCATCATCCAGCGCATCCTCGAACGCTTCGAGGTGTTCAGCCCGGACCGCGCCAAGCGGCAGTCGGCGGCCTTCAAGCTCGGGACCTCGGGCGATCCGGCGGCGGTGGGCGTGCTCGCCCAGGCCGTCGCACGCGAGGCCGACGGGGGCGTCAGGCTCGTCATGGAAGAGGCGCTGGCCAAGCTCAGGCTCCGGTCGCCCGAGCCGAAGGACCGGCTGGACGCCGTCAAGCGGCTGGGGCGCTCCAGCTCGGAGGCGGCCGTGCCGCAGCTCCGGGCGCTGCTCGAGCAGGAGCCGGACCCCGCGGTGAAGGCTGCCGCGCGCACGGCCCTCGAGGACATCGACCGCTTCGTGGTCCGGCGAAACATCGTCGGCTATCTCTTCAACGGGATCAGCCTCGCGGCGGTCCTCCTGATCATGAGTCTCGGGCTCGCCGTGACCTTCGGCCTGATGGGCATCATCAACATGGCGCACGGCGAGATGCTCATGATCGGCTCCTACACGGCCTACGTCGTGCAGGAGATCTTCCACGCGCGGTTCGCGGCGTACCAGGACTACTACTTCTTCGTCGCGCTGCCGCTGTCGTTCGTCGCCGCCGGGCTGGTGGGGCTCGTCCTGGAGCTGGGCGTCATCCGCTTCCTCTACGGCCGGCCGCTCGAGACGCTGATCGTGACCTGGGGCGTGGGGATGATCCTGCAGCAGTGCGCCCGGCTCTACTTCGGCGACCAGACGAGCGTGAACTCCCCGACGTGGTTCCGGGGCGGGGTGGAGGCCCTCACCGGGCTCATCTTCCCCTGGAGCCGGATCTTCATCGTGGCGCTGGCGCTCGCGGCGCTGGGCGCGCTCTGGTTCCTCCTGAACCGCACCTACGCGGGCATGAAGGTGCAGGCGGTCATGCAGAACCGCGCGATGGCCTCGTGCCTCGGCGTCTCGACGCGCAAGGTGGACGCGGTCACCTTTGCCCTCGGCACCGCGCTCGCCGGCGTGGCGGGCTGCGCCCTCGCCCTCATCGGCACCGTGGATCCGGAGGTCGGCAAGACTTACATCGTCGATTCGTTCATGGTCGTGGTCCTCGGCGGCGTCGGCAAGCTCGTCGGGACGGTCGTGGCCGCCTTCTGCCTCGGCCTGTCCAACAAGCTCATCGAGCCCGCGATCGGCGGCACCGCGGCGGCCGTCTACGCGAAGGTCGCGGTGCTGGTGATCGTGATCTGGTTCCTCCAGTGGCGTCCCACAGGGCTCTTCGCTCAGCGGGGGCGCGCGGCAGCGGAGACGGCGTGACCGTGGCGCCGGACCTCGCGCGGACGCGGGATCCCCAGCTCGTGTGGGTGGGGCTCTTCGCCGTCGTCTTCATCGTCGGGTTGCCGGCGGCGAACGCGCTGGGGTTCGTGTCGGACTACTTCCTGAACCTCTTCGGGAAGTACCTCGCCCTCGCCATCCTGGCGCTCGGCATGGACCTCATCTGGGGCTACGCGGGGATCCTCTCGCTCGGCCAGGCGATCTTCTTCGGGATCGGGGCGTACTCGATCGGCATGCACATGATGCTCGAGGGCGCGGGCAAGGGCGTCTACGGCGAGCCGGTGCCCGACTTCATGATCTGGAACCAGGTGTACCAGCTCCCCCTGTTCTGGAAGCCCTACAAGTACGCCGTCCTGGCGCTCGCCTCCGCGATCCTGCTCCCCGCCCTCTTCGCGATGGTCATCGGGTTCCTCACGCTCCGCCGGCGGCTGCGCGGCACCTACTTCGCCATCCTCACGCAGGCGATCGCGTTCGCAGTGTGGCTGATGGTCAACCGCAACGAGATGAAGCTCGGTGGGACCAATGGGTTGACCGACTTCAAATCGATCCTCGGATTCTCGCTCGGCAGCCCCGCGACGCTCCGGGCGGTCTACGTCGTCACCGCCGTGCTCCTCGTCGGCGCGCTCCTCCTCTCACGTGCGCTCGTCCGCTCGAAGACCGGGCTCGTGCTGGAGGCGATCCGCGACAACGAACGGCGCCTGGAGTTCCTCGGCTACGACGCGGCGGGCTTCAAGATCTTCGTGTTCGCGGTCTCGGCGGCGCTGGCGGGGCTCGCCGGCCTCCTCTACGCCCCCCAGGTCGGGATCATCACGCCGAGCCAGGTCGGCGTGCTGCCGTCGCTCGAGATCGTGATCTGGGTCGCCTTCGGCGGCCGGGGCACGCTGTGGGGCGCGCTGGTCGGAGCGATCTCGGTGAACTGGCTGCGAAGCGTGCTGACGGCGACCTACCCCAGTCTCTGGCCGATCATCCTGGGCGGGCTCTTCATGACCGTCATGCTGCTCTTCCCGTCGGGCCTCGTGGGGCTCGCGGCGCGGGCCACGGCCGTCCTCACGGGCCGGCGCGCCGTGTCCGCCGCCGAAGTCGCCCCGTCCGGCGTGAACGAGCACACCGCCTGATCCATGGAGACACTGCTCTACGTCGAGAGCCTCACGGTGTCGTTCGACGGATTCCTCGCGCTGAGGAACCTGAACCTCATCATCGAGCGGAACGAGCGGGTCCGCCTGCTGATCGGGCCGAACGGCGCGGGGAAGACGACGCTGTTCGACGTCCTGACCGGGTACGTGACGCCGACGGCCGGCCGTGTCCTGTTCCGCGACACCGTGAATGTGCTCGGGATGAGGCCGCACGAGATCGCCAACACCGGCGTGATCCGCAAGTTCCAGACCCCCTCGGTCTTCCCCGGGCACACCGTGTTCGAGAACATGCTCCTGTCCGCGGGCCGCAAGCGCTTCGTCGCGACGCTCGGCGCGGGCCGGGTGTTCCGCGACCACGAGGCGATCGTCGATGTGCTGGACCGGGTGGGGCTCCGCGAGCGCGCCCAGCACCTGGCCGGCACCCTCTCCCACGGGGAGAAGCAGTGGCTCGAGATCGCGATGCTGCTGGTCCAGGAGCCGACCCTCCTCCTGCTCGACGAGCCCGCGGCGGGCATGACCCGACCCGAGAAGGAGAAGACCGTCGCGCTGATCGAGGCGATCGTGGCGCGCTCGGCCTGCAGCGTGATGCTCATCGAGCACGACATGGAGTTCGTCCGGCAGATCGCGCGGCAGGGTCACCGGGTCACGGTGCTGCACGAGGGCACCGTGCTCTCGGAGGGCTCCCTGGACCGGGTCCAGGCCGACGAGCGTGTCGTGGAAGCGTACCTCGGGCGCGGCAAGGTGAGAGGAGCGGCCTGATGCTCGCCGTGAACGGGATCGACGTCTACTACGGCGAGAGCCGTGTCCTGACGCACGTCGGCCTGTCCGTCGCGGACGGCCAGGTGGTGTGCGTCATGGGCCGGAACGGGGTGGGGAAGACGACGCTGCTCAAGACCATCATGGGACTGCTGGTCCCCCGCCGGGGCGCCGTCGAGTTCAGGGGCCGGAACATCACCCGCCGGCCGCCCTACGAGCGCGCCCGCCTGGGGATCGGCTACGTGCCGCAGGGGCGGGAGATCTTCCCGGGCCTGACGGTGCGCGACAACCTCACCCTCGGCGCCCGGCGCAAGCAGCCGGCGCCCGAGCGCCTGGACTACGTCCTCGCGCTCTTCCCCGCGCTCGGCGGGATGCTCGGCAAGCGCGGCGGGGACCTCAGCGGCGGCCAGCAACAGCAGCTCGCGATCGCGCGGGCGCTGATCGCCGACCCCGCGCTCCTCCTGCTCGACGAGCCGACCGAGGGCATCCAGCCCTCGATCGTGGACGAAATCGCCGAGGTGCTGCAGCGGATCAAGCGTGAGGGCCGGCGGTCCATCCTGCTGGTCGAGCAGTACCTCGAGTTCGCGCGCTCGATCTGCGACCGCTTCTACGTGATGGACAAGGGCGTGGTGGCGCTGGAGGGCGAGCGGCAGACGTTCGACGTGGACCGGGTGAGCGCCTTGCTCAGCGTCTGACGTCAGGGAGGTTCGACGATGCACCTCACTCCTCGGGAGCAGGAGAAGCTCCTGATCTTCACCGCCGCCGAGGTGGCGCGCCGCCGCCGGGCGCGCGGGCTCAGGCTCAACCACCCCGAAGCGCTCGCGCTCATCACGGCCGAGATCCTCGAGGGCATCCGCGACGGACGGACCGTCTCGGAGCTGATGGCGTCGGGCCTCTCGATCCTGGGCCGCGACGACGTGATGGACGGCGTGCCCGAGATGATCGACGAGGTGCAGGTGGAGGGGACGTTCCCCGACGGCACCAAGCTCGTCACGATCCACCACCCGATCCGCTAGTGTCTTGCCGGACGGGGCCGACGGGCGCGTGTCGAGAAGGAGCGTGGGACCACGCGGCAGGCGTGCGCTGCCCCGTTGCGGCTGGGCTCCATCCGGAGGCGCTCGGTCCGCTGCCCCGTGGAGGGAACGGGTTCCCACGCCCCCTCTCGACACGCGCCCGTCGGCCCCGGGGCCCGCATGCACGCGGGGTCTCCACATGATTCCGGCGATGGGACGCTGAGGCGCGATGGACGTGGTCGTCGAGGCGCTCGGAGCCTTCTCCTACCGGCTCCTGGAAGGAGGCAGCACGTGATTCCCGGCGAGTATCTTCTGGGCGAGGGCGACATCGTGGCCAACGCGGGGCGCAGGACGGTCGAGCTGAGCGTGGCGAATACGGGCGACCGGCCTATCCAGGTCGGTTCCCACTTCCACTTTTTCGAAGTGAACCGGGCGCTCCGCTTCGATCGGGCGCAGGCGTTCGGGATGCGCCTCAACGTGCCGGCGGGCACCGCGGTGCGCTTCGAGCCCGGCGACGCCAAGCGCGTCACGCTCGTCGAGCTCGCGGGCGCGCGGACGATCTACGGCCTGAACGCGTTGAGCCAGGGCGGCACGAAGGCGCAGGCCCTCGCGAAGCTCGCCGAGTGGGAGCGGCGGTCATGAGCCTCCGGATCCCGCGGCGTCAGTATGCGGACCTCTACGGGCCCACGACGGGAGACCGCGTGAGGCTCGCCGATACCGAGCTTCTGATCCGGATCGAGCGTGACCTCACGGTGGCCGGGGAGGAGGCGAAGTTCGGCGGCGGCAAGGTGATCCGCGACGGCATGGGACAGTCGGCGCGGGCGACGCGCGCCGACGGCGTGCTCGACGTCGTCATCACCAACGCGGTGATCGTGGACCACGGGGGTATCGTCAAGGCGGACATCGGCATCCTCGACGGGCGGATCGTGGGGATCGGCAAAGCCGGCAACCCCGATCTCATGGCCGGCGTGACGCCGGGGATGGTCGTCGGCGCGGGGACGGAAGTGATCGCGGGCGAGGGGAAGATCGTGACCGCCGGCGGGCTCGACACGCACATCCACTTCATCTGCCCTCAGCTCGTCACGGAAGCCATCAGTGCGGGCCTGACCACGATGGTCGGCGGCGGCTCGGGCCCGGCGACGGGGACGAACGCGACGACCTGCACGCCGGGGGCGTGGAACATCCACCGGATGCTCGAGGCCGCCGAGGCCTTCCCCGTGAACCTCGGCTTCCTCGGCAAGGGGAACGCCTCGGCGCCCGATCCCTTGCGCGAACAGATCGCCGCGGGCGCGATCGGGCTCAAGCTCCACGAGGACTGGGGGACGACGCCCGCGGCCATCGACTGCGCGCTCGCGGTCGCCGACGAGCTCGATGTCCAGGTCGCGATCCACACCGACACGCTCAACGAGTCGGGATTCGTCGAGGACTCGATCCGCGCCTTCAAGGGCCGGACGATCCACACCTACCACACCGAGGGCGCGGGCGGGGGCCACGCGCCCGACATCATCCGCGTCTGCGGCGAGCCGAACTGCCTGCCCTCGTCCACGAACCCGACGATGCCGTTCACCGTGAACACGATGGACGAGCACCTGGACATGCTGATGGTCTGCCACCACCTGAACCCGTCGATCCCGGAGGACCTCGCGTTCGCGGAGTCGCGGATCCGCGCCGAGACGATCGCCGCCGAGGACGTGCTCCACGACCTCGGCGCGCTCAGCATGATGTCCTCCGACTCGCAGGCGATGGGCCGGATCGGCGAGGTCATCCTCCGCACGTGGCAGACCGCGGACAAGATGAAGCGGCAGCGCGGTCCACTCCCGGGAGAGACACCCGGGGACGACAACCTACGCGTCAAGCGCTACGTCGCCAAGTACACGATCAACCCGGCCATCGCCCACGGCCTCGCGCCGCACGTCGGCTCCGTCGAGGTCGGCAAGCTCGCCGACCTCGTGCTCTGGCGTCCCGCGTTCTTCGGCGTGAAGCCGGAGCTCGTCGTGAAGGGCGGGATGATCGCCTGGGCGGCCATGGGCGACCCGAACGCGTCCATTCCGACGCCCCAGCCCGTGCTCTACCGTCCGATGTTCGGCGCCCACGGGCGCGCCCGCAGCGCCACGGCGCTCACGTTCGTGTCGGCGGCGGCCCTCGCGGGCGGCGTGCCCGAGCGCCTGGGGCTCCGCCGCCGCGCCGTGGCGGTCGGAGGGTGCCGCGGGCTCGGCAAGCGCGACATGGTCCACAACAACGCGCTGCCGCGCATCGAGGTGGACCCGGAGACCTACGAGGTGCGCGCCGACGGCGAGCGGCTCACGTGCGAACCGGCGCGGGTCCTGCCCATGGCCCAGCGCTATTTCCTGTTCTGATGCGGCGGCCCCTCCTCTCCGGAGAGTCACCGGTGCCGGTGATCACCGAGCCGCACGTCCACGTGCCGGACGGCACGCTGGCACGACTCGAGCGCGACGCCCTCGTCCTGACGGCGGAAGAGCGCCGCTGGGGGCGGCGCCGCGTCACCACGCGCGCGGGCCGGACCCTGGCGCTGGCGCTGCCGACGGGGAGCGTGCTCACACCGGGTGAGATCCTCCACGTCGGTCCCGGGTGGTACGTCGTGATCGAGGCGGCGCCGGAACCGGTGCTCGCCGTCGCGCCGCGCTCGCGCGAGGAGGCGATCCGCGTCGCCTTCGAGGTCGGCAACCGCCACTTCACCCTGGCGCTCGACGGCGACCGGCTGCTCGTCCCTGACGATCCCGCGATGGACCAGCTCCTGACGCGGCTCGGCCTCGCCTTCGAGCGCGTCCAGAGCGTGTTCCTGCCTGTCGGCGGCGCGGGTCACCGCCATGACCACTGACCGCGCGCTCCTGGCGCTCCTCCAGTTCGCCGACGGGCTGTTCCCCGCGGGCGGGTTCGCGCACTCGTTCGGGCTCGAGACGTACGTGCAAGAGGGACGTGTGCGCGACCGTTCCGGGCTCGAGGCGTTCGTCGCCGCCCACCTCGAGGGGAGCGCCGGCCCCTGCGACGCCGTGGCGGTCGCGCTGGCGACGCGCCGGGCCGCCGCCTCCGATGTCCCGGGGATCGTTTCGCTCGACGAGAGACTCGACGCGATGAAGTGCGTGCCCGAGTTCCGGGCGGCGAGCCGGCAGATGGGCCGCCAGACGCTCCGTGCCGCCGCGGCGCTCGGCGACGATCCGGTCCTCGGCGAGCTGCTGCACGCCGTCGACGACGGGCTCGCGCCCGGCCACCACGCGGTCGCCTTCGGCGGGGCGCTCGGACGCGCGGGCGCCGACCCCGAGCGCGCGGCGACGGCGTACCTTTACGCGACCGCCGCGCTGCTGGTGGGCGCCGGCCTGCGTCTCGTCGCCCTGGGCCAGATCGACGGCCAGCGGGCGCTCGCGGCGATGCGGCCGCGGATCGAGCGGCTCGTCGCGGCGACAGCCGCGAAGACCATCGACGACATGTGGAGCTTCAACCCCGGCCTCGAGCTCGCGGGCCTCCGCCACGCGGCGCTCGACATGAGGCTGTTCAGGTCATGAGCGCGAATCCTGCCGTCCCCCGGCCCCTGAAGATCGGCATCGGTGGCCCCGTCGGCTCGGGCAAGACCGCGCTGGCCGAGGCCCTCTGCGTGCGCCTCCGGGAGGCGCTCGACATGGCGGTGATCACCAACGACATCTACACGAAGGAGGACGCCGAGTTCCTGATCCGGCGCGGCGCGCTCCCGCCCGAGCGCGTCGTCGGCGTCGAGACGGGCGGGTGCCCGCACACGGCGATCCGGGAATTTACGTGATCGACGTCGCCGAGGGGGAGAAGATCCCGCGCAAGGGCGGGCCCGGCATCACGCGCTCCGATCTGCTCGTGATCAACAAGATCGACCTCGCGCCCCACGTGGGCGCCGACCTCGGGGTGATGGAGCGCGACGCGCGCCGGATGCGCGGCGCCCGGCCGTTCGTCTTCACCAACCTCCGGACGGGCGAGGGCGTCGATGCGGTCCTCGCCTGGATCCGTCACGAGCTCCTCCTCGAACCCGCCGCGCGCTAGCGTCGACCCGGCCCGCGTCGGCCGCGACGGCGCGCTCGCGCTCAGGTTCGAGCGGCGCGGCCCGGCGACCGTCGTCAGCGGGTGCCGCTCCACGCTCCCGCTCCAGGTGCTGGCGCCGGTCGCGCTCGAGGATCCCGCCGCCGTCGTGTCGGTCCTGAACCCCACCGGCGGCCTCGTCGGCGGCGACCGCCTCCTGATCGAGGTGGACGCCCGGGAAGGGGCGCACGCGGTCCTCACGACGCCGTCTGCGAGCCGGGTCTACCGGACGAAGGGCGAGGCGGCCGTTCAGACGGTGTCCCTCCGCCTCGGGCCCCGGGCGATCGTCGAGTGGGTGCCCGACCACACGATTCCGTTCGCGGACTCGGCGTTCCACCAGACCTTCGACATCGAGCTCGACGACGGCGCCGCGCTGATCCTGCTCGACGCCTTCGCCGCCGGCCGGATCGCGCGGGACGAGGCGTGGCGGTTCAGGCTCCTCGAGAGCAGCGTCAGCGTGCGCGACCGCCGCGGCTGGCTCCTGCGCGACCGGTTCGTGCTCGACGCCGGCCGCGCGGCGGCGGGCCTGGGTCTGGCCGAAGGCCACGACTATTTCGCGTCCTTCGTGGTCGTCGCCGACCGCGGCCTCGACGCCTTCGCCGCCGCGGCCCGCCCCCTCCTCGCGGAAGTGGAGGGCGCGACGGCGGGCATCGGCCGGCTGCCCCGCCGCGGCGCCGTCGTGCGGTGCCTGGCATCCAGTACTTCGAGCAGCAGTCGCAGCATATCGTCCAGGCCGGCGCGCTCCTGCACGACCTCGTCCACAACTTCTCCGACGCCCGGGCCAAGGCCTCCGCCATCAAGGAGCTCGAGCACGCCGGCGATCAGGTCACCCACGAGATCATGCGCCGGCTCAACACGACCTTCATCACCCCGCTCGACCGCGAAGACATCCACGAGCTGGCAACGCGGCTCGACGACGTCCTCGACTACATCGAGGCTGCCTCCGAGCGGCTGGTGGTCTACCACATCAAGGAGCCGACCTCGGCGTGCCGGGCGATGGCCGACGTCATCGTGGCGCAGATCGAGGCGGTGGACCGGTGCATCCGGTGCCTGCGCACCATGGACCCCGGCTTCCACGAGCAGGCGGTCGAGGTGAACCGCCTGGAGAACCGCGCCGACACCCTCCTGCGCGACAGCCTCGCGGCGATGTTCGAGGAGTCGAACGATCCCATCGAGGTCATCAAGTGGAAGGAGATCTACGAGACGATGGAGAACGTCACCGACCGCTGCGAGGACGTCGCCAACGTCATCGAGGGAATCATCCTCAAGATGGCGTGACCGTCCCGGCCTGAGCGCGTGCTGACTCTGGTCGTCTTCATCGTCCTCGTCGCGCTCGTCTTCGACTTCATCAACGGCTTCCACGACGCCGCGAACTCGATCGCCACCGTCGTCTCGACGCGCGTGCTGACCCCCCTCCAGGCCGTCGTGTGGGCCGCGTTCTTCAACTTCGTCGCCGCCTTCGGCTTCGGCGTCAGCGTCGCCAGGACCGTGGGCAAGGGCGTGGTGGAGACGGCCGTGGTGGACCAGTGGGTGATCCTCGCCGGGCTCCTCGGCGCGATCGTCTGGGATCTCATCACGTGGCACTGGGGGCTTCCCACCAGCTCCTCCCACGCGCTCATCGGCGGCTTCGCCGGCGCGGCAGTGGTCAAGGCCGGGTTCGGCTCGCTGGTCGCGAGCGGGCTGATCAAGATCGGCGTCTTCATGATCCTGGCGCCCCTGATCGGGCTCGTCGTCGGCTTCGCGATGATGCTGCTCACGCTGCGGACCTTCAAGAACGAGACGCCCGGCCGCGTGGACCGGGTCTTCCGCCGGGGCCAGCTCGTCTCGGCGGCCGCCTACAGCCTCGGCCACGGCACCAACGACGCGCAGAAGACGATGGGGATCATCGCGGTGCTGCTCTTCACGACCGGCCACCTGGGGCCGGAGTTCTACGTGCCGTTCTGGGTCGTCCTGGCGGCGCACGCGGCGCTCGGCCTCGGCACGCTGGCCGGTGGCTGGCGAATCGTCAAGACCATGGGCATGCGCATCACCAAGCTCCGCCCTGTCGGCGGATTCTGCGCCGAGACGGGGGGCGCGGTCACCCTCATCGGCACCGCGATCGCCGGCATCCCGGTCAGCACGACGCACACGATCACGGGCTCGATCATGGGCGTGGGCGCGACGCAGCGCTTCTCCGCCGTGCGCTGGGGCGTCGCCGGCCGCATCCTCTGGGCGTGGATTCTGACGATCCCCGCCTCCGCGCTCATCGCGGGCGCCGCCTGGTTCCTGATGCGCGTGCTCGAGGGCTTCTGACGGGCGTGACGCCCTCCGGGATGCCGGTGCCGAACTTCTCCGGGTGCCTGGAGAACTTCTTCGCCTGGTCGTAGGCCATGACGTTGGCGGCGCTGCCGCCGATCGCGGGCAGCACGCCGATCCACACGCCGATAACCGTGGACCGGAGGAGCAGGAACGGCCGGCCGGGAAACAATTTGACAGTTCTCGAAATATCGAATACCCTCGGTCTCGCTGGACCGCGGGCCCCGAGGCGCCACGGGAATCATGGGAGGGGACCATGGGCGACGAGTCCATCAAGCAGGTCGTGAAGGAGAAGTACGGCCAGGCGGCGCTGCGGGTGACGAGCGGCGGGAGCTCCTGCTGCAGTTCGGCCTCGTCCCGCGGCCAGGCGGACCCGATCACGTCGAACCTCTACGGCTGCGGCGAGACGGCGGAGCTGCCGGCGGAAGCCGTGGCCGCGTCGCTCGGCTGCGGCAACCCGGCGGCGCTCGCCGAGCTGCGGCCGGGCGAGACCGTGCTCGACCTCGGCTCGGGCGGCGGCATCGACGTGCTCCTGTCCGCGAAGCGCGTGGGCCCGGCGGGCAAGGCGTACGGGCTCGACATGACCGACGAGATGCTGGCGCTCGCCCGCGAGAACCAGCGGAAGGCCGGCGTCGCCAACGTCGAGTTCCTCAAGGGGGAGATCGAGCAGATCCCGCTCCCGGACGACTCCGTAGACGTGATCATCTCCAACTGCGTCATCAACCTCTCCGCCGACAAGGACCGCGTGCTCGCCGAGGCGTTTCGCGTGCTGCGGCCGGGCGGGCGCTTCGCGGTCTCGGACGTCGTCGTCCGGGGCGAGGTGCCGGCGGCGATCCGCCAGAGCGTCGAGCTCTGGATCGGCTGCGTCGCGGGCGCGCTCGAGGAGCGGGAGTACCGCGAGAAGCTCGCCAAGGCGGGCTTCGAGGCGATCGACGTCGAGCCCACACGGATCTACAAGGTGGAAGACGCCCGCGAGTTCCTCGCGCGCGCGGGGCTGGACGTGGAAACGATCGCGCCGCAGGTGGACGGCAAGTTCATGAGCGCGTTCGTCCGCGCCCGCAAGCCCGCCGTGGCGTGAGCGCGGCGAAGCGCCTGAGCGTCTTCGAGCGCTACCTGTCGCTCTGGGTGGCGCTCTGCATCGTCGCGGGCGTGGCGGTCGGGAAGCTCGCGCCGGGTCTCGTCGGGGTCCTGAGCCGGATGGAGGTGAGCCGCGTCAACCTCCCGATCGCCGTGCTCATCTGGCTGATGATCTACCCGATGATGCTGCGGATCGACTTCGCGGCGCTGCGCGGGGTCGGACGGCGGCCGAGGGGCATCGTCGTCGTCCTGTTCGTCAACTGGCTCGTCAAGCCGTTCAGCATGGCCTTCCTCGGCTGGCTCTTTTTCAAGCACGTCTTCGCCGGGGTGATCGGGCCCGAGCTGGGCGATCAATACCTGGCCGGCGCGATCATCCTCGCCGCCGCGCCGTGCACCGCCATGGTGTTCGTCTGGAGCTACCTCACCGACGGCGACCCCGCCTACACCCTGGTCCAGGTGGCGCTGAACGACCTGATCATGCTCTTTGCCTTCGCGCCGATCGTGATCCTCCTCCTCGGGGTCTCGAACATTACCGTGCCCTACGACGTCCTGCTCTACTCGGTGCTGCTCTACATCGTCATCCCCCTCGCAGCCGGCGCCGTCTCCCGCGCCGTGCTCCTCCGGAGGCGGGGCGCCGTGTGGTTCGAAGGCGTGTTCCTCGCGCGCCTCAAGCCGGTGACGACCGCGGCGCTGCTCGCCACGCTGGTCATCATCTTCGCGTTCCAGGGCGAGGTCATCCTGGGCAAGCTCTCGCACATCGCGCTGATCGCGGTGCCCCTCCTGATCCAGGTCTACCTGAACTCGGGGCTGGCGTACGGGCTGGCGCGGTGGCTGCGCGTTCCCCACGCCGTGGCCGCGCCCGGTGCGCTCATCGGGGCCAGCAACTTCTTCGAGCTCGCGGTGGCGACGGCCATCTCGCTCTTCGGCCTCACCTCGGGGGCGACCCTCGCCACCGTGGTGGGCGTCCTCGTGGAGGTGCCCGTCATGCTGTCGGTCTGCTCGTTCTGCAACCGGACGCGTCACTGGTTCCCGGACGCCGCCGCCGTCCCCGCGCCTGCCACGGCCGGGATCCGCCGCTCGTGACGCGGCGCCGGGTGCTCGTGCTCTGCACCCACAACTCGGCGCGGAGCCAGATGGCGGAGGGCGTTCTCCGTGTCCTCGCGGGGGACCGGTTCGAGGTCGAGAGCGCGGGCACCGAGGCGACGCGCGTGCATCCGCTGGCGATCCGGGCGATGGCGGAGCTGGGAATCGACATCTCGGCCCACATCTCGAAGACGGTGGACCGGTTCGTCGGCCAGCCGTGGGACTACGTGATCACGGTGTGCGACAGCGCCAACGAGCGGTGTCCCGTGTTCCCGTCCCGCACGACCCGGATCCACTGGAGCTTCGAGGATCCCTCGCAGGCGACGGGGACGGAGGACGGACGGCTCGCGGTCTTCCGCCGGGTCCGCGACGAGATCGCCGGCCGCCTCCGTACCTGGCTCGCAGAGCAGGAAACGCAGTCGGGTAACCGCATCAGCACCGCTCGTTGACAATCAATCGCTTCGCTCTGGGCGGCGAGAGCTGGCTCCTCGCCATCTGTCTCTCGCGGGTCGGGGCCTACATGGTCTACATCGCCTACGCCGCGACGCTGCCGGCGCTCCAGCGCGAATGGCAGATG
This sequence comes from Candidatus Rokuibacteriota bacterium, assembly GCA_016179925.1. Classification (GTDB taxonomy): domain Bacteria; phylum Methylomirabilota; class Methylomirabilia; order Rokubacteriales; family CSP1-6; genus JACPCG01. Next base: position 34,640 of record JACPCG010000097.1, on the reverse strand, counting down.
TCCAACGCGGCGGCCGGCTCGATCGCCTCCGCGTTCCAGGTAGCGTACGCGCTCTCGCTCATGGGCTGCTCCGAGATCGCCGACCGTGTCGGGGCCCGTCGCGTCTTCCTCGCTGGAACGGTCGCGGGGGCGATCGGCGCGGGGCTCTTCGCGCTCTTCGCGCGCGACTACTGGTCCGGGCTCCTGTTCTACACGCTGCTCGCGCTCGTGCTCGGCGGGACGTACACGACCGGGATCCTTCTCGTCGCCGATGGGGTTCTTCCTCGGCGGCCACTCGCTCGGGCTCGCGCTGGCGCTCGTGCTCGCGGGCCTGGCGATCCCGCTCGGCGGCTACCGGCTGGCCTTCGTTCTCATCGGCCTCGGCCCCGTCGTCGGCGGCGCGCTGGCGTGGCTCGCCCTCCGCCGGACGCCGAACGTGGTGACGGCGCGCGCCCACGACGAGCGGTTCACCGGGGCGGTGCTCACGAACCGACCGGCGCTCCTCGTCATCGCCGGCTACACGTTCCACTCGTGGGAGCTGCTCGGGATGTGGACGTGGACGCCCGCATTCCTCGCCGCGTGCTTCGTCGCCGCCGGGACGGAAGCGACCCGGGCGGCGGGCCTCGGCCCGTACCTGACCTCCGCGTTTCACGTGACGGGCACCGTTGCCTCGCTCGTCGCCGGCGTGCTCGCCGACCGGTGGGGCCGCACGCCGGTGATCTTCGCGATGGCGAGCCTCAGCGCGGCATGCTCGCTCGTCTTCGGCTGGCTGATCGGCGGGCCGATCTGGGTGGTCGTGGCCATCGGGCTGCTCTACGGCTTCACGGCCCTCGGCGACTCGCCGATCTACTCGACCGCGATCACCGAGGTCGTCGCGCCGGCGTATCGCGGCGCGGCGCTCGCGCTCCGGTCGCTCGCCGGCTACGGCGCGGGCGCGGCGGCGCCGCTCGTCTTCGGCGCGCTCCTCGACGCGCTGGGCGGCTCGGCGGCGGGCGGCGGCGCGTGGGGGCCCGCGTTCGGCAGCTTGGGCCTAGCGGGCCTGGTCGCCGTGCTCGCGGTCGTCGCCCTCCACCTCGATCCGGCAGCGCGCGAGCTCACGCGGGGGCGCCGCGCGCTCCAGCGCGGCTGAGCGGCGCCCCCGCGGGCTCTTACGCCCGGACCAGCTTCACGCGCGTGTCGTAGAAGACCGCGCTCGCCCCCACCGGGTCCGCCAGGCACGTGTTGCCGAGCACGGGATCCACGCGCATGGCCGCGTTGCCGTGAACGCCCTTGCCCCTGCGGGCGTCGCCCTTGACGACCTTGCCGTCCACGACCACGTCGGACGAGCCATAGGCCCAGTGGCCGTGGCCGAGCGAGAACGCCACCACACCGGGCCGGATGCCCTGGATCACCCTGAGCGTGCCGGCCATCGGCTTCTTCTGCCCGTTGCCGAGGTCTCAGACGCCCTCGGGATTGGAGGCCGAGACGAGCTTCACCGGCTGGCCATCCTTGAGGCCCAACCGCCTGGCGTTCACCTCGTTGAGGATGACGGAGTTCTCGGGCAGGAGATGCAGCAGCCAGTAGTCGGGGGCGGTCCGCGACTTGGTGTGGCTGATCTCGCGGAACGTGATGAGCTGGAGATCGTAGCCCCGGTCCTCGACCGGGCGGCCGCGGGCATCGAGCGGCGCCGGGATGTACGTCGGGATCCCCGGGAGCGCCTTGCCCGTCATCGCGTTCTTCGTCTTCGCGGTCTTTTCCTGGTAGAGGTTGATCAGCCTCCCGTACTTGTTGGCGACCTTGTCGCCGTCCCAGGCCTTCTCCCAGTCCTGGAAGCGGCCGCCGCGGTTCAGCACGTAGACGACCTTCCGCCACCAGCTGTTGCCGGCGACCTGCTCCCAGCGCGCGGCGTCGAACACGCTCTTCGGCAGATGGCGCCGCGAGGCGAGGAAGAGCTTGACCTCGTCCTCGGTGGCGTCCGGCACCTCGTCGCCGGCCCGGTCGCCGGCCGCGACGTTGGCGACCATCCGGAGATAGAAGTGGTCGGGGTGGGTGAAGGGCTGGCCGGGGCCGAAGCCGTCCTTGCCGAAGCCGGGCAGCCCGAGCCGCTTTGCGAGCGCGAGCAGCGTCGCCTCGAGCGAGATCGGCATCTCCTCGCCGAACACCCGAACGGTCTCGGAGATCGGCCCGATCACCGGCTGGCGGATCGGCTGGATCTTCGGGACCACCGACGGGTGACTGCCGTGGAACTCCCAGCGCTCGAGGTAGGTGGTGTCGGGGAAGATGTAGTCGGCGTACATCGACGTCTCGCCGATCACGATGTCGCTCGCCACGAAGAGCGGGACTTTCTGCACGTCGGCGAGGATGGGGATATTCGTGTGCCCCGCGGGGAGCGCGTAGACGGGCGACCCCATGTAGAGGAACAGCGCCTTGACCGGGTAGGGGTAGGCGTCGCCGATCGACGGCACGATCTCCTGGTAGATGTCCGAGGCGAGCGGGAACCACTGACGCCTGGCCGGATAGCCGGCGAAGAGCGTGGTGTCCTCGTACTTCACGTCGTGGCGGATGATGCTGATCCCCCAGGGCGCCGCCTTCCCCGGCATGAGCTGGCCGAGCGGGAACGGCGCGCCCTCGCGGGCGCCGGCCGGGTTGTAGACGGTCGCCTTCACCATGCCGCCCTTCCAGTCGTAGTTGCCGATGAGGAGGTTGAGCGAGTACCACGCGATCACGTTGTAGAAGCCGTTCGTGTGCTGGCTGACACCGCGGTGGATGTCCGCCACCGCCTTCTTGCCGTGGCTCGTGAACTCGACGGCGAGGTCGATCACGTCGCGCGGCTCGAGCCCCGCGATCTCGGCCCATCGCTCGACGGTGTTGACGCTCGCCGACTCGCGGAGCAGTTGGAGGCCGCTCTTGACCTTGAAGCCTCCGAGCTCGGCGGCGACGAAGAGATCGCCCTCGACGGCGTTCTGGTCGTCGTAAGCGTCGACCGCGACGGGCTTGCCGTCCTTGAGGACCACGAAGAGGTCCTTCTCCGAGAGCCCGAGCTCCTTGGCGCGCAGGAACGCGCCGGGGGAACCGTCCGGCTCGAGCTTGACCAGCCACGTGGCGTTGCACCACGTCGGCTCGCCGTCCGCCTTCGCCGCGGCGCGGTTACTGTTGGCGAGGAAGCGGGCGTCGTACTTCTGGTTGTCGAGGACCCAGCGGACGAGCCCCAGCGCGAGCGCCCCTTCGGTGCCGGGCTTGTTCGGGAGCCAGCGCCACGCCTTCGACGCGGTCTTGGAGAAGCGCGGGTCCACGACCGCGAAGCGGAAGCGGCCGGAGGTGAGGCCCTCGGTGATCTTGGGGATGCGGTGGGGCGGGCCGTAGTTGCTCTCGAGCGGGGAGGCGCCGACGAAGATGGCGAACTCGGCGTTGGAGAGATCGGCCTGCCAGTAGAACTTGGCGCCGCCCGTCCAGCGGCCGTCGCGGTACTGTTCGCTCATCGCCTTGCCCGAGAAGTAGAGCGAGCCCTGGCACACCGTCGTGTGGCCGTGGGTGTTATGGGTGCCGAAGCCGTCCCGCGCGAAGCGGCTGATGAGATCCCCCCGTCCCGCCTTGAGGCGGCCCCACGCGAAGACGAACTGGTTGTTCTTCGGGCCGAGATCGGGATGGTCGGGGTCGATCAGCGTCGAGAGCGACGCGGCATGCTTGGCCTTGAAGTCGGCGAGCGTCATCTTCTTGGTGGCGACCGCCTTGGCGTCGTCCGCCAGCGTCTTCGCGAGCTTGGGATCGCGGAGCGCCCAGAGATCCTTGAGGCCTTCGACCTTCCGGTGCTCCTCGCCGGGGACGTGCTTGAACAGCTCGCCGCCGTCGCTGATCTCGCGGATGGCCTGATCGAACGGGATCGTCGTCCACTTGTTCGATCCGCGCGGACCGGCGCGCTTGAGGACCTTCACGATCCGGTAGGGATCGTACGTGGACTGGAGGCCGGCCTGGCCCTTGCACGCGACCTCGACCATGGGGCACTCGCACCCCACGCGTGGCGCGAGCGCCCCGCCGAAGGTCCTCCAGCGGGCCGACCCGCGGGTGCCGTATCCTCGACGGGTGCTCGCCGCCTACCTCGTCCTGCTCGCCGCCAACGTCGTCTACGGCACCTCGTACGTGGCGACGCGCGTCACGCTCGGGAGCGTCCCGCCGGCGACGCTCGCGCTGCTCCGCCTCGTCCTGGGCTCGCTCGTGCTGTTCCCGCTCGCGCGGCTTGACCCCGCGGGCCCGGCGCTCTCGCGCGGCGACCGGTGGAAGGTCGCGTGGATGGGGATTCTCGGGTTCGCGGGGGCGTTCGTCCTCGCCAACTGGGGGATCGGGGCCTCGACGGCGACGAACGCGGCGCTCCTCATCGTCGTCGAGCCGGTCTCGCTGATGCTCCTGGGCCCGCTGCTCCTGGGCGAGCGGCTCGCGCGGCGCGAGGCCGTCGGCGCGGCGCTGGCCGTCGCCGGCGCCGTGCTCGTCGTCGTCAACGGCATCCCCGGGGTGACCGAGACGCTCGCGCCGCACTGGCGCGGCGACGTCCTCCTCGTCCTCTCCGGCCTCGCGTACGCGTCCTACTCGCTCTTCGGGCGCGACGTGCTCGGTCGGCACCCGGCGCTGCGCGTCACCGCCTGGTCGATCCTCTGGGGCGTGGCGGCGCTGCTCCCGCTCGCCGCCGCGGAGTGGATGGACGGGCGGCGCCCGGTCTGGACGCAGGCGGCGGTCGCCGGGACCCTCTACCTCGCGCTCGTCATCACCGCGTTCGGCTACCTCGCGTGGAACTGGGCGCTCCGCCGCGTCGAGGCCGCGCGCGCGGCGATCTTCCTGAACGTCCAGCCCGTCGTGGGCGCGCTCCTTGGCGTGGCACTCCTGGGCGAGCCGCTCACGGCGTTCACGCTTGCGGGTGGCGCGCTCATCGTCGCCGGGCTCGCCGCGGCGTTCGGGAACGCGGGGCGCTGACGGTATACTCGAAGACGTGGCCGTCCAGCACCGCTACCAGCTCCAGAGCGACGCCGCCAACCGCCTGATCGCCGAGCTCCTCGACGCGGCCGGGATCCCCGCGGAGCGGCGGAACTATTTCCAGCAGCTCCTCACCACGGTGCTCAAGCTCCACGAGGACGGCGCCTCCACCGGCGACCTCAAGATCACCAACACGGCGCTCAAAGAGCTGCGCTACGCCTACAAGGTCTTCGCGCCGTATCGCGACACGCGCAAGGTCACGGTCTTCGGCTCGGCGCGGACGGCGCCCGACTCCGATGCCGCGGCGGCCGCGCGCGAGTTCGGCCGGCAGATGGTCGGCGAGGGCTGGATGGTGGTCACCGGCGCGGGCGGGGGCATCATGGGCGCGACGCAGCAGGGAGCCGGCGGCGAGCAGAGCTTCGGCCTGAACGTCCGCCTGCCGTTCGAGCAGGAGGCGAACCCGTGGATCGCCTCCGACCCGAAGCTCATCACGTTCAAGTACTTCTTCACGCGCAAGCTCTTCCTCGTGAAGGAGGCGAACGGTGTCGCGCTCTTCCCGGGAGGGTTCGGCACGATGGACGAGACTTTCGAGCTCCTGACGCTCATGCAGACGGGCAAGGCGGCCATCGTCCCCGTGGTGCTCGTCGAGGCGGGGCCGAAGCCCTACTGGCGGATCTGGGACCGCTGGCTCGGGACGATGGTCGAGCGGCGGCTCATCGAGGCGGTGGACACGACGTTCTACCGCGTCGTGGACAGCGTCGAGGAGGCGGTGCGCGAGATCACGGGCTTCTACCGCGTCTACCACTCGTCGCGGATCGTCGGCGACAAGCTCGTGTTCCGCCTCCTCCGCCCGCTCGCCGACGGGCAGCTCGCCGAGCTCCAGCGGACGTTCGAGGACGTGCTGAAGGGCCCGGCCGATCAGGCGCCGGGACCGGTGGAGCAGGAGCTCGACGAGTTTCCGGAGCTGCCGCGGCTGATCCTGCCGTTCGACCGCGCGTCCTACCCGCGGCTGCGGCAGCTCATCGACTTCGTCAACCAACTTTAGCCGTCGGGGCGCCTTCGCAGGGCTCCGGCGCCCGACGGTCGGGCTGTCAGCCCGTCACTCCGGTTCGGGGCGCTCCTCCGTCGTCTGGCACTCGGTGCAGACCCACGTGCGCAGCACCTGCTTGCTGCGGTCGTCCCGGCGCAGGGTCCAGGGGATCAGGGCCTTTCGCCCACAGCGGCGGCAGGGCTCCGGCCGCGCGCCGGGCTGGAGGGTCGCGGGGAGCCACGGAATCTTGGCCGGCATCGGCTCCGTATCATACCCCGGGGCCGACGCACCCTCCACGTCGGTCACGTGACGCGCGGGTCCAGAGCGTCGCGCAGGCGGTCACCGACGAGATTGATCGCGAGCACGGTCGCGAGGATGGCGAGGCCGGGAAAGGTCGGCAGCCACCACGCGATGCTCACGAAGTCGCGTCCCAGCGCGATCATCTGGCCCCACGTCGGGTAGGCGGTCCCGGAGCCCACCCCGAGGAACGAGAGCGCCGCCTCTTGCAGGATCGCCTGGGCGACCTGGAGCGTGGACATCACGATGATCGACGAGAACGTGTTCGGTAGGACGTGCCGCATCACGATCCGCGTGGAGGTGACGCCCATCGCGCGCGCGGCCTCGACGAAATCCTTCTCGCGGAGCGCCAGCACCTCGGCCCGCACGACCCGCGCGTAGCGCTCCCAGCCGGTGAGGCCGAGCACGACGATGATGGTCACCATGCTCGGCCCGAGCGCCGCCACGAACGCGAGCGCCAGCAGGAGCTGGGGGAAGGAGAGGGTGACGTCCACGACGGTCATCACGACGACGTCCACGCGCCCGCCGACGAACCCGCTCAGGAGGCCGAGCGCGACGCCCACCACGAGGCTCACCGCCACCGCGGCGACGCCCACGATGAGCGAGATGCGCGCGCCGTGGATGATGCGGCTCAGGATGTCCCGGCCCACCTGATCGGTGCCGAGCCAGTGGGCGGAGTGGCCGCCCGCCGCCCACACCGGCGGGGTGAACCGGCGGATCAGGCTCTGGCGCGCCGGGCTGTGCGGCGCGACCCAGGGCGCCGCCACCGCCGCGCCGACCACGACCAGGAGGATCAGCGCGCCGGTGATGGCGGCCGGGTTGCGGACGAACTTGCGCCAGACCCGCGACCGCTCCGCGACGGGCTCGCGCGCCTGGGCCGCGGCGACGTCGGGCGGGGCGAGCGTGCCGACGGCCATCGCGCGCCTACCGTACCCGGATCTGGGGGTTGAGGTAGAGGTAGAGGAGGTCCACGGTGAAGTTGACGAGCACGATGATCGACGCGAAGAGGAAGACGGCGGCCTGCACGATCGGGAAGTCGAGCTGGCGGATGGCGCCGACGATCAGGCGGCCGACGCCGGGCACGGCAAACACGGTCTCGGTGACGATCGCGCCGCCGAGCAGGAGCCCGAACTGGAGCCCGATCACCGTCACGAGCGGCAGCGCCGCGTTGACGAGGGCGTGGCGGCAGATGACGAACCACTCGGACACGCCCTTGGCCCGCGCGGTCCGCACGTAGTCGAGCCCGATGACCTCCAGCATGCTCGAGCGGACGATCCGGAGGAAGAGGGGTGCCGAGAAGGTGCCGAGGGTGATCGCGGGCAGCACGAGCGCCGCCCAGGAGTCCCAGCCCGAGACCGGCAGGAGGCGCCACTGCACGGCGAACAGCAGGATGAGCATGATCCCTGTCCAGAAGACCGGCATGGACTGGCCGAGGAAGACCGCCAGCGTGGCCGTTTGGTCCACGAGCGAGCCCCGGCGGACCGCGCTGTAGATCCCGACGGGCACGGCGACGACGACGGCGATCAGGAGGGCGAGGCTCGTGAGGAGCAGCGTGGTCGGCATCCGCTCGAGGACCAGCGGCATCGCCGGCGCCCGATGGAAGAACGAGTTGCCGAAGTCGCCGCGGGCCGTGCTGCCGAGGAACTTCACGAACTGCACGGGCAGGGGCTCGTTGAACCCCATGGTCTCGCGGAGCACGGCGCGGTCGGACTCCGGCGCCTCCGGCATCATGAGGGCCACCGGATCGCCGCTGACCTGGAGGATCGCGAACGTGACGAGCGACACGCCCGCAAGCACGACCACCAGGCGGATGACCCGGCGGATGACGAGCGCCGTCACGGCAGCGCGCTCACGGGCGAGCGGTCCCGGGGACCTCCGGTCCTGAGACTTGCAGGCTGCTCAAAAAGGTCCAGATGCAAGGCGGCGCCCGATGGGCGCACGCGATGCGTACTCTCCTGTACGTTGAGCGTGCGACCGAGGGCGCCAACGCAGCAGATGGGCTTTTTTCAGCAGCCTGCTAGCGCTTCGGCTTGCCGTCGAAGAGCCACAGCCACTCGTCGCCGCGCGCCGCGTACTCGACCTTCTTCGAGATCCCCAGCGTGTCGAACTGATGGAAGAGGTAGACGCTCGGCGCCTCCTCCTTCAGGAGGCGCAGGATCTGGGAATAGGTGCGCTTGCGCGCGGCCTGGTCCACCGTCGACTTGCCCTGGTCGATGAGCGCGTCGAGCCCTTCCACGCGGATGTAGTGCCTGCCGACCCAGCCCCCGGGCTCGGTGTGATACAGCGGGTGCAGGATGGCCTCGGCGTCGAAGACTGAGTAGTACCCCCAGCTCCCGTAGTAGCCGTGGGTCGCCTTGCCCTCGGTCTGGAAGAACTTGTTCCAGGCCGGGCCCGGATCCCACATCTTCGTCGTGGTGCGGATGCCCACCTCCGTCAGCATCTGGCCGATCGCCTCGAAGACGGGGCGGAACTCGACGAAGGCGCTGTGCAGCGTGATGTCCACCCCGTTGGGATAGCCGGCCCGCGCGAGGAGCTCCTTGGCCTTCTTCGGGTCGAAGGGATAGGCCGTGACGGAGGGGTCGTAGCCGAAGGCGGCCGGATGCACGACGGTGGGCACGACCCGGCCGAGCCCCGCCATCATCTTCTGGACGATCGCCTCGCGGTCGATGGCGTAGTTCGCGGCCTGCCGCACCAGCTTCTTGTTGAACGGCTCCGTCCGCATGTCGAGATGGACGTAGTGGGTGCGGAGGATCGGCGCCGAGCTGACGTACGTCTGGGGATGCGCCTTCAGCTCGGGCACGAGGTCGGCGGACACGTTGCGGATCAGGTCGACCCCGCCAGTCTTCAGCTCGGCGATCTGGGTCGCGATCTCGGGGATGGCCCGGATCACCAGATGCGTGAAGGCGGGCTTGCCGCGCCAGTGCTGGTCGAAGGCCTCGAGCCGGATGAGCTGGTCCTTCTTCCACTCGACGAACTTCCACGGCCCCGTCCCCACGGGCGCGCTGAGGCCGAACGCCTGGTCGCCGACGGCTTCGACGTGCTTCTTGGGGACGATGGGGAAGAAGACGAGGCGCTCGAGGAGCAGCGGAAACGGCTTGTCGGTCACGATGTGGATCGTGTCCGGACTGACGATCCGGACTTCCTTGATGGCGCGGATGTTGCCGAACTGCGGCGACTTCTTCTTCTGGTCCAGCACGCGCTCGAACGAGTACTTGACGTCCTCCGCGGTCATCGTCTCGCCGTTGTGGAACTTCACGCCCCGGCGGAGCTTGAACTCCCACTGGGTGTCGCTCAGCGGCTTCCACGAGGTCGCGAGGGACGGTTCGTACTCGAGCTTGGTGTTCTTGTGCAGGAGCGAGTCGAACATGTTGATGTTGACGAGGATGCCCACCCGCTCGAAGTGGAAGTGCGGGTCGAGCACCGGCGCGTGCGACACGAGCGCTACGACCAGCGTGTCCTTGGGCTGGGCGCCCGACTGCGCGACGGTCGCAAGGAGGACCGCGAGGAGGACGATCGGGAGAAACCAGCGCTTCATCATGTGCCTCCTTCGAAGAAGAAACGAGCAGTGGCAAGGGCGCCGATGGCCTCGGGACTATGCCGTGTCCGAGCGTATACCACGATCCCGGCACCGTTGACAATGGGGCCAGGTGTTAGGCCGGGATCGGGCTCAGCGGGTAGAATAGCGGCATGCGACGGTTCCGCATCGGGCTCGCCCAGATCAACCCGACCGTCGGGGACTTCGAGGGCAACGTCCGCAAGATCGTCGAGGGGATCGAGCGGGCGCGCGGCCTCGGCTGCGGGCTGGTCGCCTTCCCCGAGCTGGCGGTCACCGGGTACCCGCCCGAGGACCTCCTGTTCAAGCCCGCGTTCATCGAGGCGAACCTGCGCGCGCTCGACGAGGTGGCGCGCGCCACGCGCGGGCTCACGGCCGTCGTCGGGTTCGTGGACAAGCGCGACGACATCTTCAACGCCGCCGCGGTGCTCCACGACGGCCGGCGCGCGGGGGTCTACCACAAGCAGTACCTGCCGAACTACGGCGTCTTCGACGAGAACCGCTACTTCCAGGCCGGCACCGAGGCGCCCGTCTTCCAGGCGGGCGAGACGACGTTCGCCGTCAACATCTGCGAGGACATCTGGTACCCGACGGGCCCCGGCACGCAGCAGGCGCTCGCGGGCGCCGAGCTGATCGTGACGATCAACGCCTCGCCCTACCACGCGGGCAAGGCGCACTTCCGCGAGAAGATGGTCGCGACGCGCGCCGCGGACGACCTCGTGTGCCTCGCCTTCGTCAATCTGGTGGGCGGCCAGGACGAGCTCGTCTTCGACGGGACCAGCCTGATCGTGGACGAGCGCGGCGAGGTGGTCGCGCGCGGGCGGCAGTTCGAGGAGGACTTCGTCGCCGCTGACCTCGACCTGGACGCCGTCTTCCGCGCGCGCCTGCACGACTCGCGCCGGCGGAAGGAGAAGCTGCGGGTCGAGGAGGCCGCCGCGCGCGTGGTCCTGCCGGCGCTGCCCGCGGCCGAGCCGGCGCCCGCGCTATCGCCGAGCGCACCGACCCCGCTCGAGCCGGTGGAGGAGGTGTACCGCGCGCTCGTCCTCGGCACCCGCGACTACGTGCGGAAGAACGGCTTCACGCGCGTGGTCGTCGGCCTGTCGGGCGGCATCGACTCCTCGCTCGTCGCGGCGATCGCCGTCGAGGCGCTCGGCCGGGAGAACGTCGCGGGCGTGACGATGCCGTCGCCCTACACGTCGGCCGGCACGCGGCGGGACGGCGCGCGCCTGGCGAAGAGCCTCGGGATCGAGTTCCTCTCGATCGCGATCACGTCCGTCTTCCGGGCGTACAAGCGGTCGCTCGCGAAGGCGTTCAAGGGGCTGAAGGAGGACGTCACCGAGGAGAACATCCAGGCGCGCATCCGCGGCAACCTCCTCATGGCGCTCTCGAACAAGTTCGGCTGGCTCGTGCTGACCACCGGCAACAAGAGCGAGTACAGCGTCGGCTACACGACCCTCTACGGCGACATGGCCGGCGGCTTCGCGGTGATCAAGGACGTGCCGAAGATGCTCGTCTACGAGGTCGCGCGGAAGGTCAACGAGCTCGCGGGGCGCGAGGTGATTCCGGCGAGCGTCTTCGAGCGCGCGCCCTCCGCCGAGCTCCGCCCCGACCAGACCGACCAGGACACGCTGCCGCCCTACGCCGCGCTCGACCCGATCCTCGAGGGCTACGTGGAGGAGGACCGCGGCGTGAACGACCTCATCGCGCGCGGGTTCGAGGCCGAGACCGTCCGCCGGGTCATCGCCATGGTGGATCGGAACGAGTACAAGCGCCGCCAGGCGCCCATCGGGGTCAAGATCACGCCGCGCGCCTTCGGGCGCGACTGGCGCCTCCCGATCGTCAACCGCTTCCGCGAACGCTAGTGTTGTCGGAGGGGCCTCGGCGGCTCCCTCCGAAGACCCCTTTTGCACCGTCTTTACGTGTGAATTTTCCGGCCGGATCGAAACCGACCGTACCACGAAACAGGCCCGGGCGCGACACGCACGGCGAGACCGGGCAGGTTGAGGATGCGCCTGGGGGCCGAACGCCCGCCGACGGCAGCGCGGCTCTCAGGCACTTGCCGCCGCAGACTGAGGAGCGCGGGGCGCGGGTTCATGGACGGCGGGTGACCGAACACCCCGATGAGAAGCGAGGAAATGGACGCGCTGAAACGGACGCCCGCGGAGCAGGCGATGCGCGGGTGGAGTTCAAGAGTCGCAGGGACGGTCCCAACGGAACAAGTTGTAGCCGTAGCCCAAAATACTGAAGTTAAAGAATTCTTTACCTCTTGACTTACCCGGTCATGCGTATACACTACGGGTTAGAAAAAAATAAGGCTGAAAGCCACCCTAACAGGTGGGTGGTCCGAGAGGACCTAGGCCGAAATTTTAACCCCGGCTCCGGCCGGGGTTTTTTTATCTCTACGCTTCACGGATCGCACCGATGCGGAGCAGCTTTTGAAGCCGCTCGCCCCGCCCCCGGCGGCCCTGGCGGGCGTGTCTGATGAACGTCGCGACCCGGTGGGCAAGCCGTGTAAGAGCATCCGATTCGTCCCGGGCCCCACGCACCCGGTGTACCGGAATGCCGACAGCGCGTAGCTCCTTACCGAAGAGGCGAACTTCCGAGCGGGGCAATCCATCGACAACAATGTCGGCCTCGTAATCTCTATCGGGGGCGGCCATATCCAGCGCTCGGCGTATCGAGGCAATCGTATGATCTCGGTAGGCGGTTGTTTTGGTGTACTCAGAGAAGAAGATCGAGCCAGCGAGTCGGGGACTTGAAATCACAACGTCTACAAAATGAAGGCGTCGCTCTTCAACCGAACCTCGGACATTCGACCTCTCCCCTTCTTCGAGCCACGCAGCGAACTGATCTCGGTCTCCCTGAAAGATGATTGTAGCGACTAAAAAGAATTCCCCCTTAGTGTCCTGACCTGTTTCGTCGGAACAGACGTGTAGTCGTCTAGGGCGTCGCGCCATGACTGGCGCAAGTCTACAGGGTTCCGGCCATTTATTGTTGCCTACCAGAATTGTGGCGGCTCTGCTTCGACCGACGCGCGAGCACATGCGAGATCGGCGTACCGGGCAGGTAATATCCCTTTGACGGGCTAGGCACCGGCTGATCCCCGGCGCCCGAACGGGGCGGACCCTGCCGCCCCTGCCCCCGAGTACCTGCAAGGGCTCCACAGGGGAGAAGAGGCCCAGACTGGCGGCCGTCAGGGGCCGGGGTCATGGGGGGGGTCGCGCGCCTGCGCCCCCCAGGTCGCCCCGTGGGCGCGCACACGCGGAATCTGGGGGCGGCGGGGGACCGGGCAGCTAGGGAGCATTCCGCGCGGCTCTACAAGCTGAAAATGGGTGCCACTCCAACACTGGGAGCAACACCCGTCGGTACAACGCCCGCGATCATGTTGCCATCGAAGAACTCGACCTTAGCGTTCTGGAGAATTGAGAACCTAGGATCGACTCCGACGTAGTCGACTCCATTCAGCGATGGGAGCCAGCCTTTGACAAGCGCCTCGTAAGCGAGCAACCAGCGATCACCATATAAGTCCTCGCCCGTCATGGCGCTCTCCCAGTTTGTGGTATCCAGCGAATCCGGCAAGAGACCGTGGGCTCGACCGTGGAGGGCAAGCAGGGCCACGAGGGGATCTTCGGAGACACTGATCGCGGCCGCGGACGAGGCTTCTACTAAAAGCTCCAGTGCGAATATCCCCCACAGACACCAACAGGCCTCATTGCCGTGCCCCATCGCCAGCAGCTCCCTCATCAGGCGATTTAGCGTCTCCGCAATGATGTCCTCCTCCAGCTGCTAGCCATCGTGCATTCCTTTGATAAGCACGCCGAGAGTCGTAGCCAGGGTCCCCGGCGCCGCGACGACGTACTGGAGAAGCAAATGCTGGAGGAGCGTTCGGTTCTCTTGCTTGATGTCGATGCTCTTGAGGCGACCAACGGCGTAGCGGAGCACGGGGCTGGTAGTATCTTCGCGGGCAAACTCAAAGGCTCGATCCGAGAGGTGCACAAGATCATTGGCTTGGGCAGCTGGTGTGTCACGGACCGGCATAGATCTTAATGTCGACACCCATTGGGGTTCATGCGGCAAAGGCAGATCCTGTAGCATCGTCTTTCGTGGATTCAGTTCGAGCTCAAACTCACCGAGGATTTGTTCTAGCATAGACAATGCTTCCTCCGCGGCTGAGCGAGAGTCGAACGCCAGCTCGTAGTCGTCCACGTATCGCAGTCCGCGCAGTATTTTCGCTTCCTTCTGCAATCGCTCATCCACCGCCGCGAGTAAGGACTCGGCGATCACTAATGACGCATCGGGGCCTATCGCGATCCCGACAGTCTGCGAATCCTGCGCGTTCCGCAGCCACAGATCGAGTCTGTTTCCGAGGAGCGAGTCATCATGACGACGAGCCTTTGCGACGGGCTTCGTGTGAAGAGCCCAGGGGATGCTGTGGGTATAGATCGAACCGTAGAAGCGGCTGAGGTCGGTTCGGAGAAGCGCCCGGGCGCCAGCGCGCACCTCCGCCCTTATCGGCATTAAATCAGATTGAATGGGCACGAGCGGAAGGACGGAGCGTCCCGCCTTTGGGTTGAACTGGGGCTTGCTTCGAGAAAGACTGCCCTTCGCGATGACTGCTTGAATGTCGGCCCATCCCGCGACAATCTCCGAGCACAGATTGGCGTACAGGATAGGATTCGGCAGCGTCAGAATGCGTCGAAGGAACCCCGTGCGGGCCAGGCTGTGTCGTAGAGGTTGCGCCTTGGTGCTCTGGTCCTTGAAGGCGGGGGGCAGCATCGGCCATCCGCCACCAACGACTCGGCTAAAGGTCGCCGTCGTAAATGTCGGCGGCAGTTCCCTCGGAAAGTAACCTCGGCTGAGTAGAGCCTCTAGGTCCACGGTTGCCTTGGGGCCTCCAGCTTAAAGAGGCTAGGTCACCACGGCCGCGCTGTCAAAAGTCCTTCCGATGGAAACCAGGGCTCCGTTTCTTAGTCGCGCCTCATTCACGACGACCAAGATCAGCCACACGCCTTCGACGCCTGTCTGGAGGGGTGGTACGGCGAACCGCCGCTCGGCAAGACGTTCGAGGCGCTGCGGCGAGCGCCTGGGGCGCAGAAGGGATCATGTCATCGTTCATTCGCCGGCGCCTCCGTTCAAGTCGAACGGATCGACACGTTCGTCGTCATGGGCTGGCACGACGCGGAGGAGGCACGCCGGGTCGGGCCCAAGGTGGCACGATTTGGGCCAAGTAACGGGGTGTAGCTCTATCGCTGCCGATGCTCGAACGACGGGCCGGGGGAGCGATCCTCGCCCGCGTCGTCGTGACGCCGGACCCGGGCGGGTGGCACTTCGAGGGCCTTGCGGACCTTGGCAGGATTCTGCACAAGGGGAATCCTGCCCCCTCCGAAACCTCCCCCCAGGATGATTGCGCCGGCGGAGCCGGCGCCCGAACGGCGGCGACTCCGGGGCGGGGCCGACGGACAGGGGTGGCAGGGGTCGCGGGAGCCCGTTCCCTCCCACGGGAAAGCGGACGGAGCGTGCCCGGCTGGAGCCCAGCCGCAACGGGGTAGCGGACGTGTGCCGCGTGGTCCCGCGACCCCTGCCGCCCCTGTCCGTCGGCCCCGGCTACCCCGCGACGCCTTCCATCTGGAGCGCGTAGAGGCGCCGGTAGATGCCGTCGCGCGCGAGCAGCTCGTCGTGACGGCCGACCTCCGCGATGCGCCCATCGTGGACGACGACGATGCGCTCGGCGCTCCTCACGGTCGCCAGGCGGTGGGCGATCACGAGCACCGTCCGGCCCCGCATCAGATCCGCCAGCGCCTGGTGGACCATGAACTCGCTCTCGGCGTCGAGGTCCGAGGTCGCCTCGTCGAGGATGAGGATCGGCGGGTCCTTGAGGAAGGCGCGGGCGATCGCGATGCGCTGCCGCTGGCCGCCCGAGAGCCGCACGCCACGCTCGCCCACGAGCGTCTCGTAGCCGTCGGGGCCCGCCATGACGAAGTCGTGGGCGTGGGCGTGGCGGGCCGCGCGCACGACGTCGTCGAACGAGGCGTCGGGCCGGCCGTAGGCGATGTTGCAGCGGACCGTGTCGCTGAACAGGAACGTGCCCTGCGTGACGACGCCGATCTGCGCGCGGAGCGAGGCCTGCGTGACGTCGCGGAGGTCGCGGCCGTCGATCGTGATGCGTCCGGCGGTCACGTCGTGGAAGCGCGGCACCAGGTCCATCAGCGTGGACTTGCCCGCGCCGGAGAGCCCCACGAAGGCCACGACCTCGCCCTTGGGGACCGTCAGCGAGATGTCGCGGAGCGTGGGCTCGTCCGACCCGGGGTAGCGGAAGCTCACGTGCTCGAAGACCAGCGCGTCGCGGAAGCCGTCGAGCACGACGGCGCCGGGCCGGTCGGTGATCTCGGGTGGCGTGTCGACGATCTCGAAGACGCGCTCGACCGACGAGGTGGACTGCTGGACGGTGTTGGCGATCCGTGAGAGCTGCCGGACCGGGCCGTAGAGCAGCGCGACCGCCGCGATGAACGAGAAGAAGTCGCCCGGCGTCATCGCGCCGGCGATGACCCGGTGGCCGCCGTACCAGAGCGCGCCCATGATGCCGAGCGCCGCGAGCACCTCCATGAGCGGCTCGGTGAGCTGGTCGGTGCGGTGGTCCTTGAGCGAGAGCGCGAGCAGCCGCCGGTTGACCCGGTCGAAGCGCTCGACCTCGTGCGGCTCGCGGCCGAACGCCTTGACGATCTTCGTGCCCGAGAAGGCCTCGTGGAGGAGCACGTTCAGCTCCGCGATCTTCTGCTGCGCCCGTTTGTTGATCTTGTACAGCCGCCGGCCGATCGCCCGGACCGCGACGCCGACCAGCGGGAACACGACGAGCGCGATCAGCGCCAGGCGCCACTCGCGCGCGAACATCACGGCGACGAGCGCGACGATCATCGCTATCTGGCGGATCGCCATCACCAGGACGGTCGACGACAGACGGGCCAGGCGGTTCACGTCGGTGACCACGCGGGACATGAGGTCGGCCGAATGGCGTCCGGTGAAGAACGAGAGCGGCATCTGCTGGAGGTGGACGTAGAGCGTGCGCCGCAGCGCCGCGATCACGCGCTCGCCGACCGCGGCCATGAGGTAGGACTGGCCGTAGCGCGCGGCGCCCTTGACCACGTAGGCCACCAGCAGGAGGAGCGGGATCACCTTGAGCATGAACAGGTCGCGCCGGATGAAGATGTCGTCCATCACCGGCTTGACGAGCCACGCCGTGAGGCCTTCCATCGCCGAGACGACGAGCGCGAGGAGCGCCCCGAGCACGAGCACGGGCACGTGCGGGCGCAGGTAGGGGAGGAGGCGCCGGTAGAGCGGGAGCGCGCGGATCACGCGGACCCCCCCGCGCCGAGCAGGCGCCGGTAGAGGGCCTCGATCGCGTCGAGCTTGGCGCGCGTCGAGAACCTCGCCTCCACGAGCTTCCGCCCCGCGCGCGCCGTCGCGTCCCTGAACGCGCCCTCGTCCGCCATCCGGAGCATCGCGCGCGCGAGCGCCGGGACGTCACGGGGCGGGAAGAGCAGGCCCGTCTCGCCGTCGATCACCAGCTCCGGGTTGCCCGCGAGGTCGCTCGCGACCACCGCGGTCTCGACGGCGAGCGCCTCGCGGAGCATGCCCGTGATGCCGAGCCCCGCGTACGAGGCGTCCACGCAGCAGTCGCTGCCCGCGAGGATCTCCGGGATGTCCTCCCGGTAGCCGAGGACGTGGACGCGGTCCGCGATCCCGCGCGCCCGGGCCCGGTCGTAGAGGATCCGCGGGCCGCGCGCGCCGACGATGAGCAGCCGCGCCTGCGGCGCCCGCGCCGCGACGAGCGCCAAGGCGTCGATCGTGTCGTCGTTCCCCCGCCAGCTCCTCACGCCGATCTGGGTGAAGAGGAAGTGATCGGGCGAGAGGCCGAGCTCCCGGCGGATCCCGCTGCCGTCCGCCTGCGGGTTGAAGCGGTCGGTGTCGGTCCCGGAGTAGATGACGTGGATCTTCTCCGCCGGCACCCCCTGGGCGACGAGACCGCGCTTGATCGACTCGCAGACGGCCACGATCGCCGTCACGCGACGCGTGGTGTGGCCGAGGCGGTTGAACCGGTCGAGCGGGAAGCTCACGCCGCGGTTGAGGACGAGAACGGGAATCCGCGTGACCAGCCCGGCGATCATCGCGAGCGTGCGCGCCTTGCCCTTCTGGGCGTGGACCACCTGGATCCGGTGCCGCTTGAGGATCCGCACGAGGCGCCTGACCGACGCGAGATCGACTTCCGACTTCATCGGCAGCGCATAGTGGGGGATCCTCGCCTCGCGCATCCTCGCGGCCCAGGTCTCACTCGGGCGGGTCGCGACGACGACCTCGTGGCCGCGGCCCTTCAGCCCCGTCGCGAGCTCGCACAGCTGGATCGCGGCGCCGGTGAAGTAGTCGTCCTTCGGATAGACCTGGAGGATGCGGAGGGGCGCTCCCATCAACTTCCGAAGAAGTCCCGCACGGCCGTGACGACGATGTCGATCTCGGCCTCGGTGTGGCTCGCCGAGATCGGCAGCGACAGGATCTCCTCGACCAGCCGCTCCGTCCGCGGCAGCGCGGGTGCAGCGAGCCGCGCCACCGCCGGCTGGCGGTGCGCCGGCACGGGGTAGTGGATGCCGGTCTGGATCCCGCGCGATTTCAGGAATTCGGCGAGCGCCTTCCGCCGTGGCGTCGCCACGACGTAGAGGTGGTAGACGTGGCGCGCGTGCTCGCGCTCGGCGGGCAACGCGAGCGGGAGGCCGGCCAGCCCGGCCGCGTAGCGGGCCGCGAGCGCGCGGCGCCGGTCGTTCATCCGGTCCAGTCGCGGCAGCAGGACGCGCAGCGCCGCGGCCTGGAGCTCGTTGAAGCGGAGGTTGAAGCCGACCTCGGCGTGCACGTCCTTGTTGAGCCGGCCGTGGTCGCGGAGCCGGCGGCAGCGCGCCGCGACGTCGTTGTCGCTCGTGACCACGCAGCCCCCGTCGCCCATCGCCGGGAGGTTCTTCGACGGGTAGAAGGAGAACACGGCCGCGCGCCCGAAGGCGCCAACCTTCCGGCCGTCCCACGCGGCGCCCTGCGCCTGGGCGCAGTCCTCGAGCAGCCAGAGGCCGAAGCGCGCGGCGAGGTCCTGGACCGCGGGGAGATCGACGGGCTGCCCGTAGAGGTGCACGGGCACGATGCCGACCGTCTTCGGCGTCACCTTCGCCACGGCGTCCTTCGGATCGATCGTGTACCAGTCGTCCACGTCGACGAACACGGGCGTCGCCCCGGCGACGCAGACGGCCTCCACCGTCGGAAACGCCGTGTGCGAGGGCACGAGGACCTCGTCGCCCGGCCCGACGCCGAGGGCGCGGACGGTCATCCAGAGCGCGGCGGTCGCGGAGCTCGTCAGGACGGCGTGCTTGGCGTCCGTGTATTTCGCCAGCTCGGTCTCGAGCGCGCGGCACTGGGGGCCGAGGACGTACCGGCGCGAGTCGATCGCGGCCAGCACGGCCTGCTTGAGCTCGTCGTCGATCGGGGGACGGGACAGGGGAATCGGAGTCACGCGCTCGCTCCCGACAGGCGATCGTAGCGACCGCGGTAATAGACCAGCGGCTGGCCGGAGCCGAAGTGGACGCACTCGACGCGTCCGACGAGAATCGTGTGGTCGCCCTCGACGTGCGTGCTGACCGTGACGCACTCGAGCTGGGCCAGCGCATCGTCGAGAAGCGGCAGCGCGAGCGGGCTCATGTGGAACGGGACGCCGTCGAACTTGTCGAGCCGCGTCGTCGCGAACCGGCGCGACACCGCCTCCTGGTCCGCGCGCAGGACATTGACGGCGAACCGCCCGCGCTCGAGGAGCGCCGGGTAGCTCTGCGACTTGTGGTCCACGCAGACCAGGACCAGGGGCGGATCGAGCGACACGGACGTGAACGCGCTCGCCGTCAGGCCGGTGGGACGCCCGTCGCCGTCGCACGTGGAGACGACCGTGACGCCGGTGGCGAAGTGGCCGAGCGCGCGCCGGAATTCGTCGGAGGAAATCACCGTCTTTATGTAGCAGGTCAGCCCCGAAATTGCAAGGTTTTGCGCATAGATATGCGTGGACTCCACACCGATGGTATAGTCCTCGTGAGTATGGTGAGCCAGGACAAGGTGCTCGACGTCCTCCGGGGGGTGAAAGACCCCCAGCAGCAGAAGGACATCGTCACGCTCGGCCTCGTCCGGGACTTGCGGATCTCCGACTCGGAGGTCGCCTTCACGCTGGCCTTCACGGACCAGTCCCCGCAGTCCAAGGCGGCGATGCACAGCATGGCCTCGCGCCTCGTGGGCCAGCTCCCGGGCGTGTCGAAGGTGAAGGTCGCGATGGGCGGCGCGGCGCAGCCGGCGCAGCCAGCGCCGCAGCCTCACGCGCACGGGCAGGCGCCGGCGCGCTCGGCGGAGTTCATCCCGGAGGTCCGCCACACGCTCGCCGTGTCCTCCGGCAAGGGCGGCGTCGGCAAGTCCACGGTCGCCGTGAACCTCGCCATCGCGCTGCGCCAGGGCGGCGCGGCCGTCGGGATCGTCGACTCCGACGTCTACGGGCCGGACGTGCCGATGATGCTCGGCTCGCGCGGGCGGCCCGGGATGTTCGACAACAAGATCCTCCCGGTCGAGGCGCACGGGATCAAGATGATGTCCATCGGCCTGCTCGTGAACGACCGGGAGCCGCTCGTCTGGCGCGGCCCGATGATCCACTCGTTCATCCAGCAGATGCTCCGGGACGTCATGTGGGGCGCGCTCGACTACCTCGTGTTCGACATGCCGCCCGGCACCGGCGACGCCCAGCTCTCGCTCTCGCAGGTGATCCCGCTCTCCGGCGTCGTCATGGTGACGACGCCCCAGGACGTGGCGCTCCTCGACGTGCGCAAGGCGATCGGGATGTTCCAGCGGCTGAACGTGCCGCGCTACGCGATCTTCGGCGAGGGCGGCGGCCGGCGCATCGCGGAGGAGTACGGCATCCCGCTCCTCGCGCAGATCCCGCTCGACCCCGAGACGCGCGCGGGTGGCGACGAGGGCTCGCCGATCACGATCCGCCGGCCCGACTCGCCGCAGGCCAAGGCCTTCCGCGAGCTCGCCGAGGCGGTCCGCAAGCGCCTGGACCAGCTCGCCGCGCTCGGGCCGCTCCCGACGATCAGCTGATCCGGTGCCGAGCCCGACGCCGGCGCTGATCCTCCCGATCTTCCCGCTGCCCGACGTCGCGTTCTTCCCGCACACGCTCCTGCCGCTCCACGTCTTCGAGGCGCGCTACCGCGCGATGGTCATGGACGCGCTCGCCCGCGACCGGAGACTCGCGGTGGTGAGGCTCCGCCCCGGCTACGAGACGACGTACGCCGGCAAGCCCGCCGTCCACGCCGTCGCCGGGGCGGGGGAGATCGTCAGCTGGGAGCGGCTTGCGACGGGCCGCTACAACATCCTGCTCAAGGGCGACTGCCGGGTCCGCCTCGCGAGCGAGAAGCCGAGCGACACGCTCTACCGGCTCGTCACGGCCCACCGGCTCGAGGATGTCCCGCCCGCGACCGACGTCGCGCCGGTCGTCGGCCGGATCCGCGGAGCGTGCGGGCGGCTCTTGCGGGCGCTCGACCGT
Organism: Candidatus Rokuibacteriota bacterium; assembly: GCA_016179925.1. GTDB lineage: Bacteria > Methylomirabilota > Methylomirabilia > Rokubacteriales > CSP1-6 > JACPCG01. The sequence goes on along the minus strand of JACPCG010000097.1, from coordinate 13,241 downwards.
CCGGCCGACCTCCTCGACACGGCGCTCGCCGAGGGGCAGCCGCCCGGAGCGATCGCCGACCGGATCGCCTCCGCCGTCATCCCGGACGCCGACCTCCGCCAGGAGCTGCTGGAGACGCTCGACGTCGCCGACCGCCTCGACCGCCTGTCCCGCGCGCTCGACCAGCTCGTCAACGAGCTCTTGCGGGGACGCGGGTGAGCGCCGCGCCGGCGCGCACCCTCGCTCTCGGCCGCGTGGCGATCGTGGCGCTACTGCTGATCGGCGCGCTGGCGTCGGCGGCGGACGCGCGGCAGTGGTCGTGGCTCGGCGTGCGCATCCGCGACCTCTCGGAGCAGGAGATGGAAGAGATCGCGGCCAGGCACGGGATCCGCGAGGGCTTCGGCGTCGTGATCGTCGAGGTGATCGAGGGGGCGCCCGCCGAGAAGGCCGGCCTCAGAGCCGGGGACATCGTCGTCGCCTTCGACGACCGGCCGGTCACCGAGACGCGGCTCCTCCAGCGGCTGATCGCCGCGGCGCCCATCGAGCGGGAGACCCCGCTGACCGTGCTCCGCGCGGAGGGGCGGCAGCGCGTCGCGGTGACGCTCGCCGCCATGCCCCGGGCGATCGTCGGGGAACGGATCGCCGCCGAGTTCGGTTTTGTCGTGCGAGACCCCGACGGCCGTGGCCGTCGTCGTGAAGGGGAGCCCGGCCGAGCGCGCGGGCCTGGAGGTGGGCGACGTGATCGTCCAGGTGAACGATCAGGGGGTGGTGACGCGTGAGGCAACGAGAGAGGCGCTCGCGGAGGCGAGTGCCGAGCGGCCGCTCAGGCTCACGGTCCGACGTGGGGAGCGCCGCCTGAGCCTCACCCTGACCGCCCGCTGACGGCCGCCGCCACACGCCGTGCTCCTTGACAGCGCCGCCGTTCCTGGCGCAGGATGCCCTTCGCTCTCCCTGCGTTAGATACGGGGCGCCTGGTACGGCTACGGTTGGGAAGCCTTGATGTTGCTCTTATGGTGCCTGTGCTCTGGCAGGGGGCAGTGCCCCAGGCTAGGTGGCGGGGCACGAGAGAGCTGGTGGCCAACGATAGCGGGGGTGGACCGCTGTTCCAGACGCGACGAGTTGCGGCGAAACGAAGCGCGTGAGATCGGTATCTCGTCCAAGTGAGCGGCGAAGGCCGCGGTCAACCATGGGAGGACCTCAGCCATGACCACAGCACGGAATCGAACTGCCACGACCCGACGCAAGTTCCTCGCGGGTGCCGCCCTGACCGGGGCGGCCACGATCGCTATGCCACAGGTTTCGCGTGCCCAGACGGTCACCCTGAAGATGCAGGGTTCGTGGGGCGCCAAGGACGTGTTCAACGAATTCGCCGAAGACTACGTCAAGCGCGTCAACGAAATGGCCGGCGGGCGGCTCAGGATCGACTATCTGGTCGGCGGCTCCGTCGTCCACCCCTTCCAGGTGCAGGAGGGTGTCCATGGGGGACAGATCGACGCCGCCCACACGGTGACCGTGTACTGGTACGGCAAGCACAAGGCCGCGTCGCTGTTCGGCACCGGCCCGGTGTTCGGCTTCAACGCCAATGAGGGACTCGGCTGGATCCACAACGGCGGCGGGCGCGAGCTGTTCAACGAGCTGCTCAGCGACATCATGAAGCTCAACATCATCAGCTTCTTCGCCATGCCGATGCCGACCCAGCCGCTCGGCTGGTTCAAGAAGCCGGTGCGGGGCGTGGCCGACCTGAAGGGGCTGAAGTACCGCACGGTGGGCCTGGCCGCCGACCTGTTCCAGGCCATGGGCCTCACGCTTCGGCGCCCAGGACGTGGCCAAGAACTACATGCTGGGCAGCTACCATCAGGCCACCGAGTACTTCGAGATCATGTTCAACAAGTCCAAGTTCACCTCGTTGCCCAAGGAGCATCAGGCCATTCTTCAGTACGCCGCCGAGGCCGTCTCCTCCGCCAACGAGTGGAAGGGGATGGACTATTACTCGAAGGACCTCCAGGAGCTGATCAGCAAGGACAAGGTGAACGTCATCCGGACGCCCAAGGACGTGTTCGAGGCTCAGATCAAGGCCTGGGACGGTTTGATCGAGACGCTCGGCAAGGACCCATTCATGAAGAAGGTGATGGATTCGCAGAAGGCGTGGGTGCAGCGCGTCGTCTATTACGGGCTGTTCAACTCGGCCGATTACCGCGTCGCCTACGAGCATCACTTCGGCAAGCTGAAGCTGTAGCCCCTTCGTCGGCACTGATCGTGCTCGTTCCGGTCGGGCGGCGTGGATCCACGCCGCCCGAGCCTGTGTAGGGGGGACATGACTCGGTTTCTGTTCTTCATCGACTCGCTCAGCACCTGGGTCGGGAAGGCGTTCGCCTGGCTGATCCTCGTGCTCACGTTCGGCGTCAGCTACGAGGTCTTCGTGCGCTACGTCCTGGGGAGGCCGACGACCTGGGCCTTCGACATCAGCTACATCAGCTACGGCGCCATGTTCCTGATGGCCGGCGCCTATACCCTGTCGCGCAACGGACACGTGCGCGGCGATGTGCTCTACCGCTTCTGGCCGCCACGGGTGCAGGCCACGGTGGATCTCGTGCTCTACATCGTGTTCTTCCTTCCCGCCGTCGGGGCCTGGATCTACTCCGGGTGGGGCTTCGCGGAGCGCGCCATCCGGTTTCGAGAGCTGAGCATCTTCAGCCCTGCCGGGGTTCCCGTGTTCCCGCTCAAGGCCCTGATCCCAGTGACCGGGGTGCTCCTCCTCGCGCAGGGGGTCGCCGAGATCATCCGCTGCGTCCTGTGCATCCGTTCGGGCGAATGGCCGCAGCGTCTTCACGACGTCGAGGAGATCGAGACCGTCGTCCTCCGCGAGAAGCAATATCTCGCCGAGCACGGCGAACAGGCGCCGCCCGCTCGCCCGGGGCCTCGAGCATGACCGATCCCCAGGTCGGCCTCTTGATGCTGGGCCTGTTCATCTTCATCATCATGCTCGGCTATCCGATCGCCTTCACCTTGATCGCGATGGGGGTGGGCTTCGGCTACTACGCCTATTACACGCCCGGCCAGGACTTCTTCAACAACCGCATCTTCACGCTCCTGGTCCAGAAGACCTTCGAGGTCACGTCCAACGACGTGCTGACGGCCGTGCCCTTGTTCCTGTTCATGGGGTACGTGGTCGAGCGCGCGAATATCCTCGACCGTCTGTTTCACTCGCTGCAGGTCGCCGCCAAGCGCGTCCCGGGATCGCTGGCCGTGGCGACGCTTCTCACGTGCGCGATGTTCGCCACGGCCACGGGGATCGTCGGGGCGGTGGTGACGCTGATGGGGCTCCTGGCCTTTCCCGCCATGCTGCGGGCCGGCTATGACACCAAGCTCGCGGCGGGGGTCGTGTGCGCGGGCGGCTGCCTCGGCATCCTGATCCCGCCCAGCATCCTGCTCATCGTCTATGCGGCCACCGCCGGAATCTCGGCGGTCAAGCTCTACGCCGCCGCCATGATTCCAGGATTCATCCTGGCGAGCCTCTACGTGTTGTACGTGATGCTGCGGGCGATGCTGAATCCGGCGCTCTGCCCCAAGTTGCCCAAGGAACAGACCGACGTTCCATTCGGCGAAGTGATGCGCCTGCTGCTGACCTCGTTCTTTCCGTTGGCGGTCCTGATCCTCTCGGTGCTCGGCGCCATCCTCTTCGGATTGGCGACGCCGTCGGAAGCGGCAGGCGGCGGCGCGCTCGCCAGCCTCGTCCTGGCCGGCGCGTATCGGGCGCTCAACTTCCAGATGCTGAAGGAATCCGTATTCCTGTGCGCGCGGGCGACGGCCATGGTCTGTTTCCTGTTCATCGGGTCATGGACCTTTGCGTCCGTGTTCGCGCTTCTCGGCGGCCAGGGGTTGATCGAGCGATTTTTCCTCGGGCTGAACCTGTCGACGGTGCAGTTCCTGATCCTCACTCAATTCATCATCTTCCTGCTCGGGTGGCCGCTGGAATGGACCGAGATCATCATCATCTTCGTCCCGATCTTCCTGCCGTTGCTCGACGACTTCAAGGTCGACCCGATCTTTTTCGGCATTCTGGTCGCGCTCAACACCCAGACCGCCTTCAACACGCCGCCCGTGGCGATGGCCGCGTTTTATCTGAAGGGGGTCGCTCCACCGCACGTCGCGCTGGCGGATATCTTCAGGGGGGCGCTGCCCTTCGTGTGGATGGTGTTCATGGCCATGGTGCTCGTCTACGTCTTTCCGGCGTTGGCCTTGTGGCTGCCGGACTACCTGTACACGCCGCGGTGAGCCGCGCCGGCCGCGCGGCGAGGGACCGCTCCGGATGAGCCTGTGCGCCCTGTCGCTCACCCAAGCGGCGGCGGACATTCGGGAGGGTCGCATCACCTCGGCGGAGCTGGTGGGCGACTGCCTCAAGCGGGTCGACGAGGTCGAATCGAAGGTCCAGGCCTGGGTGTTTCTCGACCGCGACCACGCCATGCAGCAGGCGGATGCCGCCGACCGGCATCGCAAGCAGGGCAAGGCGCTGGGGCCGCTGCACGGCGTGCCGGTCGGCATCAAGGACATCTTCGATACCGGCGACATGCCGACCGAGCTCGGGTCGCCACTCTGGGCGGGCCGCACGCCGCGACGGGATGCGGCGGTCGTCGCCAGGCTGCGCGCGGCGGGCGCCGTGATCATGGGCAAGACCGTGACCACGGAGTACGCGTATCGTCAGCCCGGCAAGACCACGAATCCCCACGATGCCGGCCGCACGCCGGGCGGCTCCTCCAGCGGCTCGGCCGCGGCGGTGGCGGCGCACATGGTGCCGGCCGCCGTCGGCTCGCAGACCAACGGGTCGGTGATCCGGCCGGCCGCGTTCTGCGGCGTCGTCGGCTTCAAGCCCACCCACGGCCTTATTCCAAGATCCGGGGCGCTGCTCTTGTCGCGCGCCCTGGATCACGTCGGCGTGTTCGCGCGCACGGTCGCGGACGCGGCGCTCGTCACCGAGGCGCTCGTCGGCTTCGACGAGGACGATTCCGACACGCGACCCGTCGCCCGTCCGCCGCTCGCGGCGGTGGCCGCGTCGGAGCCGCCGCTGCCGCCGCGCCTGGCCTTCGTACGCTCGCCGGTCTGGCAGCACGCCGAGCCCGTGACACGCGAGGCCTTCGCCGAGCTCGTCGAGGCGCTGGGTGAGGCGGTCGCCGAGGTCGAGCTCGGCGCGAGCTTCGCGCGCGCCGTCGAGATGCACCGCACGGTCATGGAAGTCGAGATGGCGCACAATCTCCGTCGCGATTACGAGAAAAGCCGCGACCGCCTCAGCCCGGCGCTCCGCGGGGCCATCGAGCGCGGCCGCCGCGACTCGGCGGTCGACTACGCTGCCGCGGTCGCGGGCATCCCGTCACTCAACGTCGCGCTCGGTCCGGTGTTCGACGAGTTCGACGCGATTCTCACACCGGCAGCCCCGGGCGAGGCACCACGCGGACTCGAGACCACCGGCGATCCGATCTTCTGCACCCTCTGGACCTATCTGGGTACTCCGGCGGTGACGTTGCCGCTGTTGTGGTCTGAGGCGGGGATGCCACTCGGCGTGCAGCTGGTTGGACGTCGGGACGCCGATGCGCGCCTCTTGCGCACCGCTCGCTGGCTCGTCGCGACACTGGGGAGCGGGAGACGTCGGCGCGGCCAGAAGGGGCCAGCCGCCCGCCGGGGCGGTTCCCTGCGTCCCAGGAAGAGGAAATCGTCATGATGACCCTCGTCACGGGTCTCGTCGGCATTGCCATGCTGCTGGTGTTCCTGGGCTTTCTGGCGTGGTGGATCAGGGACCTGCCCTTTACCATCATCGTGGTCGCCGTCGTCGTCATGCTGGTCTACGACTTCGTGCGAACTCTGCGCTATGGCGACGGCGGCGCCAGGCGGTGACGCGCGTCGTCGCGTCGGACGTCCCGAGATCCTCCCCCGTTGCTCCAGGTCGCCCCTGACGCGGCCCCGGGACGAGAGCGGTCCGGACCTCCCCTCCGGCTGATGGCGCATCGCGTCTAGCGCGCGGCGGCCCCGGGGCGTAGGCTCTCGGCGCGGAAGGGCGGCGAACGCCCGGGAGCACGGGAGGGCCGCGCATGGCGGACGTCGAGCGGATGTATGTCAACGGCGAATGGGTGCTCGCCCAGGGCGGGGCGACGTTCGACGTCGTCAATCCCGCCGACCGCTCCGTGGTCGCCCGCGTCACCAACGGCGCCGTGCCCGAGGTCGAGCGCGCCGTGACGGCGGCGCACGCGGCCTTCCGCGAATGGTCCCTCCTCGCGCCCAAGGATCGCGGCCGGGTCCTTCTCAAGATCCAGGAGCTGATGGAGGAGCGGCGGGACGACCTGGCGCGGCTCGTCACGCTCGAGAACGGCAAGCCGTTCGACGAGGCGAAGAAGGAGGTCCAGTTCTCGCTCGGCTACTTCGGCTGGTTCGCCGAGGAGGCGCGGCGATTGACCGGCGAGTGGATCCCGTCGCCCCAGCCCGGGAAGCGGTACTGGGTGCTGCACCAGCCGATCGGGCCCGTGGCCGCCGTGACGCCGTGGAACTTCCCGGCGACGATGGTGACGCGCAAGATCGCGCCCGCCCTCGCGGCGGGCTGCACCGTCGTGCTCAAGCCGGCCTCCGCCACGCCGCTGACGGCGCTCGCGATCGCGAAGATCGCCCAGGACGCCGGGCTGCCGCCGGGGGTGTTCAACGTACTGACGACCAACCGCTCGGGCCTGGTCGGCACGGAGCTGTTGACCCACCCGCTCATCCGCAAGATCGGCTTCACCGGCTCGACGGGCGTGGGCAAGGGGATCATGGCGGCGGCGGCCCGGCAGATCAAGCGGCTGTCGTTCGAGCTCGGGGGCAACGCGCCCTTCATCGTGTTCGAGGACGCGGACTTCCAGGCGGCGCTCGACGGCGCCGTCGCGATGAAGTTCCTGCGCGTCGCCGGCCAGTCGTGCATCTGCGCCAACCGGATCTACGTCCAGCGGTCGATCGCCGACCGCTTCGTGCCGGCGTTCATCGACGCGGTCACGCGGCTCCGGGTCGCGCCGGGCTTCAAGCCGGGCGCCCAGATCGGCCCCCTGATCAACGAGGAAACGCGCGCCAAGGTCCACGCGCTGGTCGAGGACGCCGTCAAGCGGGGCGCCCGGCTCGTCACCGGCGGTCACTACCTCGACGGTGAGCCGTACGCGAAGGGATTCTTCTACGCGCCCGCCGTGCTCCTCGACGTGACCGACGACATGGCGATCGCCCGGGAGGAGATCTTCGGGCCGGCCGCCCCGATCCTCACGTTCGAGACCGAGGAGGAGGTGATCCGGCGCGCCAACGCGACCAAGTTCGGGCTGGCCGCCTACTTCTACACGCGCGACATGACCCGGCTCATCCGGGTGGCCGAGCAGCTCGAGTACGGGCTCGTCGGAGCCAACGACGCCGCGGGCTACACCCACGAGATCCCGTTCGGCGGGTTCAAGGAGTCCGGCCTCGGGCGGGAGGGAGGCCACGAGGGCATCGAGGAGTACACCGAGGTAAAATCAGTCGTCGTGAATCTCAGCTGAATCCCGTTGGACGGGAGAGGAGGAGCGAGCATGCCTCTCTACGAGTTCTACTGCGACAAGTGCAAGAAGGAAGTGTCGATGACCCTGTCCATCCGCGAGCGCGAGAAGGGCGAGGCGGCCTGTCCGAAGTGCGGCAACCGGGAGATGCGCCCGCTCGTGGGCACGTTCTACTCCAAGACGTCGAAGAAGTCCTGAGAGGAGACCCGATGAAGCTCGCCGGCAAGCGGATCGCGATCCTGTCCGAGAACATGTACCAGGAGATGGAGCTCTGGGTGCCCTACTACCGGCTGAAGGAGGAGGGCGCCGAGGTGAAGGTGGTCGGCGCGGGGGGCGCCAAGTCCTACACGTCCAAGCACGGCTACCCGGTGAACGTGGACGTCCAGGCCGACCAAGTCAGCGCCGTCGAGTTCGACGCCGTGGTCGTGCCGGGCGGCTACGCGCCCGACATGATGCGGCGCCACGCGCCGATGGTGAAGCTGGTGCGCGAGGCGGCTCAGCAGGGGAAGGTGGTCGCGGCGATCTGCCACGCCGGCTGGATGCTCGTGTCCGCGGGCGTGCTGAGGGGCCGGCGGGCGACGTCCTTCTTCTCGATCAAGGACGACCTCGTCGCGGCCGGCGCCGACTGGGTGGACGAGGAGGTCGTCGTGGACGGCAACCTCATCACCTCGCGCCGCCCGGACGACCTGCCGGCGTTCTGCCGCGCGATCGTCGCCGCCCTCGGCAAGGGCTAGCGTCGCGTCGGCGAACTCATGTTCGCGAGCGCGCGGCGGCGCCGACGGGCGCGGGCGACAGGGGTCGCGGGACCACGCGGCACGCGTCCGCTGCCGCGTTGCGGCTGGGCTCCAGCCGGGCGCGCCAGGTCCGCCCCTCCCGGGGCGGGAACGGGTCCCGCGACCCCTGTCGCCCGCGTCCGTCGGCGCCGGGGCCACTTGACGTGATTTCAGCGACGGGACGCTAGTCGACTCGCGATCGGGGGCCGGGGACGGGCCGGCGGACCCCGCACCGCGCTCCCGGCCCGCGCCCGTGTTGGAGTCAGTTCTCCCGAGAACGGCGGCGTCAGACGGCGAACGCGGGCCGGCCGTTCGCGTCGGCCCGTCTGATAAGATGGCCGCGGCATGATCGTGCTCGGGATCAGCGAGACCCACTGCGCGACGGCGGCGATCCTGCGCGACGGCGAGATCGTCGGCTGCGCGTCGGAGGAGCGCTTCTCGCGGCTGAAGAACGACGCGGGCTACCCGAAGCGCGCCGTGGACGCGCTCCTCCGCGAGCTGCGCCTGGCGCCCTCCGCGATCGACCTCGCCGTCCTCGCCGGCACGCGGATCCCCTCCTACGAGTGGATGAACCGCGTGATGCGCGACGAGGCGTACACCCGGCAGTACTACGGCGTGCGGCTGCTCCCACCCCGGCGCGGGCTCGGCGGCCGCGCGCGCAAGCTCGGCGCGAAGCTCGGCCTGCTCGATCCGGCGCCCGGCAAGGCGGCGCTCACGGACGGAGAGCGGCGCGCCCACGTGACGGAGCACCTCCGGATCGGCTCCGAGCGCGTCAGCATCGTGGACCACCACACGTGCCACGCGGCGGCGGCCTACTTCGGCTCGCCGTTCGCGGGCCGGCCCGCGCTCGTCCTCACCCACGACAACGCGGGCGACGGGCTCTGCGCGACCGTGTCGAGCGCGCGCGGCACCACGCTCGAGCGGCACGAGGCGACGCCGAGCGGCCCGGGTTCCCTCGGCTCCCTACCGGGCGCTCCTGGAGGCGACGCTGGGCTTGCGCTTCGACGGGATCGCCGGCGGCGCCCAGCGGCTCCTCGAGGAATGGCTCCTCGGGTGGGCGCGCCTCGCGCGCGGGCGCTACCGCGCTGAACGCCTGGCGCTCGGCGGCGGCGTCTTCATGAACGTGAAGGCGAACATGCTCCTCGCCCAGGAAGAGTGGGTGAGGGAGCTGTTCGTCTTTCCGTCGTGCGGCGACGAGTCCAACGCCGTCGGGGCAGCCTACCTCGGCTACCTTGACCTCTGCGCCCGGCAGCGTGTCGCGCCGGCGCCGCGCCCCTTCGGCTCCGCGTACCTCGGGCCCGGGATCGACGATGCCGAGGTGGAGGCGGTCATCCGCACCCGCGACCTCGCGGCGCGCCACCGCGTGAGCGAGCCCGCTGCGATCGAGGAGAAGATCGCCGAGCTACTGGTGTCCGACGGTATCGTCGCCCGCTGCGCGGGGCGGATGGAATTCGGCGCGCGCGCCCTCGGCAACCGCTCGATCCTCGCGAACCCCTCCGATCACCGGGTGGTCCCGCTCATCAACCGGATGATCAAGAACCGCGATTTCTGGATGCCGTTCGCGCCGAGCGTGCTGCGGGAGCGCGAGGCCGACTACCTCCTGAACCCGAAGGGGGTTGCCTCGCCGTACATGATGCTCGCCTTCCCGACGAACCCGAAGCGGCGCGACGAGATCGTCGCCGCCGTGCACCCTCACGACGGGACGGCGCGCGCCCACATCGTGGACGAGGCGTGGAACCCGGCGTACCACCGGGTCATCCGCGAGTTCGAGTCGCGCACGGGGATCGGCGCCGTGCTGAACACCTCGTTCAACCTCCACGGCGAGCCGCTCGTCTGCTCGCCCCAGGACGCGGTGGACACCTTCGAGCGCTCCGGCCTCCAGCATCTGGCGCTCGGTCGCTTCCTCATCTCGAAGAAGTAGCCGTCCAGGCACCGGAGGACGTCATGAACGCCACGGACCTCTGCTACACGCCGGCCACGCAGCTCGCGCGTCTGATCCGCGCGAAGCAGCTCTCGCCCGTCGAGCTGACGCGCGCGGTGCTTGAGCGGATCGAGCGGCTCAATCCCGTCGTCAACGCCTTCTGCACGCTGACGTCGGACGCCGCCCTCCAGGCGGCCCGCGCGGCCGAGCAGGCCGTGATGCAAGGCGGGCCGCTGGGTCCGCTCCACGGGATTCCGTTTTCGATCAAGGACCTCCACTTCACCCGGGGCGTGAAGACGATGTCGGGGTCGTTCATCTTCGCCGAGCGCGTGCCCGAGGTGGACGCGCCCTTCGTGCGGCGTCTCCACGCGGCCGGCGGCATCATGGTCGGCAAGACGACGACACCCGAGTTCGGCTGGAAGGCGATCGGCGACAGCCCGCTGACGGGCATCACGCGCAATCCCTGGAACACCGGGATGACCACGGGCGGCTCGAGCGCGGGCGCCGGCGCCGGCGCGGCCGCCGGCCTCGGGCCGCTCCATCAAGGCTCCGACGGCGCGGGCTCCATCCGCATCCCGTCGGGGTTCTGCGGCATCTACGGCTTGAAGCCCACCTACGGCCGCGTCCCGATGTGGCCCGTTTCCAACAGCGACTACACCTCGCACGTTGGGCCGATGACGCGGACGGTCGCCGACGCGGCGCTGATGCTCGCCGTGATGGCCGGCCCTGATGACTGGGACCGCACCTCGCTCGAGCGCGCCCCGGAGGACTACCTCGGGCTGCTCGACAAGGGGATCACGGGGCTCAGGGTGGCGTTCAGCCCCGACCTGGGCGGGCTTCGGGTGGACGCCGAGGTGGCGTCGGTCGTGACGCAGGCTGCGCGCACGTTCGCCGAACTGGGCTGCGCCGTCGAGGAGGTCAAGCCGGCCTTCGCCGACTCGCACGACCTGATCCGCTGCATGTGGAGCGCCCACGAGGCCGGGAACTACGCCCAGTACCTCCCACGGTGGCGGGACCGGATGGACACGGGGCTCGTCGCCTGCATCGAGGAGGGCTTGCGCTACAGCGTCGTGGACTACGTCGAGGCGCGCGGGCGGAAGTTCGCCTTTTGGGACAGCGTGCGGCCGCTCTTCGAGAAGTACGCGCTCCTCCTGACGCCGACGACCTCGGTCGCGGCACTCCCCGTCGGGCGGCTGAACCCCGAGGGCTGGCCGCAGCACGCGTGGGACTGGCTCGGCTGGGCCTCGTTCAGCTATCCGTTCAACTTCACCGGCCAGCCCGCTGCGACCGTGCCCGCAGGATTCACGCCCGGCGGGTTGCCCGTGGGCCTGCAGATCGTGGGCCGGCGGTTCGCCGATCTCACCGTGCTCCAGGCCTCCGCGGCCTACGAGGCCGCGCGCCCGTGGGCCTCCCGCCGTCCGCCGCTCGGCTAGCAGGCTGCTGACAAACTTGCAGGCTGCTCAAAAAGGTCCAGATGCAAGGCGGCGCCCGCTGGCCGCATGCGAGGCGTACTCCCTGTACGTTGAGCGTGCGGCCGAGGGCGCCAACGCCGCAGCTGGGCCTTTTTCAGCAGCCTGCTAGAACACGAAGACGCCCTTGCCCGTGGTCTGCGTGTCGAAGAGCCGGTAGGCCTCGTCCGCCTGTTCGAGCTTGAACCGGTGGGTGAGGAGCCGCTCGAGCCGGATCTTGCGGCCGGCGATGAAGCGCGCGCACTCTTCCTGGCCCACCGTCGAGAAGGTCCACGAGGCGTGGAGCGTGAGCTGCTTCCGGATCATGTCCTGGCTGATGTCGAAGGTCGTCGTGTTGCCCTCGCCCACGAAGCAGACCCGCCCCCACGTGGCGGCGCTCCGCACGGCGGCCACGCGCGCGTCCGGGTTGCCCGTGCAGTCCATCGACGCTTCCACGCCTTCACCGCGCGTCAGCTCGCGGAGCGCCGCGACGGGGTCGGTCTCCTTCGCGTTCACGACCGCGTCGGCGCCGAACTCCCGCGCGAGGGTCAGCCGCTCGCGCGCGATGTCCACCGCGATGACGCGCGCGCCCATCGCGCTCCCGAGGATCGTCGCGCTGAGCCCGACCGGCCCCTGGCCGAAGACGGCGAGCGTGTCGCGCCCGGAGACCTCCAGCCGCTTGAGCGCCCCGTAGGCCGTGCCCGTGCCGCACGAGATCGCCGCGCCCTCCTCGAACGAGAGCGCGTCGGGCAGCGGGACGAGCGTGTAGGCCGGCACCTTCATGTAGGGCGCGTGCGCGCCGTGGCCGGTCATGCCGTACACGACGATGCCGTGGGGGCAGAGCTGCGACCAGCCCACGCGGCAGTGCTTGCAGCGCCCGCAGCCCTTGTAGTGGTGGTTCATCACGCGCCGGTCGAGCGGCGCGTCCTCTTCCGCGACGCCCGCGCCGCGCGCCGCGACGACGCCGCACGGCTCGTGGCCGCCGATGACGGGCCCGCCGCTCCCGCCGAGGCCGAGCGCCGCCGCGGCGTTGCCGACGGCGCGGTAGGGATGGAGGTCGCTCCCGCACATGCCCGAGGCCTTGATGGCGAGGACGACCTCGCCGGGGCCCGGCGTCGGGTCGGGAAAGTCGCGGAGCTCGAGCTTCCGGTTGCCGAGGAAGACGACGCCTTTCATCTCAGTACCCCTTGCGCTTGTCGATGAGGGCCAGGAGCGGCTCGCCCGAACGGAGCCGCCGGAGGTTCTCGCAGAACGTGGCGATCACGCGTCCGGCCCGGCGCGGCGAGCCGCCCGCGGTGTGCGGCGTGACGATCACGCGCGGGTGCGTCCAGAGCGGATGATCCGGGGGCAGCGGCTCGGGGTCGGTCACGTCGAGCCCGGCGCCCCCGATGAGCCCCTCCTCCAGCGCCGCGAGGAGATCGTCGCCGAAGACGATCGGGCCTCGCGTGACGTTGATGAGGATCGCGCTCGGGCGCATCCGCCGGAAGAGATCGCGCGTGAACAGGTGGTGGGTCGCCTTCGTGAGCGGGAGCCCGATGACGACGACGTCGGAGGCGGCGAGGAGCGCGGGGAGCCGGTCGGGCTTCCAGAT
>JACPCG010000096.1 GCA_016179925.1 Candidatus Rokuibacteriota bacterium | reverse complement strand
GCCGCCCGTCGGGTACGCGGAGCCGAGCGTCACCTTGATCTCCTCGGCGCGCCGCTCGCCGACGAGCAGGTTGTAGTGCTTGCGGATGTACTGGATGATCGCCTCGTCCATCTCGTCGCCCGCGATCCGCACCGACTTCGCGTAGACGATGCCCGAGAGCGAGATCACGGCGACCTCCGTGGTGCCGCCGCCGACGTCCACGATCATGTTGCCGCCCGGCTCCTGGATCGGCAGCCCGGCGCCGATCGCCGCCGCCATCGGCTCCTCGATCAGGTACACCTCGCGCGCACCCGCCTGCATCGCCGAGTCGCGCACGGCGCGCTTCTCGACCTGCGTGATCCCCGACGGCACGCCGACGACGATGCGCGGGCGCACGAGCGTCCGACGCCGGTGCACCTTCGAGATGAAATAGTGGAGCATCTTCTCGGTCACGTCGAAGTCGGCGATCACGCCGTCCTTCAGCGGTCGGATCGCGATGATGTTGCCGGGCGTGCGCCCGAGCATCGCCTTGGCTTCGTGGCCCACCGCGAGCACCGAGTGGTCCGCCTGGTGGATGGCGACGATGGACGGCTCGTTGAGCACGATGCCTTCGCCGCGGACGTAGACGAGCGTGTTCGCGGTCCCGAGATCAACGGCGAGATCGTTCGAGAACATTCCGGCCAGCAGGTTGTAGAACATCTCAGCACTCCATCGTGTCCGAGTGATCGGCTCGTGCTACGGCGTCCTAACAGTAGCACAGTCCGTGCCAGGGGCAAACGAAAAGTCCATTTTTCCGCGACCTTAGGGCCACCGTCGGTCTCGTGACGGGGGAGCCGAGGTCGGGAATTTCAGAAAAACGACAGATTTTCAGCGTGTTCCGGAGCCGAGCCATGCCGGACCGGGGGACGAGCCCGGCTGCCTCGACGATCGCCCGGGGGCCCAGGACCCGGGCGGCCTGGAGGCGGCTCGCCGTCGTCGTGTTCAGGATGGCACCGGTCGTGACGTCGATCGTCACCGTGTCACCGCCGGCGATCAGCGGCTGCGCAACGCGTCGGGAGCCAGGGGCTCAGGGCGGGGACGGCGATGACCAACACCTGGCAGGGATTGACGGCGACGGGCGGCGCGATCGTGGCGAGGGCGAGGTTCACGGTCATCACGACGCCGAACCGGACCGGGGTCCCAGCCGCACTGTGTCATCAGGGGCAGGAAGATCAGCACGACGTTGAGCAGCGGGAGAATGACGTGCTCCTTGGATGTTGGCGAACCATGCCGTTCAGGTATAGCATGCCGCCGCTCGCATGGCAGCCGACGAGCTCGAGATCTGGTTCGAGAAGGGCGTCACCGACGGCCTTCCCGTCGTGCCGCCGACGCGCGAGCGCGTCGAGCGGATGCTCGCGGGCACGCACCGCGGGCCTGACGAGCTCGTCGGTGAGATGCCGCCGAACTACGGCCGGCTCAGCGTCGAGAAGGCGGCGATCAACGCGGTCATGGCCGGGTGCCGGCCCGACTACCTCCCGGTCCTGCTCGCGGCGGCCGAGTGCGCCTGCGATCCCGCGTTCAACCTGCACGGCATGTCCACCTCGACGCACTTCGCGGCGCCGCTCATCGTCGTCAACGGCCCGGTGCGCAGGCACCTCGGCCTCAACAGCTCCTTCGGCGTCTTCGGGCCGGGCTACCGCGCCAACGCGACGATCGGGCGGGCGCTGCGCCTCTGCATGATCAACATCGGCGGCGCCAGGCCCGGCGAGACCTCGATGTCCACGTTCGGCCATCCCGGGCGCTACACCTACTGCATCGCGGAGCATGAGGAGGTGAGCCCGTGGCCGCCCTTCCACGTGAGCCGGGGCCTGGCGGCGGGCACCAGCGCGGTGACGCTCTTCGCGGGCGAGGCGCCGCACGGCATCTCCGACCACGCGAGCCGCACGGCGCGGCAGCTCGCGGGCTCGATCGGCTGGTCCATGGCCTCCATGTGGAACAGCAAGCACTTCCCGCTCTACTCCCACACCATGCTGGTCGTCGGACCCGAGCACGCGCGCACGTTCGCGGATGAGGGCTGGACCCGCGTGCAGCTCGCGCGCCACCTCTGGGAGACCGTGCGCGTGCCCTACGGGACGCTCCTGCCCGACGACGACCACGGTGAGGGCACGAATCTGCGCTACGGAAAGGCGCCGCCCCCGCCGGACGCCCTGGTCTCGAAGTTCCCGTCACCTGAGGAGATTCACATCGTCGTGGCGGGGGGCACGGCCGGGCGCTTCTCGGTCGCCATCCCCGGGTGGCTCGGCACCAAGCACGGCTCCCGGCCCGTCACTCGACCTATAAAATTCGATTGACTTGCGCTAGGCGCCGTGTCATTCTTGCTTTTGGTTCTGGTACACACGGAGTCAGGTAAGGATTGTGAGGAATCGAGACACACGCCGCGCGGACCCAGTCCCCGCGGCGTTTTTGTTTGCCTTCCAATTCCGGAAGGCAACCCCGCCACGATGGCGGGAGCAACCAGGGGCTTGAAGACCCCCAAAGAGAGGTTCGAGGCATGGCTCAGGGACAGGTGAAGTGGTTCAACGACGCAAAGGGATACGGGTTCATCACTCAGGAGGGCGGCGAGGACGTCTTCGTCCACTACAGCGCCATCCAGGCCCAGGGCTTCAAGAGTCTGGCCGAAGGTGATCGGGTCGAGTTCGAGGTGACTCGCGGCCCGAAGGGTCTTCAGGCAGCCAACGTCCGGAAGGTCCAGTAAGCAGTTCCCCCCTGTTCGCTCCCGCCCGGGCCCGGCAACGGGCCCGGGTGCTCAGCCAGCAGACAACCCCGAAAGGTTCAGACACTCATGGTCCGTTCGTTCACCGATCTGCCGCTCACGCCCGCCATGCGCGACGCCATCGCCGGCGCGGGCTATTCCATTCCCACTCCCATCCAGGCGCAGGCGATCGGCCCGATCCTCGAAGGCCGCGATCTGATCGGCTGCGCCCAGACGGGCACCGGCAAGACCGCCGCGTTCACGATCCCGACCATCGAGCGCCTCGCGGGGGCGGGCTCGCGCCCGGCCGCCCCGGGCGGCTCGGGGCCGCGCGCCCTGGTGCTGGTCCCCACGCGTGAGCTCGCGCTCCAGATCGCCGAGGCCTTCGACACGCTCGGCGGCGGGCACGGCATCAGGACGGTCGTTCTCATCGGCGGCGAGGCGATGGGGCCGCAACTCAGCGCGCTCCAGCAACGCCCCGCCGTGATCGTCGCGACGCCCGGGCGGCTCTTCGATCACCTCGAGCGCCGTACCGTGAGCCTCGGCTCGCTGCGGATCGTCGTGCTCGACGAGGCCGACCGCATGCTCGACATGGGGTTCGCGCCGCAAGTCGAGCGGATCCTGCGCGTGGCACCGCTCGACCGGCAGACGCTCTGCTTCTCCGCGACGATGCCGCCCGAGGTCGAGACGCTCGTGCGGCAGCATCTCGTCCGGCCCATGCGGGTCGAGGTCGGGGTGATCGCCAAGCCCGTCGCCAAGGTGACCCAGGTCCTCTACCGCGCCGAGACGCAGGGCAAGACCCCGCTCCTCCTGAGGCTGCTCCACGAGGAGCGCGGCCGGACGCTCGTCTTCACGCGGACCAAGCACCGCGCCGACCGCGTGGCGCACGCCGTCATGGCGGCGGGCCACCGGGCGACACGGCTGCACGCCGACCGCTCGATGTCGCAACGCCGCGAGGCGCTCGACGGCTTCCGGAGCGGCCGGTACCGCGTGCTCATCGCGACGGACATCGCGGCGCGCGGGATCGACGTGCCGGAGGTCAGCCACGTCGTGAACTTCGACTTGCCGGGGACGCCGGAGGACTACATCCACCGCATCGGCCGCACCGCGCGGGCCGAGGCCAGCGGGCGGGCCTCCAGCTTCGCGGCGCCGGAGGAGAGTGATCAGCTGCGCGCGATCGAGCGGCATCTGGGCCACCCGGTCCCACGCGCGGCAGGCTCGGGCAACGAGAACGACCGAGCGCGCGCGGTCGGCAGAAATTAAAAGCCCCGACGGTGGCTGCGGCGCGTGAAGCTCGTCACTCGCGCGTCGCGCCGCCCCGCTGGTGAGGCGGGACCGTCGGGGCCGGTGGCGCCTGGACTCCCAGGCAATTCCACCCGGAGCTAGCGTGGACCCTGCCTAGGAGGCAACCACCTCACAGATCACCGTAGGGGTACACATCGGCTGGATCACCTCCTGTTCTCGGCAAGGCCACCACGCGGGCCCAGTTCCCACCTACCCAGAACCGGATGCCGACTCCCGGCCCGGGGCTCGACCGCGTCAGCCGCCGACGGGATTGTCGGCGGGGACGCCAAAGGAGCGCTGTTGTCGCTCCGGCCGATTTGTCCTCATCCTACACCGGGCCCGCCGCGCTCCAAAGAAAAAGTGCGGGCGGCGGCTACTTCACGACGATGCGGGCGCGGTTCCGCTCCCAGAGCCCGCTCCCGATGCCTTCCACCTTCCGGATCTCCTCCGGCTTCTGGAACCGCCCGTGGTGCTCGCGGTACTCGACGATCTTCTCGGCGACCTTGCGGCCGACGCCCTCGAGTTTCATCAGCTCCTTGACGTCCGCCGTGTTGATGTTGACGGGATCGCCGGTGGCGGTCGCGCGCACCGGCTCCGAACGGCCGGGCGGTGCGGCGGCAGCCGGCGACGGGATCAGCCACACGAACGACACGGCGAGCAGGACAACCAGCGCGCGAAGAATCTTCATGAGCGTTCCTCCAGATCTTCGGGTTCACCGCATTCACTCGAGTGCTCCCGAGCGAATGCCATTGAACCCGTCCCCGGCGAAACGCGTCAACGTCCAATGATTCAGACACGCCAAACGGATACGGTCGGCGTGGCGCTGCCGCGGCGTCGCGAGTGTCCCGTCGCTGAAATCATGGTACGCCACGGCCGCCACGCGGCCCGGGGCCGACGGGCGCGGGCGCCAGGGGTCGCGGGACCCGTGCCCGTCCCGGGGGAGCGGACGGCGCGCGCCCGGATGGAGCCCAGCCGCAACGGGGCAGCGGACGCGTGCGGCGTGGTCCCGCGACCCCTGGCGCCCGCGCCCGTCGGCCCCGGGGCGCGATCGTCGACATGACTGCGTAGACGCGAGACTAATCCTCGCTCGGGGCGTCGAGGGAGCGCAGGTAGTCCTGCCACTCGATCGGCAGCAGCGACTGCTTTCGGATGTTGCACTCTTTGCAGGCGGGGACGACGTTACCGCGGATCGACCGGCCCCCGCGGCCCATCGGGACGATGTGGTCCATGGTCAGGTTCGCACGCCCGACCTTCCGCCGGCAGTAGTAGCAGACGCCCTCGGCGACGCGGCGCTTCCACCACGGGCTCTCGCGCAGCTCGCGCGCCCGGGCGCGCTCGCGCTTGAGCGCCTCGGGGTCGAGGGGGGCGTAGAAGTCACTCATGGGGCGCGAGCGCGGTCGAGAGCTCCTCCCACTCGTGCATGAGCCACGCGACCTGCTCCTCCGCCGTCTTGCGCTCCTCCGTCACCGCGCGTGCGCGCTCCCCGTCCGTGTAGAGCGCGGGATCGCTCAGCGCCTCGCCGATCTCCGCCAGCCGCGCCTCGAGCGCGTGGATCTGCGTCTCGACCTCCTCGAGCCGCCGGCGCAGCTCGCGCACCTCCTTCGTCCCCCGCTTGGGCTGGTCCTTCCGAGACGCTCGCGCCCGCGGCGCGTGGCGCGTTCGGGCGGCAGCGGCGGGGGGACCCACGGATGAGGGTCTCTCCGGACTCCGCGCGCCCCCCCGCCCCTCCCCGCCCGGCGCTGCCTCGACGTCCGCGCGCTCTTTCGCGGCGAGGTACTCGTCATAGTCGCCGAGATGGCGCGTGAGCGTGCCGCGCAGGACTTCGACCACCGACGTCGCGATGCGGTTGATGAAGTAGCGGTCGTGGGAGATGAAGACGATCGTCCCCGGGAACCCGGCCAGCGCCGCGTCCAGCACCTCGCGCGAGGCGAGGTCGAGGTGGTTCGTCGGCTCGTCCAGGCAGAGGAGCGCTGCTGGGCGCACCAGCATCTTCGCGAGCGCGACGCGCGCCTTCTCGCCGCCCGAGAGCACGGCGATCTTTTTCTCGACCGCGTCGCCCGAAAAGAGGAACGTGCCGAGAATTGTGCGGAGCCGCGTCTGGCCGAGCTCCGGCGCCGCGCGCTCCAGCTCTTCGAGCACGGTCAGCGACGGCGTCAGCGCGTCGAGCTGGTGCTGGGCGTAGTAGTGGACCCCGACGTGGGCGCCGAGCGCCCGCTCGCCCCGGTCGAGCGGCAGCACGCCCGCGAGCAGGCGGAGCAGCGTGGACTTGCCGGCGCCGTTCGGGCCGACGAGCGCCACGCGCTCGCCGCGGTCGACCTCGAAGTCCACGCCCGCGTACACGACGTTGTCGCCGTACGCCTTCCGGGCGCCCGAGAGCCAGGCGACGCGCCGGCCGATCCGCGGCGGGTGCGGGAACGCGAAGCGGATCCCGCGTGCCTCGCGCTCGACCTCGACACGCTCCAGGCGCGCGAGCATCTTGATTCGGCTCTGGACCTGCCGCGCCTTCGTCGCCTTGTAGCGGAAGCGCTCGATGAACCGCTCGATCTCGGCGATGCGCTTGGCCTGGTTCCGCGCCTGCGCGAGCAGCAGCAGGTACCGAGCCTCGCGCTGGACGAGATAGTCGTCGTAGTCGCCCGGGTAGACGGTGACGCCCGACGGGCCGAGGTCGGCGATGGACGTCACCATGCGGTTCAGGAAGTAGCGGTCGTGCGCGACCAGGACGACCGTGCCGTCGTAGCCGGCGAGGAACCCTTCGAGCCACTGGAGCGACGCGATGTCGAGGTGGTTCGTCGGCTCGTCGAGCAGGAGGAGCGAGGGGCGCAGCAGCAGGAGGCGCGCGAGCGCGGCGCGCATGCGCCAGCCGCCCGAGAGCTCCGCGAGCGGGCGCGTGACGTCGGCCGGGCGGAAGCCGAGGCCGCCCAGGATGGCCTTCGCCTGCGTCTCGAGCCGGTAGCCGCCGAGCGCTTCGAACCGGTGCTGGAGGTCGCCGTAGCGCGCCGTCAGCGTTTCGCCGTCCGGCCCGTGCGGGGTCGCCGCGAGCGCCGCGGCGGCCTCCTCCATCTCACGCTCGACCTGCCAGACGTCATCGAAGCCGGAGAGGGCCTCGGCGAGGACCGAGCCCGCGGTGCTGGCGCCGACCTCCTGGGGCAGATACCCGACCGTCGTCTCGCGCGGCCGGCTGATGCGCCCCGCGTCGGGCTCCTCGACACCGGCCAGCAGGCGGCAGAGCGTCGTCTTGCCGGCGCCGTTCGGGCCGACGAGCCCGATGCGCTCGCCGTCGGGGATGCGCCAGGAGAGCCCGCTGAAGAGCTGCTGGCCGCCGTACGCCTTCGCGATCTCCTCGAGCTGGATCAACCGCGACCCGCGGTTAGCCCAGGCCCTGGATCTTCTCGGGCGCGATCTTGACGGTCACACGGACTTCGCCGGGCCGGCGGAACGGATACCGGTCCTTGTCGAGGTACTTCTTCGCGAGCGCGTCGATGTGGGCGTCGGCGCCCTGCTCCGTCGTCTCGACGACCCGGCCGCGGACCTGCAGGTAGCGGTACGGGTTCTCCGGGTCGAGAATCGAGAGCGCGATCCTCGGGTTCCGCTGGAGGTTCCGCTCCTTCACGCGGCCCCGTGCGGTGTTGAATCGCACGTGCGTGCCGTCGTAATCCACCCAGACCGGCGTCGACTGCGGCGCGCCGTCCCGGCCGACCGTGGCGAGGTGGGCGAACGCCTTCTTGGTGAACAGATCGCGGTAGTTCTCCGGGATGGCCGCCAAGGTCATGCCCCTTTCGTCGCCTTGAGCTCGGCGAGAACGGCGAAGGCGTGGCGGACGGACTTCGCCGCCAGCGTCCCCCCCATCAAGAGCCCGATGTCGAGCGTCTCGGCGATCTCCTGGTCACTGGCACCCTGGTCGAGGACCTCCTCGACGCGGTGATCGATTCAGTCGAAGCAGTTCTGCGAGACGGCGACGGCGAGCGCCGTGAGCTCCTTGTGCTTCTTGGAGATGGCGCCGTCGGCGTAGACCTGCTTGCCGAGGTCGCCGAAGACCCTGTAGACCTTCATCGGCGACTTCAGCATGAGCCCGTTCAGCCGCTTCTTCTCGGCGTTCCGCTCGTGGATGTGCATCGCTCTCCTCCGGTGATCAGCCTTCGTGGGTCGTCAGCTCGGCGGCACGCGTCTCGGCCAGCGTGCGGAGCGCCAGGAGCATCCGCACCACGCACTGCTGCACGAGCAGCGTGTCCTGCGCGAACGGGTCGGCGAGCCACTCGCGCGCCCACGCCGGCTTCTCGGTCTTGAAGCCGAGCGTCGGCGAGAGCGCCTGCAATCGCAGCAAGAGATCGTCGGGCGGGAGGCCCGCCGCGCGCAGGCGCGTCACGACCGCCGCGCGGACCGCCGCATTCCAGACGCCCGTGAGCCCCTCGAGGAGCGCCCCGTAGCACGTGAGCTCGGCCTTGTCCTGGAACTGCTGGAGCACCGTGGGGACGAGCGGGCTCACGACGGTGTCGCCCTCCTCGTCCACGCCGAAGAGCGGGCCGATCACGGGATCGCCCTGGAGCTCCGCGACCCGCTCGAAGAGCGTCAGCGCCTCCGCGGCGGAGACGGGCGGCATCCGGGCGAGACGCTCGAGCAGCGGCGCATCCCCTGCCATGATCATCCTCCCACACGCGTCGGCTCGCCGCGCATCTCGGCGCGGGCGAGGTCCTGGGCGCGCCCCGGCGGGACCAGGAGCGCCGAGGCCAGGGCGCCCGCGCACACCACGAGGCCAGCGACGAACACGCCGTGCAGGGCGTCCACGAGCGGACGCCCCGCGGCGAGGCGCTGCGCCATCACGGTGCCCATCACCGCGACGCCCACCGCGCCCCCGATGGACATGGAGAACTGGATCACCGAGGTCGCGACGCCGAGGTCGCTCCGCGGCACCGCGCTCTGGACCGCGATCAGCATCGGGACGATGACGAGCCCCATCCCCACGCCCGCCAGCAAGACGTCGCGCATCGCGCCGACCATGCCGAGCCCCGCGTCCCACCGCGCGAGCAGGAGAAACGCCCCCGTGAGGCAGGCGACACCGGCCATCACGACGCTCCGGTAGCCGACGCGCAGGACCAGCCGGGCGCTCGTGGCCGACAGCGCGACCCAGCCGAGGACGAACGGGGCGAGCACGGCGCCCGAGCGGGTGGCGCTGGCACCCGTCACCGCCTGGATGAAGAGCGGCACGAACGCGAGCGCGCCGAACATCGCCATGGCGGCGAGCGAGCGCGTGAGCACGGCCGCGACGACCATCCGGCTCGCAAAGAGACCGAGCGGCACGATCGGCTCGGGGGCGCGGCGCTCGACGGCGACGAACGCGGCGAGCGCCGCCGCGCCGCCCGCGAACGGGACCAGCACGCCGGCGCCGGACCACGCCGCCTCCCGGCTCGCCTCGACGAGCGCCAGCATGACGAGCACGATCCCCGTCGTGAAGCACGCCGCGCCCGGCCAGTCGATGGTCGGCCGCCGCGCGGGGCGCGTCTCGCTCCCGAGGGCGGTCGCGACGAGCGCCATCGCGACGGCGCCGAACGGCACGTTCATGTAGAAGACCGAGCGCCAGGAGACGTGGTCGGTCAGGAGGCCGCCCAGCGGGGGGCCGACCATCGAGGCGACGCCCCACACGCCCGAGAGATAGCCCTGCAGCTTCGCGCGGCGCTCGAGGCCGAAGATCTCGCCGATGATCGTGTAGCCGAGCGTCATCAAGGAGCCCGCGCCGAGCCCCTGGACCATGCGAAACGCGATGAGCTGGGCCATGTCCTGCGAGGTCCCCGACAGCGCCGAGCCGACGAGGAACGTGGCGAGTCCCGCGAGGTAGACGGGACGCCGCCCGTAGAGGTCGGAGAACCGGCCCCAGAGCGGCATGGAGACCGTCTGGGTCAGCAGGTAGCCGGAGAAGACCCACGAGTAGAAGCGGATGCCGCCCAGGCTCGCGACGACCGTCGGCATCGCCAGGGCGACGACCGTGGACTCGATCGCCGCCAGAAAGATGGCAAGCATGACCGCGACCAGCACACGCCGTTTGGCGGTCTCGTCCATCAGCGGCCGCCGGTGCAGCCGGCGCAGCGGCAGAGCCCGCGCAGCTCCGCGTACGGGTAGAGGCTCGCGTGGCCGTCGGCCCACGTCACGGCGAGCCCCACGTCCGCCTTCTTGATCGCCTGCGGCCACGCCATCGGCGGCGCGAGCGTCTCGAGGGCGACGCACTGGCCGCACGGGCAATCGCGGCGCAGGCGCTCGAACGGATAGATCGAGCCGTGGTTGTCGGCCCAGTCCACGCCCACGGCATAGCGGCCGACGAGGTGCACGTCCTTGGGAGCGGTCGGGTCGGGCTGGCCCAGAATACGGAGGCCGATCGACTTGTTCATCCGCCGCCCCCCGCCGCCCCGCGCTCGAGGCGCATGCCGGCGAGGAGGTAGTGGACCGCGAGATTCTGGTAGTCGCCCCACGCCCGCGCCCGGCGGCGGATCGCCTCTTCGCTCAGCGAGCGCCCGCGCCCGTAGTAGCGATCGAACGCCTTGCGGACCGCGAGGTCGCCGGCGGGGCACACGTCGCCGCGGCCGAGACAGCGCGCGAGGAACCAGTCGGCCGTCCAGCGGCCGAGGCCGCGCTGCCGCGTGAGCCGCGCGACGACCTCCTCGTTCGGCGCCGCGGCCAGCGCGCCGAGGTCGAGCTCGCCCGCGTCGACGGCGCGCGCGAGGTCGCGGATGTACTCGCCCTTGCGGCGCGAATACTTCAGCGCTCTGAAGTCCCGCACACGTGCACGCGCGAGCGCCGCGGCGTCCGGAAACGCCCAGACGGTGTGGCGTCCGAGCACCACGGGCACGCCCCAGCGGCGCACGAGCCGCGCCCGGCACGCGAATGCGAACGAGAGGTTCACCTGCTGTGCGGTGATCGAGCCGACGAGCATCTCGAGCGGCGACGGCGCCAGCGTCGGCCGGAGCCCGTGGAGCGACTCGACCAGCGGCGCGAGCGCGGTATCGCCCTTCGCCATCCGGTAGAAGCCGCCGAGGTCGAAGTCGAGACCGAAGAGCCGGCGAACCTCCGCGGTGACCGCCTCGCCGAGCGCCGGGTCGCGGACGCCGGGCACGCGCACCGCGATCCGCGGCTCGTCCACGCTGCCGCCGCAGCGGACCTCGTACGCGACCAGCCGCGTCCCGCGTCGCAGCACGCGCAGGAGCGCCGGGCCCGCGAGGCGGCTCGCGGGATCTTCTCCCCACAGGTGGTAGCGCGCGAGCGTCGCGCCGGCATCGAGCGGGCCGTCGGGAGCGAGAAGGACGTTCATCGGCTGGTCACGCGGCCATCAAGTGTACCAGAGTTGCCGCGCTCCTCAGGCTCGGCTAGGCTGGCGGCCATGAGCCACCTCCTCGAGCGCGACGTCGACGCCGTCCGGATCCTCACGCTCAACCGTCCCGAGGCGCTGAACGCGCTCACCATGGAGGGCGCGCGCGCCCTCGGCGAGCGGCTCGAGGCCGCCGCCGCCGATCCGACCGTGCGCGCCATCGTCCTCACGGGCGCGGGCCAGGCGTTCTCCGCCGGCGGCGACTCGAAGTTCCTCCTCGAGCTTCCATCGATGGGGCCCGAGCGGCTGCGCGAGGTCGTCTACGCGACCTTCCAGCGGCCGGTCCGCGCGATCCGCTCGATGGAGAAGCCGGTGGTCGCGGCAGTCAACGGCCCGGCCGTGGGCGCCGGGTGCGAGCTCGCGGTCGCCGCCGACTTCCGCCTGGCCTCCGAGCGCGCGCGCTTCGGCGAGGTCTGGATCAAGCTCGGGTGCGTGCCGGCGCTCGGCGGCATGTACCTGCTGCCCCGCCTCGTCGGCGTGACCAAGGCCACGGAGATGATCCTGACAGGCGAGATCATCGACGCCGCCGAGGCCTACCGCGTCGGGCTCGTCAACCGCGTGGTCGCCGCCGACCGCCTGATGGACGCGGCGCTCGAGCTCGCGGGCTCGCTCGCGCGCGGCCCGGCGCGCGCGCTGGCCGCCGCCAAGGCAGCGATCAACCGGGGGCTCGCCTCCGATCTCTGGACGGAGCTCGAGGCGACGGTGACCGCGCAGCTCCGGTGCTTCGCCACGCGGGACTTCGCCGAAGGGGTGCGGGCACTCGCCGAGCGGCGCCCGGCGCGCTTCACCGGGGAGTAACCGGCGGCGCCGCCCTGATGTCTCAGGTGGTCCGGGACGTCGGTGTCAGGACTTCAGGTGGTACGGCACGTCGGTCACGGTGACCTTCCGGCGGAACAGCAACGCGCCCTTGATGAGCAGCGCCGTCTGGTTGTGGAGCAGGTGCTGCCACCAGCGCGCGGGGATGAATTCGGGCAGCACCATCGTGACCATGTGGTTTTCTTCGCGCGCCAGGAGGTGGTCGATGTAGTCGAGCAGCGGCCCGAGCAGCGACCGGTAGGGCGAGGTGAGCACGATGAGCGGCACGCCGAGGCCGTGCTTGACCCACTTCTCCTCCAGGCGCCGGGTGCGCTCCGGATCGAGCTCGACGTAGACGGCCTTGGCGTCCGGCGAGAGCGTCCTGGCGTACTGGAGCGCCTCGACCACGCCCCGGTGGAGGTCGCCGACCAGCACCAGGACGGTGTGGTTCATCGGGGGCGGCCCCCCGTAGTCTTCCAGCGAGAGCTGGCGGGCGACGTCCGCGTAGTGGCTCTTGATCGCGAGGAACATCAGCATGAAGAGCCCCAGGAGCACGATGACGATCCAGGCGCCGTCCACGAACTTCGTGGCGGCGACCACGAGGAGCACCGTCGCCGTCGTCATGGCGCCCGTCCCGTTGATCGCCACGCGCCACCACCAGCCGGGCGGACGGGTGCGGACCCACCGGCGGACCATGCTCGATTGGGAGAGCGTGAACGAGGTGAAGACGCCGACCGCGTAGAGCGGGATCAGCGCGTGGGTGCTGCCGCGGAAGACGACGACGAGCGCGATCGCGATCACCCCGAGGATCACCACGCCGTTCGAGAACACGAGCCGGTCGCCGCGGTTGCCGAACTGACGCGGCAGGTATCCGTCCCGCGCCATGAAGAACGCCAGCCGCGGGAAATCAGCAAACGCGGTGTTCGCGGCGAGGACGAGAATCAGCATCGAGACGACCTGGAGGTAGTAGTAGAGCGGCCCGCCGCCGAAGATCTGCCACGCGAGCTGCGACACCACCGTCTCCTCGTCCTTCGGGATGACGTCGTAGAGATCCGCCAGGATCGTGGTGCCGACGAAGAGCGTGATCATGATCCCGCCGAGGATCACGAGCACCGTGCGCGCGTTCCTCACCTCCGGCGGCTTGAACGCGGTCACGCCGTCGGCCACCGCCTCGATGCCCGTCAGCGCGACCGCGCCCGAGGCGAACGCCCGCAGGACCAGGAAGGCCGTGACGCCGGCGAGGGGCTCCGCCGGCCCCGGCGGGACGGCCGCCGGAGGGCCATCGAGCGCGTACCGGACGAAGCCGACGCCGATGAGCGCGACGAAGCCGCCGATGAAGAGGTACGACGGCAGGGCGAAGAGCTGGCCGGATTCGCGCACGCCGCGCAGGTTGCCGACGGCGATCAGGCCGATCGCGGCGACGCAGAGCACGACCCGGTAGGGGAACAGCGCCGGGACGGCGGAGGTCAGCGCCGCCACGCCCGCGGAGACGCTCACCGCCACCGTGAGCGTGTAGTCGATGAGCAGCGCCCCGCCGGCGGTGAGGCCGGCGACCGGACCGATGTTGTCCTTGGCGACGATGTAGTCGCTCGCGCCCTGCGGGTAAACCAGGATCGTCTGCCGGTAGGAGTAGATGACGATCGCGATGACCAGCGCGATCGCGACGCCGATGGGGCTGGCGAGCGCGAGGGCCCCGACGCCCGCGAGCACCAGCACCCGGAGGATCTCCTCGGACGCGTACGCGACGGACGACAGGTTGTCGGAGGCGAAGATCGCCAGGCCGGTCGTCTTCGAGAGGCGCTCGTGGCGCGCCTGGGCCGTCGGCAGCGGCGTGCCGACGAAGAGCCGCTTCAGCCGGTAGAGACGCACGGAGCCAATATTACGCCGAGCGGTGCGAACGCGTGACTAAAAGGGCTGCGGCTGGCGGTGGAGGTCGGCGACGTTCTCGAAGCGCGCGTACTGCGGCAGGAACACGACCTTGACCGTGCCCACGGGACCGTTGCGCTGCTTGCCGATGATGACGTCGGCGATGTTGGCCTCCTCGGGCGGGAGGTCCTCCTTGTACAGGGACTGACGGTAGAGGAACAGGATGACGTCCGCGTCCTGCTCCAAAGCGCCCGAATTGTGGCTGACGACGCCGTCCGCAAACCAGGAGGCAGGTCCAGGAACCGTGAGGTCAAAGACCTCCTCTTCGCCGCCGGGTTCGATCGAGACGATGCGGTCCCAGAACAGGTCACTGGCGGCGCGCGCGCGAAGCTCCTCGTCGTCAAGAATCTCCGCGTCGTGCCCCAGCACGGCGCGAGACGGCGCGAATCGGAAGTGAGAGGTTCCACCGTACGCCGTGCCCCGGAGCGCCGCCATCCGTCGCTGCGAGATCCCGTGTTCGCGCATCACGGCCTTCACACGCTGGAAGTCTTCGACGGGAAGCGTATCGACGTTGGTGTTGGGCTGACAGTCGGCCAGCAAGGCTGCGAGTCGTCGCGCCTGCGGCGCGCGGGGACCGAATGCACCGACGGTATCCAGGAAGCGGCGCTGGTCCGAGGCGCCCGACACCGCGACAAGGAAGGCGGGGCGATAGCCTCTCTTGCGGGCGGTCGAGATCCTTGCCACCACGCCGAGTCGCAGTAAGAGCGCCGCGACGTCGCTCGCCATTCCAGGGCTGTTGGTGCTGTACGAGACGCCGTGGCTCCCCCGCCCGCTACGCCTGGGCGCAATCGTCCCAGCCGTTGCCCAGAGGTGTCGGAGGAGAAGCGCGATCTGCCGGTTGGGCAGCCGGAAGACCGCGTCCGGAATCCGCTTGTGAAAGGACCGTTGGCCGAAAATCCCCAATTCGCGGAGCCACGCGCCGACGCCCGCCGGATGCCAGCGGTTCCCGTTCCCGCTGACGACGAGCTGATGCCACCCGTCGCGGCCGGCGTGGCGAGTGACGCGGCAACCGAACTCCTCGCGCGCCGCGTCGGCGACCAGTCGGCTGTTCTCCTCCGAGCTGGTCGTATACCTGAGCGGCTGATGGGTCAGGTAGCTGCCGTCCCCGATCAGATGGCCCAGGAGGGCGACCCGGCTGTCCGCCCACTCCTCCGGGAACAACGGCTCTGGCAGCCGGCGCGCGATCGCCAGGCGGTCACCCACTGACAGCCGCTCCACCGGCGTCCATCCCTGCGCCGAGAGGAGCCGGTGTTCCGCGGTCGCCCTGATCATCCGGCCGCTCGCGAGTCGGACCGCGGAAATGCCGCGTGTCCCCACCCCCCACACCCGCTCGCTCTTCGCCGTCACGATGGTCCCCGCGAGCGAGACGGCGAGTACCTCGGGCGCAGTCCCGACGAGCTCGCGGATCGGCACCCGCCGTCCATCGGCGAGGCAGACCACGGTCTCCCCCGTGACACACTCCCTCAGGTCCGAGAGCTGCGGCCGGAAGTCGCGCGTCGTCCGCGACTCCACCGCGCGCGAGAGCTGGGAGAGCGCGACCACCGGGACGTTCAGCTCCTTCGCGAGCGCCTTGAGCGACCGGGAGATCTCGGAGATCTCCTGCTGGCGGCTCTCCATCGAGGCGCGGCCCCGCATGAGCTGGAGGTAGTCGATCACCATGAGGTCGAGTCCGTGCTCCGCCTTCATCCGCCGCGCCTTCGCGCGCGCCTCGAGCACCGTGAGCCCGGGGCTGTCGTCGATGAAGATCGGCGCCTCGCTGAGGCGCCCCGCCGCGGCGGTCAGGCGGTGCCAGTCGGACGAGGAGAGGTAGCCGGTCCGCACCGCCTGCGAATCCACCTTGGCCTCGGAGCAGAGCATCCGCTGCACGATCTGCTGCGCCGACATCTCGAGGGAGAGGAGGAGCACGCGCCCGCGCAGGTGGATGCCGACGTGCTGGGCAATGTTGAGGACGAAGGCCGTGTTATGAGTCATCACGTAGTCGTCCGTCACGTACAGCCGCGACGGATGGGTCACGGCGATGCACTGGGTTTCTGTCACCCTCGCGGGTTCGATCGAGAGGAACACGGGCCGCCATGTCCGTCGCGGCGCCGACAGCGCTCGACCTCGTTTCGCAGACAGCGAGAACATCGATTTGGGCTCGGCAGAGTGGATATTGCAGACGTAGGCGCGCCGGCCAGCCGTCTTCTTTCCACGATAGGTATAGGTCGTCCGCTTGCTTCGAACGGAGCACCAGCCTCCCAGCGAGCGCACGAGCTCGGCGACGTTCCGCGCCAAGGGCTCGCTCGTCGAGCAAAACCGCACGCTCCCCCAGCGCTCGACCCAGCCGTCCGTGTCCATGAGGCCGCGCAGGAGCTCGAAGCGGGCCTCGCGCGAGGCATTGAGGTAGGTGTCGGGAATGAACTTCTCCTCGCTGCGGATCCCCCAGAGGCCCAGACCTCTCAGCGCGTCCATGAGTCTGTTGGGTGTCGGACCCGCGACGCCTTTGCGGTGGGCCCCCGCGGCCTGGACGATCCGCCAGTCGTAGCCGCCGGCGGCGCGCAGGGCGAACTCCGTCGTGGCCCGCGCGACGAGCCGCTCGAGCATCTCTTCTTCGGCCGTCGAGAACACGAGACTGCTTCCCGAGAGCTTCCCGTCCCCGAGCAGCGCGCCCAGGAGCCACGGGTCGAGCGGCAGCGGCTCGCGGTGACCCCAGTGCCCCGACGGCGCCTCGACCCACAGGCGGTGCTGGTAGCGCTTGGCTCGCAGCATCTCGGCCACGCGGTCGGTGCTGAGCGTCCGGGCCTCCGGCCAGCTCCGGTAATGGACACGCCACAGGTGTTCGCCGGTGCATTCCGTGGAGCGACCGTCGGAGAAGGTCACGCGATACGTCTGCTTGACACCTTGAGGGAAGATCCCGCTCACGAGAGAGCGCCGGCCGTCCACGGACGCGAGCTCGTCGCCGAGGCGCACATCGCCCATCCGCTTCCACCCCGTCACCGTCTTGACCCGGGCGTCGAGGGGTTGGGCCTTGCCCATGCTCGGGCGGCCCGCGATGATGATGAAGTCGGCGGGCTGGAGCCCCGACGTCTCCAGGTCGAGCTTCTCGAAGCCCGTCGCCACGCCGGTGACGTGCTCCTTCCGCTCGTAGAGGCGCTCGATGTACTCGAAGGTGTTCTTGAGGATCTTGCCGACCGGGAGCGCGCTCCCCTCCAGGCGGCGCTCGGCGAGGCTGAAGATCTTCCGCTCGGCGTCGTCCACGAGGGTCTGCACGTCCTCCTTCGCCTCGAACGCCTGCGTGATGATCTGCGTCGAGGTCTGGATGAGCTCGCGCAGCACCGCCATGTCGCGCACGATCTGCGCGTACGCGATGAGGTGCGCGGCGATCGAGGCCTGCTCGACCAGGAGCGCCAGCGCGGCAGGTCCGCCGACGAACTCGAGCTGGTCCGCGCGCCGGAGCTCCTCGCTGAGCGTGATGAGGTCCACCGGCTCGCCCCGGTCGAAGAGGTGGAGCATCGTGGTGTAGACGGACCGGTGGGCCTCGGTGTAGAAGTCGGACGGGCGCAGGACCTCGATGACGCGCGGCAGGGTCTCGCGCCCTTCCAGGAGGACCGCGCCGAGCACGGCGCGCTCGGCGTCCAGGTTGTGCGGCGGGATCCTGGACGGGAGGTCAACCACGCAGGGAACCGCTATTCGCGGACGACGGTGACCTTGAGCTGCGCCGTGACGTCGGGATGCAGCCGCACCGTGACGCTGGTGTCGCCGAGCGTCTTGATCGGCTCGTCGAGGAGGACCCGCCGCCGCTCGACCTTCACGCCCTGGCCCGCCAGGAAGTCCACGATGTCCTGGGAGGTGACCGAGCCGAAGAGCTTGCCCTCCTCGGACGCCTGTCGCCGCTGCTCGTAGACGAGCGCCTCGATCCGCGCGCGGAGGGCCTCGGCGTCCTCCTTGATCCGGCCCGCCTTCGCCTCCTGCTGCGTCTTGATGTGCTCCAGGTTCTTGAGGTTCCCGGCCGTGGCGGAGAGCGCCAGCTTCTTCGGGATGAGGAAGTTGCGCGCGTAGCCGTCGGACACGTCGCGGACCTCGCCGCGGCGGCCGACCTTCGTGACGTCGTCCAGCAGGATGACCTTCATCGCCCCCGTCCTAGTCCGCCGCCAGGTAGGGCAGCAGGGCCACGGTGCGCGCGCGCTTGATCGCGTGCGTCAGCTGGCGCTGGTGCCGGGCGCAGCTGCCCGAGATGCGGCGGGGAATGATCTTGCCGCGCTCGCTGACGAAGGTGCGGAGCCGGCGGGCGTCCTTGTAGTCCACCAGATCCACCTTGTCAGCGCAGAACTTGCAAACCTTCCGCCGGCCGAACCGGCGGCGCTTGATGGGCTTCTGGGCTTGCGGAATGGCTCGCTCCTCCCTCGCTCCTCGCTAGAACGGGACATCGTCGCCGCCGCCGGCCCGCGGTTCCTCGGCGAACGGCTCGCCGGCGGCCGGCACGGCGGCCGGCGCCGCGGCGCTCTTGCCCCGCCCCATGAACTGCACCCGATCGGCCACGACCTCGATCACGGTCCGCTTCTGGCCGTCCTTGCCTTCCCACTCGCGCGTCTGGAGCCGCCCCTCGACCAGGATCGGGCTGCCCTTGTCGAGATACTCGCCGCAGCTCTCGGCCTGCTTGCCCCAGACGACGACCGTGAGGAAGCACGTGTCCTCGCGCTTCTCGCCGCTCTGGGTCGTGTAGTTCCGGTTCACCGCCAGCCGCACATCGGCCACGGCGGTGCCGCTGGGCGTGTAGCGCAACTCCGGGGGCCTGGTCAGATTGCCGATCAGGAAGACCTTGTTGAGGCTCGCCATCAACCGACCTCCTCAAGCACCTCTTGAGTTTTCGCCGGCCGAGCCTTCTTGCGGATCGGAACCCGCGTGCTGAGGTAGCGCAGGACGTTTTCGTTGAGGCGGAGCTGCCGCTCGAATTCCTTCACCACGGACGGCTCGGCAGAGACCTCGAAGACCGCGTACGTCCCCTCCCGCTGCTTGCGGATGTCGTACGCCAGCCGGCGCTTCCCCCAGTTGTCGACCTTGGTGACCTCGGCGCCGAGGGCCTTCACCTGCTCCCCGAGCTGCTCGAGCAGCGCCGCGACCTCCTCGTCGGTCGGACGCGGATCGACGATCACGAGAATTTCGTAGGGTCGCAGTTCACTCACCTCCTTCGATCCTGAGTCGAGCGCCTAACGGTATCAAACATCCAAAGCCCCCGCAACGTCAACGCCGCGAAATAGATACGGCCCGGGCCGTCTTGGGTTGGGAGCGGGGGGCTCACACCCCCCTCTCGTCCCCTTCGACCCGGGCCGCTGCCCGCGCATCGCGCGGGCCGCAAGTCACGCTCCCCGGTTCGAGCGCCGGCTTTGCCGGCGCAATCGAATCCTGGGGGAGGCATCGGAGGGGGCCGTCGAGGCCCCCTCCGAGATTAATACATATCGCCGTGCGGCATCGCCGGCGCCGCCGCCGGCTTCTCCTCCGGGATGTCGGTGATGAGCGCCTCGGTCGTCAGCAGGAGCGAGGCGATCGACGCCGCGTTCTGCAGCGCCACGCGCTCGACCTTCGCCGGGTCGATGATGCCCGCCTGCAGCATGTCCACGAACTCCATGCTGTCGGCGTCGTAGCCGCGGTTCACCACGGTCTCGCTCTTCACCTTCTCGACGATCACGCTGCCCTCGACGCCCGCGTTCTCGACGATCTGGCGGATCGGCTCCTCGAGCGCCCGCCTGACGATCATGGCGCCGACCTTCTCGTCGCCCTCGACCTTCAGCTTGTCGACCGCCTTCGCGCAGCGCAGCAGCGCCACGCCGCCGCCCGGCACGATGCCTTCCTCGACCGCGGCGCGGGTCGCGTTGAGCGCGTCCTCGACGCGGGCCTTCTTCTCCTTCATCTCGGTCTCGGTCGCGGCGCCGACCTTGATCACCGCGACGCCGCCGGCCAGCTTCGCCAACCGCTCCTGGAGCTTCTCGCGGTCGTAGTCGCTGGTCGTCTCGTCGATCTGGGCGCGGATCTGCTTGATGCGCCCCTCGATCGTGCTGGCCTTCCCCGCGCCCTCGACGAGCGTGGTGTTGTCCTTGTCCACGACCACCTTCTTGGCGCGGCCGAGGTCCTCGAGCTTGATGTTCTCGAGCTTGATCCCGAGGTCCTCGGTGATCGCCTTGCCGCCGGTGAGGGTCGCGATGTCTTCGAGCATGGCCTTGCGGCGGTCGCCGAAGCCCGGCGCCTTCACCGCGGCCGTGTGCAGGGTGCCGCGGAGCTTGTTGACCACGAGCGTGGCGAGCGCCTCGCCCTCGATGTCCTCGGCGATGATGAGGAACGGCTTGCCGGCCCGCGCGACCTGCTCGAGCAGCGGCAGCATGTCCTTCATCACGCTGATCTTCTTCTCGTGGATCAGGACGAGCGCGTCCTCGAGCACGACCTCCATGCGCTCGGCGTCCGTGACGAAGTACGGGGAGAGATAGCCGCGGTCGAACTGCATCCCCTCGACCACGTCCAGGACCGTGTCGGCCGACTTCGACTCCTCGACCGTGATGACGCCGTCCTTGCCGACTTGCCGACCTTCTCCATCGCCTCGGCGATCAGGTTGCCGATCGTCTTGTCGTTGTTCGAGGCGATCGTGGCGACCTGGGCGATCTCCTTCTTGTCCTTCGTGGACTTCGACAGCTTCTTGAGCTCTTCGGTCACCGCGGCCACCGCGGCCTCGATGCCGCGCTTGAGCCCCATCGGGTTGGCGCCGGCGGTCACGTTGCGGAGCCCCTCGCGGAAGATGGCCTGGGCGAGCAGGGTGGCGGTCGTCGTGCCGTCACCCGCGATGTCGGAGGTCTTGGAGGCGACCTCCTTCAGCATCTGCGCGCCCATGTCCTCGTACGGGTCCTTCAGCTCGATCTCTTTGGCGACCGTGACGCCGTCCTTGGTGATCGTGGGAGAACCGAACTTCTTGTCGATGACGACGTTGCGGCCCTTGGGTCCGAGCGTCGCCTTCACGGCCTCCGCCATGATGTTGACGCCCCGGAGCAGGGCGGCCCGGGCCTCCTCTTCGAATTTCAGTTGCTTCGGCATGGATCGCGTTCCTCCTTACTCGAGAATGGCGAGGACGTCTTCCTCGCGCAGGATGAGGTACTCTTTGTCGTCGATCTTGACCTCGGAGCCGGAATACTTCCCGAAGAGGATCTTGTCCCCCGCCTTGACGTCGAGCGGGATCTTCTTGCCCTCCTCGGTGACCTTGCCGTTGCCGACGGCGATCACTCTGGCCTCTTGCGGCTTCTCCTTGGCGGTGTCGGGAATGATGATCCCGCCCTTCTTGACCTCTTTCTCCTCGAGCCGCTCGACGAGGATGCGGTCATGCAGCGGACGAATCTTCATGGTTCCTCTGCCTCCTTCGTGTTTTGTTGGTCCTGACCCAGGCTTCTTGGCGGTCGGCTTGGCCATGACGGCCTCACTTATGTACGGACTCACCTGTTAGCACTCTGTCAAGGCGAGTGCTAATATTAGCGGCGCCGCGTAGCCGACGCAAGGGGAAAAATCCGGGAGGGTGAGAATGCCAAAAAGTATTTTAATTTCAAATGTTTTGCCTAAGGAAGCCCTCGATCTGATTCCCGGGGCCCTGGCGATTGACTATAACGGCACCGAGACCCCGCTCCCCCGGGAGGAGTTCGTCAAGAGGCTCCGGGGCAAGGACGGACTGATCTGTCACATCATCAGCGCCATCGACGAGGAGGTCCTGGCCGCCGCGCCGACCCTGAAGGTCGTGGCGAACGTGGCCGTCGGCTTCAACAACATCGACGTG
>JACPCG010000095.1:14728-46878 GCA_016179925.1 Candidatus Rokuibacteriota bacterium | reverse complement strand
GTCGATGCCGACCGCCTGGTTGAAGCGGTCGGCGACGGTGACCGCGTCCTGGCCCGTCATCGCGTCCACCACGAGGAGCACGTGGTGCGGCCCCACCTCCCGCCGGATCGCCCGGAGCTCCTCGAGCATCGCCTCGTCGATGTGCAGGCGCCCCGCGGTGTCGAGGATGAGCGGTGTGAGCCCGCGCGCGGCCGCCTCCTCGCGTGCCTGCCGGCAGATCTCGAGCGGCCTCTGCCCCACGGTGCCGACCACGGGGATCCCGAGCTGGTCGCCGAGCGTCCGGAGCTGATCCTGCGCCGCCGGCCGGTGCGTGTCCGCGGCGGCGAGCAGCGGGTGCTGCCCCTGCTTTCCGTAGAGACGCGCCAGCTTCGCCGCCGTCGTGGTCTTGCCCGGGCCCTGCAGCCCGACGAGCATGATCACCGTCGGCGGGTGCGGGGCGGGGGCGAGCCGATGGCCGCTGCCGCCGAGCAGCTCGACCAGCTCGTCGTGGACGACCTTCACCACCTGCTGGGCCGGCGTGAGCGACGCGAGCACGTCCCGGCCGACCGCCTTGCCCCGGACGCGTTCGACGAAGGTCCGGACGACCTTGAAGTTGACGTCTGCCTCGAGGAGCGCCACGCGCACCTCGCGGAGCGCTTCCTGGATGTTCTCCTCCGACAGCCGGCCGCGGCCGCCGAGCTTGTCGAAGATGGTTTGCAGTCTCGTGCTCAGAGAGTCAAGCATGGGAAAACTTAACTTTACGGAAACATGCGAGAAATAGCAACCGGGAGCGCGGTCCGTGGCCGCCTTTCGCGGTATACTCGCGCTATGAGGAGGGCAACGATGATCAGGGCGTGGCTCGTCGCAGTGTCTCTGGTCCTCGCCTCGTCCGCCCCTGCGCTCGGCGGCCCACCGGGTGCCCCGAACAATCCGGGCAACTTCAGCCAGAACCCCCACCCCGCCATGCCGTGGGCCACCAACAGCACGAGCCGCGTCGACTACGGTCAGGTGGTCCGGTACATCCCCGTGCCGCCGCAGCCGGTCTCGCTCACGGTGAACGTGCCGGTTCCCGACGGCGTCCCGCCCAAGACCGAGCAGCAGACGGTCCAGATTCCCGGCTACTACGTCACCGAGACCACGACGGGATTCTACTACCCCGAGCGCTGGACCCTCCAGCAGACCGGCGCCGGCGTCTACCAGTGGGTGAAGCTCCCGCCCGAGTTCAAGCGGAGGTAGCGCCGCCGCCCGCGGTTCGCTAGAGCAGCGCCACGGCGTCAGCGCGCCGTCGCCGCATCGCGGAGGGCGCGCACCGCGGCCGCCGGGTCCGCGGCGCCGAAGATCGCCGAGCCCGCCACGAGCGTCGTGGCGCCGTCGCCGGCGAGCGCCTTCGCGAGATCCGCCTTCACGCCGCCGTCCACCGAGACATCCACGGGCCGCTCGCCGAGCAGCGCGCGCACCTCGCGGATCTTCCGGTGCGCGCCCGGAATGAACGACTGGCCGCCGAACCCCGGGTTCACCGACATGACGAGCACGAGGTCGAGGTCGTCGAGGACGTACTGGAGCGCGACGGGCGGCGTGGACGGGTTCAGCGCGACGCCCGCCTTGGCGCCGAGCTCGCGGATCTGGGCGAGCGTGCGCGAGAGATGCGGGCACGCCTCGGCGTGGACGGTGACCATGTCGGCGCCGGCGGCCACGAACTCGGGGATGTAGCGCTCGGGCTCGACGATCATCAGGTGGACGTCGAGCGGCAGGCGCGTACGCTTGCGGATCGCGCCGACGACGACCGGGCCGATCGTGATGTTGGGGACGAACCGGCCGTCCATCACGTCCACGTGGAGCTGGTCGGCCCCGCCCGCCTCGACGCGCGCGATGTCGTGCCCGAGCGCCGCGAAGTCGGCGGACAGGATCGACGGCGCGATCTTGATCACGGGGCTGTTATAGCACGGCGGAGCCGGACGGCGGTGAAGCCGTCGGTCCCGTGGCGGTGGGGCAGGCAGCGGAGCGTGCCATCCGGATCGAGCGGGAGCGGGAACTCCGCCGGCGGGTCGCGCCTGAACTCCGGATGCGCGGCCAGGAAAGGGGCGACGACCCCGTCGTTCTCCTCGGGCTCGAGCGAGCAGGTCGCGTAGACGAGCCGCCCGCCCGGCTTCACCATCGTCGCGGCGGCGTCGAGAATCCGGCGCTGGCGCTCGGCGCTGGCGGCCAGCTCGGCGGGCTCGCGCCGCCACTTCACGTCGGGGTTGCGCCTGAGCACGCCGAGGTTCGAGCAGGGCGCGTCCACGAGGACGCCGTCGCAGGCCTCGCGGAACCCGGGGGCGAGCGCCTCGACCGTGCCGGCGAGCGGCTCGATGCACTCGATCCCGAGGCGTGCCGCCGCCTCCGTGATGCGCGCCAGCCGCGCGGGCTGCGGGTCGAAGGCGAGCACGCGCCCGCGGTCCTCCATGAGCTGGGCGAGGTGCGTGGTCTTGGTCCCCGGCGCGGCGCACACGTCCGCGCTCGTGGCGCCGGGCGCGGGGGCGAGCAGCCGCGCGACGAGCATCGAGGCCTCGTCCTGCACCGCGAAGAGCCCCTCGGCGAACGCGCGCCAGGCTCCCGGCGCCCCGCCCGGGCCCACCACCAGCCCCTCGGGCGCCCAGCGGGTCGGGCGCGCCGCGAGGCCTTCCTC
The DNA here is from genome assembly GCA_016179925.1 of Candidatus Rokuibacteriota bacterium. Classification (GTDB taxonomy): domain Bacteria; phylum Methylomirabilota; class Methylomirabilia; order Rokubacteriales; family CSP1-6; genus JACPCG01. The sequence goes on along the minus strand of JACPCG010000095.1, from coordinate 44,234 downwards.
CGCCGCGAGGCGCGCGACCAGCGCCTCGCGCGTGGTGCGCAGCGTGTTGGCGCGGAGGGTGAGCGGCGGCCGCTCGTTCATCGCTCTCATGAGCGTCTCGGCGTCCTCCGGTCCGTAGCGGGCGACCCAGCGCGCCGCGAGCCACGTCGGGAACGAGCAGCGCGTCGCCAGCGCCTCGGTCGCATCCCGCGGCGGCGCCGGCTCGCGCTCGCGGGCGCCCCGGCGCGCGAAGGAGCGCAGGACCGCGTTCACGAATGCTTTCACCCCCGGCGTCCGCGGCGCCAGCGTGACGGCGTCGTTCACCGCGGCGAACGACGGCACGCGCTCGAGGAAGACGAGCTGGTAGGCCGTCATGCGGAGAATCGCCAGCACGCGCGCGTCGAGCGAGGCGAGCCGGCGCTTGGCGTGCGGCGCCAGGATCCAGTCGAGATAGCGCTGCCAGCGGAGCGTGCCGAAGACGAGCTCGGTGGCGAGCGCGCTGTCGCGCGGCGGGAGCTTCCGCCCGGCCAGCTCGGCCTCGAGCGCGAGGTCGGCGAACGCCGCGTCGACGGCCACGCGCTCGAGGACGCGCGCGGCCGCCGCGCGCGCCGCCGCGGCGCCCCTCACGGCGTGGTGAAGCGCGCGCCCGAGGCGAGCCGCACGCCGCGGAGGTAGTCCGGCCACGGCATCGGGCGGCGGTTCTCGGGCTGGACCTCGAGCGGGAGCAGCGCGCCCTCGCCCGTCGCGATCGCGAGGTCGTGCGCCGCAGTCACGAGCGCGCCCGGCGGCGCCCCGGGCGGGCAGGGCACGGCGGCGGCGCGCCAAATCGTGAGCGTCCCCGCGGGCGCCCGTGCCGTCGCGCCGGGCCAGGGGTTGCAGCCGCGCGCCAGGTTCACGAGCTCGCGTGCCGGTCGGGTCCAGTCGAGATGGCCGTCGGTCTTCTTGAGCCGGGGGGCGAGCGTCGCGTCCGCGTGGCGCTGGGGCGTCGGCGTGAGGCTGTCGAGCCGCTCCAGCGTCTCGACAAGCACCTGGGCGCCGAGGGCGGCGAGCCGCGCCGCCAGCTCGCCGGCCGTCTCCTCAGGCCCGATCGGCGTGGACGCTTGCAGCAGGAGCGGGCCCGTGTCCATGCCCTCGTCCATCTGGAACGTGGTGATGCCGGTCACCGTCTCGCCGCGGATCAGCGCCCACTGGATCGGCGCCGCGCCGCGGTAGCGGGGCAGGAGCGAGCCGTGGACGTTGATGGACCCGCGGCGGGGCGCCTCCAGGACCGCCCGCGGGAGGATCTGGCCGAACGCGACGACCACGCCCACCTCCGCGCCGAGCTCGCGGAGGCGCCCGGGCCACTCCGGGTCGCGTAACCGCGCGGGCTGGAGCACGGGGAGCCCCGCGGCGAGCGCGCGCATCTTGACGGGCGGCGGCGTAAGCCGCCGGCCCCGATGAGCGGGACGATCGGGCTGGGTGACGACCGCCACGACCTGGTGGCGGACGAGCAACGCCTCGAAGGTCGGCAGGGCGAACTCGGGCGTGCCGTAGAAGAGGACCTTAAAGCGCGAAGGCGTGGTGGCGGGCGTCCTCGCGGAGACCTTCCTTCTTGATCTTCCGCTTGATGCGATCGCGGGTTACGGGGTCGAGGCGGTCGATGAAGAGGACACCGTCGAGGTGATCCAGCTCGTGCTGGAGCACCCGCGCGCGGAGCGCGCGCGCGGTGATGGCGACCGGCTGGCCGTCGCCGTCCTGCGCCTCGACCCGCACCCACGCGGCGCGCGTCACCGGCGCGAACACGCCGGGGATCGAGAGGCAGCCCTCCTCGGCGGTCACCTGGCCGCCCGCCTCGGTGATGACCGGGTTGACGAGCGCCTGCACGCCACGCCCGTCCTCGTCGCTGACGACGATGAGGCGGACCGAGACGCCGACCTGCGGCGCCGCGAGGCCGATACCGACCTCGTCGTACATCGTGTCGGTCAGGTCGGCGATGAGGCGGTGGATCTCCGGCGTCACCGCTTCGACGGGCGCGGCGCGCCGCCGGAGCACCGGATCGCCGTACCTTCTCACTCTCAGAACGGCCATTCGACCGGGTCGACCTCCACGTCCATGATACCGCGGCTCCGCGGTCGCGGACCCCGGAACTCCGCCAGCGCCACCTCGAGGAGCCGCGGAAGGTCGGCGCGTCCCTTCACCACGACGCGGTAGACGCGCTTCTGCCGGTCGGGCGCGGGCGGATACGCGGTGAGCTCCGGGGAGGCGCCGAGCGCCGCGTGGATCGCGCCGGCCAGACGCCGCGCCTCGTCGCCGGCGCCCCCGCGCACCCTGACGATCGCGAGCCGCCGGAACGGCGGGTACCCCAGCTCGGCGCGAAACTTGAGCTCGTACCGGTAGAACCCCGCGAGGTCCTGGCGCACGACCGCGTCGTACGCGTAGTGGGTCGGGTGCTGCGACTGGACGATCATCCGGCCGCCGCCGCCGACGCGCTCGGCCGCGGCCCAGAGGAACGCGAACGCGCGCTCGCCCGCGCGGAAGTCGGGCACGCGCAGGAACTGGTCGGGTGACACGAACGCCGCGAGGCCGAGCGCCGCGGGGCCGAAGAGCCGGAGCGCGCCGCGCGTGCCGATGACGACGTTGGCCGCGGCGGCGGCCGCGCGCTGGACGTCGGCGCGCGCGCCGCGGGCGGCGTCGGGGTCGTAGCGCGCGACCCTCGCGTCGGGGAACCGGCGGCGCACCGCGTGTTCGACGCGCTCGGCGCCCCAGCCGAACGGGGAGAGGCGGCGGCCCCGGCACGTGGGGCAGGTGTCCATGAGCGGCACCTGCCGGCCGCAAAGGCGGCAGGCGAGCGTCGCGGCGGCGCGCGAGTAGGCGAGTGCCAGCAGGCACGCTTCGCAGCGAAGGACGGCGCCGCACTCGTCGCAGGCGAGCGACGAGCTCGCACGGCTGACCGCGAGAAACACCCGTCGCTTCGCGGCGAGCGTCTCGCGGATCGCGCGGGCCAGGGGGGGCGTCAGGGGCTCGCGACGGAGGATCCCGCGCGTGTCGGCGAGGCTCACGGCGGGCCAGGGGCCCGGCGCGGCGGCCACCATCTCCGCGCGCCCGCTGTCGGCGCGCCACCACATCTCCACACTCGGGGTCGCCGACGGGAGCAGGAGCGCGCACCGCTCGCGCTCGGCGCGCTCGAGCACGACCTCGCGGGAGTGGATGCGCGGCGGCCCGGGCGGCTTGTGGGCGGGCTCGTGCTCGTCGAGCAGCACGAGCATCGCCGGCGGCCGGAGCGGCGCCAGCAGCGCCGAGCGCGTGCCGGTCGCGAGCCTCGCCGACCCCTCGCCGAGCGCCCGCCACGCGGCGGCGCGCTCGGCGTCGCCGACGCCGGAGTCGAGCCTGACGACGCGATCCAGCTTCGCGAGCCGCTGCGCCCAGCGCGCTGAGGTCTCGACGTCCGCGGCGATCACGAGCACGCTTCCGCTCGCCTGCTCGATGCGTTCGAGGAGGCGGCGCTCCCGTCCGGCGCCGATCAGCAGCCCCGGCTTGTCCGGCGCCGGCAGCGTGGAGCGCCGACCCGGCCGGGGCGCGCTGCGGGCGTCGGCGGACGGTGGGGGCAGGAGCGCGGCGCAGGTCGAGCCGATGGACGAGAGGCTCTGGTCGGCAATCCAGCGCACGAGGTCGAGCTGGGCCGGCGAGAGGATCGCCGCCCCGTCGGCGGGACGCGAGAGCGGCTTGAGATCGACGTCGGCGCCTTCGCGGAGCGCCACGACCATCCCGACGCGCGCCGCGCCGGCAAGCGGCGCCACGACGCGCTGGCCCGGCGCCACGGTCCAGCCGTCGGGCACACGGTAGGAGAAGGGATGCGCGACCGGGGCGTCGAACGCGACGTCCGCGATCATCTCTAGCGCGTCCGGCGCTTGTCGTACTCCCGTCGGGCGAGCTGGAGGTCCTCCCAGGCCAGGCGCTTGTACTCGTCGCCGGGGTTCCGCAGCAGGAACGCCGGATGGAACGTGGGGATCAGCACGGCGGAGCCGTAGGAATGCACGCGGCCGCGGAGCTTGCCGATCGGCTCCTTGGTGCCGAGGAGGCTTTGCGTGGCGACGCTCCCGAGCGAGAGGATCACCTTGGGCTGGAGCGCAGCGAGCTGCGCCGCGAGGAACGGGGCGCACGCGGCGAGCTCGTCGGCCTCGGGGTTGCGATTGGATGGTGGGCGACACTTGACGGTATTCGTCACAAACGCTTCGTCGCGCGAGAGCTCCACCTTCCGCGCCTCGAGCATCCGCGTGAGGAGCTGCCCCGCGCGTCCGACGAAGGGCAGCCCCTGCGCGTCCTCGTCGGCACCCGGGGCCTCGCCGATGACGACGAACTCCGCCCGCGGGTTGCCCGAGCCGAAGACGATCGTCGTGCGCCCCTCGCAGAGACGGCACCGGCGGCAGCCCTGGAGCGCCTTCTCCTGGGCTTGCAGCGTCTCCTCGGGCCCGAGGAGGTAGCTGCCCTCGAGGGGCAGCTCGGTGACGCCGAGGTCTCGGTGGTGGCGGAGTGTGGCGCCGAGCGCGCCGAGGGCGTCGGCGAGCGCATCGTGGGGGGTCACCCGGGCCATGCGGCTAGGCGTGCGTCTTCTTCGCGGGGGCGCCGGCGCGGAGGGCGACGATGTGGGAGAGGATCGCGTCGGCGACCTCCGTCTTCGGCATCCGCGGCAGCGCGCGGGTCCCGCCCCAGCGGTCCAGCAGGAGCACTTCGTTGTCCTCGGCATCGAAGCCGATGCCCCGCTGGCTCACGTCGTTCGCGACGAGGAGGTCGATGCCCTTACCCTCGAGCTTCGCGCGCGCGTGCGCGGCGACGTCGTGCGTCTCGGCGGCGAAGCCCACGATGAAGGCGCCGGTGCGGCGCGCGGCGACCTCCGCGAGGATGTCGGGGTTCGGCGTGAGCTCGAGCGTCAGGTCGCGCTTGCCCTTGATCTTGGAGGCCGCCGCCTGCTTCGCCCGGTAGTCCGCCACGGCGGCCGCCTTGATGACGATCGTCGCCGGGGGGAGGTGCTGGAGCACCGCCTCGCGCATCTCCTCGGCCGTCTGCACGGGGACGAAGACGGCGCCCGGCGGCGGCGTGAGGGCGGTCGGGCCGGAGATCAGCGTCACCTCGGCGCCGCGCCGGAGCGCGGCCGCCGCGAGGCCGTAGCCCATCTTGCCCGACGAGCGGTTGGAGATGTAGCGCACCGGGTCGATCGGCTCGCGCGTCGGCCCCGCCGTGACCAGCACGCGGTCGCCGGCGAGGTCGCGCGCCGGCACGAGCGCGCGCTCGAGCGCCTCGATGACCGCGTCCACCTCGGGGAAGCGGCCGCGGCCCGACAGGCCAGAGGCGAGCGCCCCCGCATCCGGCTCGAGCACCGTGACGCCGCGGGCCCGCAGCGTCGCGACGTTCGCCCTGACCGCGGGGTGCTCCCACATGCCGCCGTCCATCGCCGGCGCGATCACCACGGGCCCGCGCGCCGCGAGGAGCAGCGTGGTGAGGAAGTCGTCGGCGATCCCGTGCGCCGCCTTCGCGAGCAGGTTGGCGGTGGCCGGGGCGACGACGACCGCGTGGGCCCGCTCGGCGAGCGCGACGTGCTCGACGGCGTCGGGGCTCTGCGGGTCGAAGAGGTCCGTGAGGACGGGCCGGCCCGAGAGCGTCCGGAAGGTGAGGGGGCCCACGAACGCCCGCGCGTGCTCGGTGAGGCAGACGGTGACCGCGGCGCCGAGCCGGGTCAGCTCGCGGAGCAGGTAGACGGCCTTGTACGCCGCGATGGACCCGGTGACGCCGAGGATCAGCTCCCGCCCCGCCAGGCTCATGTCTTGGAGGTCTCGCCCTCGTCCTTCACGCGGTACTCGACCTTGGCGGAAGCGATCTCCTCGAGCGCGGTGCTGGTCGGCTTCTTGTGCCGGGTCTCCACGCGCGGCATCGCGCCGCGGTTGATCTGCCGCGAGCGCTTCGCGGCGAGCACCACGAGCAGGTAGCGGTTGGACACCTTGTTCAGAGCGCCTTCGAGCGAAGGGAACGTCATCAATTGGGTACCTCCAGGTCGGGGAAACTCAGGCCGAGGCGCCCGGTGCGGCAGCGCTCGGCCTGGATGATCGACGCCAGCTGCTCCATCGCTTCCTTCACGTCACGGTTCACGATCAAGTAATCGTACCGCCGCCAGAGGGCGATTTCCTCGCGCGCGCGCTGGAGGCGCCGCGCGATCTCGCCCTCGTGGTCCGAGCGACGCTCGCGCAGCCGCTGCTCCAGCTCCGCCATCGACGGCGCCACGATGAAGACGAGCACGGCCTCCGGATAGCGCGTCCGGAGCTGCGCCGCGCCCTGCGTGTCGATGTCGAGCAGCACGTCCGCGCCGGCGGCCAGCGCGTTTTCGAGGGGGCGCGCGGGCGTGCCGTAGAGGTTCCCATGCACCGTTGCCCACTCGGCGAGCTCGCCCCGCGCCAGCATCGCGTGGAACGCGCCCTCGCCGACGAAGCGGAAGTCCACGCCGTCCATCTCGCCCGGCCGCGGCGGCCGCGTCGTCACCGACACCGAGTACGCGAGCTCGGGCAGGCGCAGCCGCATCTCGCGGCACAGGGTCGTCTTGCCCGCGCCGGAGGGCGCGGAGACGACGAACAGCGTGCCGCGGCGCTTGATCACTCGGCCGCGCCCCGCTCCGCCGCGAGGCGCAGGGCCAGCGTCGCGGGCTCGAGCGACGAGAGGATCAGGTGATCGCTCTCGGTCACGATGACCGCGCGCGTCCGGCGCCCGTTCGTCGCGTCCACGAGCTTCGTCGAGCCCTTGGCGTTCTCGATCAGCCGCTTCACGGGCAGGGAGTCGAGCGCGACGATCGCCACGATCCGGTCCGCCACGACCACGTTGCCGTGCCCGACGTTCACCAGGCGCGTCGCCCCCCGCCCCCCGCCGTTCCCGCTACTCAAGATTCTGCACCTGCTCGCGCATCTTCTCGATCGCGCCCTTGGCGGCGAGGGCGGCCTGGCTGATCTCGAGGTCGTCCGCCTTCGACGCGATCGTGTTGACCTCGCGGTTCAACTCCTGGATCAGGAAGTCGAGCGCCCGCCCGCAGGCCCCGCCACGGTCGAGGACGAGGCCGAACTGCTCCAGATGGGCGGCGAGCCGCGTCAGCTCCTCGCGCACATCCGTCTTCTCCGCCCAGATCGCCACCTCGGTGAGCACCCGGCCCTGGTCCACGGAGGCCTCCCCGAGGAGCGCCCGGATGCGCTCGCGCAGCCGTTCCTGGTAGCGTGCGAGCGCCGCGGGGACGCGTGCGGCGATGATCTTCACCTGAGCGCGCAGGTCGGCGAGCAGCGCCCCGAGCTCGGCGCCGAGGGCCTCGCCCTCGGCGGTCCGCCGCGCCACGAGCGCCTCGAGCGCCCGCGCAAGCGCCTCCGCCAGGAGCGGCCAGAGCGCCTCCGGCGCCGGCGTATCCGCCTCCTCGAGGCGCACGACGCCCGGCTGCTCGAGCACCCAGGCGAGCGTCACGTCGCCCGGCACGCCCAACGCCCGGCCGAGCTCGCGCGCTCGCGCGACGTACTCACCCGCGAGGGCCTGGTCCACGCTGACCTGCTGCGTCGGGGCGCCCGCCATGGGGCCGAGCTGGACCGCGACGTCCACGCGGCCGCGCTCGAGGTATCTTTGGATGAGCCGGCGCGCGTCCGTCTCGAACGCGGCGAGCACGCGCGGCAGCCGGAGCGCCATGTCGAGGTGTCGGTGGTTCACCGAGCGCGCTTCGGCGACGAGGGACAGCGTCTGCCCGCTGACTTCGGCCCGGCCGAATCCTGTCATGCTGCGCAGGACCGGGACCGGGGCGGCAGGGGTCAGGGTCATCCAGTCATTATGGGGCGAAATTGCTTGTAGTGTCAATATGTTGCGTTCGAGGTCCTCGACAAGGAGTTCGTCGCGATCGTCGGGCCCTCGGGCTGCGGCAACTCCACGATCCTCAACATGATCGGGGGCCTCGTGGCGCCCTCGGCGGGGACCGTCGAGCTCGACGGCCGGCCCGTCGCGGGCGTCTCACGGGCTCCGCCGCCGGGCTCGTCGTCGGCCGGAACGACCGGCTCGCCCGCGTCTTCGAGCCCTACATCGTCGCGTTCACCTCGCTCCCGCGCATCGCGCTGGTGCCGCTCATCACGATGATCTTCGGCTTCGGGCTCCTGGCGAAGATCGTGCTGGCGTGGACGATCGTGTTCTTCATCGTCTTCTTCAACACGTTTCAGGGCGCGCGCAGCGTGGACCCCGACCTGATCCACTCGGCCCGCTTTCTCGGCGCCTCCGAGCGGCGGATCATGCGGACCGTCGTCGTGCCCTCGGCCCTCGCCTGGACCTTCGCCTCGCTCACGCCGTCGATCTCGTTCGCGCTCATCGGCGTCGTCGTCGGCGAGTTCCTCGGCGGCGAGTCGGGCGGCGGGCTCGGCTACCTGATCATCCAGTCGCTCGGGACGCTGAACGCGGCCGACATGATGGTCGCGCTCGTGGCGCTGGGCGTGATCGGCATCGTGATGGCGCTCGGGATCAAGCAGGTGGAGCAACGCCTCCTGCGCTGGCGGCTGGAGTACCGGAAGGGCGCATGAGGCACTGGCTCGGGCGCGCCTCGCTCGTCCTCTCGGTCGTCGCCTCCTGGCTCGGCGCGTACCTCTGCTGGACCTTCGCGGGCGGGCTGGCGCTGCACTACGGGCTCCTGGGCACGTACCACGGCGCCCTCTTCGCCCCGGTGGCGGTGGTCGGCGGCCTCTGCCACTACCGGGTCCAGGCGCGGGCGGGACGCGAGGGCGGGCTCGCGGTCTTCGTCGGCGTCCAGCTTGCTTGGCTCGCGGTCGTCCTCCTCCAGAACGGCGCGTTCGGAATTCTCCGGTGATCGACCGCGTCCTCGGCGGCTGAGCGGGACGGCGGTCCGGGCTTGGCCCGGCGGCCCGGTTTGATCGCCGGCGCCGTGACCACGGGTTCGTGGCACGACTGCACAAGAATTCGTGCAGCCGTCCGGCGGACCAAGGTCGCTGATCCCAGCGTAGTGTTGTCCTCGTAGCCACTTAGGCCGGACGCCCGTCGCTCGCGATGCTGGTCCGCACCTTGCTGGCATCAGCGGCTCATGAGCCCCAAGGCAGCATTCGCGGCAGCCCTCGCCGGTGCGCTTCTCTTGCTCCCCGTCCCCGGAGCGGGCTTCGCGCAGCCGTCGCTCGAGCACGCGCGTCGCCAGCCGATTGACATGGGCGTCGAGGCAATTCACCTGATCATCGCGCGTCGGCCCCCGGGCAGCGGGATCCTGGCCTTTCCCGGCTCTGCCGCACTGTGGTGGTATCGCAAGGCCGGCATCGTCCTCTTTCCCGGTGAAACGGTCGGAAACGATCGCAACGAGACCCGGTTCATCGTGCTCAACCCCTACCTGTCGCCGGACGATCTGGTCCGACTGATCGCCGACCGCTGATCGGGGCGCCGTGTGAGACAACTCGCCGGACTCGTGTCGCTCTTGCTCGCGGCGGCGCTGATTCCGTCGGCGAGCTATGCTCCCGTGCAGCCGATCACCGCGCTGGCGCCCGTGGAGATCCCGGCCGCCGCCTTCGGCAGCCTGTGGGGCGTTGCGGTGGACTCCGCCGGGAACGTGTACGTGGCGGACCGGGAGGCGGGCACGGTGACGCGGATCGCGCCCGATCAGACGCGCGTGCGGGTGGCGGCCGGCCTCCGAGGCCCGATCGGGCTCGCCTTCGACCTCGACGGCCGACTGCTCATCGCCGAGGAGCGAGCGGGCCGCGTCGTCCGAGTCGAGGCCGATGGCCGGCGCACCCCGGTGATGAGCGACATGAAACACCCCCGCTGGCTCGCAGTCAGCGGCACGGGGCGGCTCTTCGTCGCCGCCCACCGCCTCACCCATGATGCTGATCCCAAGCCGGATGATGAGTCGGCCGAGCCCGAGGTGATCCTCACCCTGGGCCCCGATGGCCGGACCGTGCTCTTCGCCGGGGGGTTCACGCAGCTTGAGGGACTCGCCACCGATGAGGGTGTGGTCTACGCGGCGACCCGTGGCCGGCGTGAGGATCCGCGAGCGGACGGGGTGGTCTTCCAGATTCCCATTCTCGCTGACGGGAGCGCCGGGCCGCCGACCCGGCTCGGCCCCTCCGACACCTTCAAGCGGCCTATCGGCCTCGCGCGCGACCGCCTCGGCGCCCTCTACGTGACGGCCGAGGATCTCGACCTCCCCGAGGATCGAGCCAAGCGCGCCGTCGGCAAGCTCCATCACGACGGCACGGCGACACTGTTCGCCTCCAACCTCGACGATCCAACGGGGCTGGCCTTCGACACCGACGGCAACCTCTACGTGGCCGACGGCCGCTCGGGTCGGGTCGTGCGGTTCATGGCACTACCCGCACCCGGCCTCACCGAGCTCCCGGCGTTCACGAACCAAGCCACCCTGAACGTGCGGGGCACGAGCGAGCCTTCGGCGCGTGTCGACGTCTTCCTGAACGATGACACGACGTCGGTGGTCGGCGCCGCCGACGCCATGGGGGCGTTCGCGGTGTCGGCGACGCTGGCTCCCAACGCGGGAAACCTCCTCGAGATCTTCGCGACTGGCCACGCTGGCGACGGCCTCACCTCGGCGCCCGCCGAAGCCCGGATCACCCACGATGGCATCCCCCCGTCGCTCGACTTCCAGGCGCCACCGGCCGGCGCGTTCGTCCGCCAGGCGGTCCACGTCGAAGCCCAGGCCGGCGACGGCGGCAGCGGGCTCGGCAGCCTCGTGCTCGGCGTGGGCACCCAGGTGCTCGGCGGTGTCGTGGCACCATCGCTGCCGGCGCCGGCCGCCGCCGCGACGGCCACCTGGAACACCGCCACGAGTGCCGACGGCACGCAGACCCTGGTGGCGACCGCTTTCGATCGCGCTGGCAACAGCGCGACCTCGAGTCGGACCGTCATCGTGGACAACACGCCTCCGGACAGCCAGATCACGGGCGGCCCGACCGGGACGACGCAGGACACCACCGTCATGTTCACCTTCGCGGGGAGGGACAACCTGACGCCGGCGGCGAGCCTCGCGTTCGCCTGGCGCCTCGACGACGGGCCCTGGTCGGCGTTCGGCTCGGCAACGAGCGCGACGATCGCCGGCCTCGCCCAGGGGCCTCACGTCTTCGCGGTCAAGGCGCGTGACCTCGCGGGGAACGAGGATCCGACGCCGGCACAGCGAAGCTTCACGATCACCGCCCTCCGCGTGACAATCACCGAGCCCACCGACGGCGCGACGGCGCCCGTGGGGTACCTCGTCGTGCGCGGGACAGTAGACGCCGCCGGCGCGGAGGTGGGGGTCACAGTGAATGGCGTCCCGGCCGCCCTGCAGGGCACGGCCTTCGCCGTCCAGATGCCCGTCGTCTCGGGTCCGACGACGGTCACCGCGCTGGCCACGAGCGAGACGGGGGCGACGGCGGGCCATAGCGTGAATGTCTTGGTGACACCCGGTGCAGGGCCCTCGCTTCGTGCCACGCCCGAGAGCGGCGCCGCGCCGCTCGGTGTCTCCTTCTCACTTCTCGGCGTGGCCGGCGCCACGGTTGCACTCGACCTTGACGGCGACGGCGCCACGGACTTCACAGGCCCGACGCTCGACGGTCAATCCTTCACGTACACCCAGCCGGGGATTTACGTCGTCGGAGTCACGGTTACCGATCCGCAGAGCGCCCAGGTGGTCGCGCGGACCGTGGTGAACGTCTTCGACGGGGCCAGCCTCGACGCCCTCCTGCATGCGAAATGGCAGGCCCTGAAGGACGCGCTTCGGGTCGGGGACATTCCCCGGGCACTCTCCACCATCGTCGCTCGGTCCCGGCCGCGGTACGAGGCACTCTTCCGGCTCCTCGCGCCGCGCTTGGCGACGATCGACACCATACTGACAGACTTGGTGCTCGACGAGATCGATGGGCGGGAGGCGTTCTACGCGATGGTACGCACTGACGGCGGTGTGGCGAAGTCCTTCGAGGTACGCTTCAGCATCGACGAGGACGGAATATGGCGCTTGAAGATGTTCTGAAGTCGGGATCGGCCATGATGCGTGCGGTACTCATCCTGGCGCTCGCGGTCGCGCTCGCCAGTGGCAGCCTGCCGTCCACGAGCGAGGCCGGAGGACCGTGGAAGGCGCAGATCGTCGATGCCGAGACGGGGCGGCCGGTCGAGGGCGTGGTCGTGCTGCTGGTGTGGCTCAAGATGACGCGAAGCCTCGGCGGGCCGAGCGGGAAGTACCACGACGCTGAGGAGGCCGTGACGGGTCCCGACGGCCGCTTTGAAGTTGGGCGCCGCCGGACCTTCACGCTCAACCCGTTCACCTATATCCAGGGCCCCTACGTGACGGTCTTCAAGCCCGGCTACGGACAGTGGCGCGTAAAGGACTGGGACAAGAAGCCGCCAGAGTGGGAGGAGCTGGACGCTGGCGAGGTGCTTGAGAAGGAAGGGATGATGCTCGAGCTTCAGCCGCTGAGGACCAGGGAAGAGCGGATGAATTTCTATCGCACCTTCGTTTGGGGTTACGGTACACCACCCGCCGACAAGACCAAGCGATTGCTCGATGCCATTGACGCGGAACGGGCGTACCTCGGCTTCAGGAACTGAAAGGAGAATCAAGTGAGCCGTCAGGTCGCGCTCCTGGCGCTCCTGCTGGTTTTCGGCGGGCCTCTTTCGCTGCCTGCGTATGAGCCGCCCACACACCGGGACATCGCCGAGCGGGCGGTCCGGCTGGGCGTGTCCTCCCTCGATAGCGTGCTGCAGACCGAACTGGGATTTTCCTTCGGAATCGACGACAAATTTCTCAGTCCTAGCAGAGTCGCGCCACTACCTGTGACGCGACTGATCGGGGACGGTGCTGAGCGCGAGGACGACCCGTCCTTCCGCTCCCTCCGGCATTTCCACAACCCGCTCGCGGCGCCCTGGGATGGGGCAGGACTCTTCGGCCGGTTCCAGTCGTCCACCCTCTGGCAGCAAAACGCGGGGCAGCACGGCATCGCGGGCGGCGGCAACTGGTCGTGGCAAGACGCGCGCGATTGGTACCTGAAAGCCCTCACGGGCTCGGCTCCGGCGGATCGCGCGAGCGCCTTCGGCGCGACCTTCGAGGCTCTGGGGCACCTCACGCATCTCGTCCAGGACGCCTCCGTCCCCGCCCACGTGCGCAACGACCCCCACCCCATCCTTGACGGCTACGAGCGCCACGTGGATAGGCTCCAGCGAGCAGCCCCGGGCTCGGCGCGGCGCCAGCGCTTCGAAAGCCTGCTGAACGCTGGTCCCCCGTTCAGTCCGGCCCCGGCGTTCACGCCGACGGGTCATCCCCAGGCGTCCGTGCCCGTGGCTCGGCTCATCGACTCGGACACGTTCCTGGGCGGCAACTTCGGGGTGCTGACGCTGCCGTCGCTCGGCATCGCCGAGTACACGAACGGCAACTTCCTGAGCGACGACACCCTCTTCACAGACTTCGTCTTCCCGCGGCGGTCGGCCCTCGGCGCCGACTTCTTCGAGCCCGAAGGCGCCGTCGTCCGCCGGTACTTCGAGAAGGCGTTCGAGGGTGAAACGGTCCGGCACTTCGTCGCGGAGTCAGCCCTCTACGACCCGGTGACCGCGATCCTCGGGCAACCGGCCGCAGACGCGCTGACACTGACCCGGCTGGTCTACGAGGACTATGCGGCAAAGCTCCTGCCGCTCGCGGTCCGGTACTCCGCCAGCCTGCTCGACTACTTCTTCCGCGGCCGGCTCGACGTGGATCTCGTCGACGACGGGAGCGGGCTCCGACTGGTGGGCGCCAATGCCTCAGCGGAGGCGCTCGACAGCGGGACGCTGACCGTCTACGCCGATGGCACCGACGGCGTTCGGGAACGGGCCAGTTCGGGCGTCGGAGTGGGACGCGTCGAACCAGGCGGCACGCTCCCCGCGGTCACCGTCGCTCCACCCGAGGGCGCCGAGCGTTTCGTCGCCGTCTACACGGGGGCGCTGGGCGAGGAGCGCCCGGGCGGCGCCTTCCCCGGGGGCGTGATCGGCAAGGTGCTCGGCGGCGTGCGCGTCGAGGAGGTCTTCAACGACGGCACGCAGTGGAAGCTGCGGACGCCCAAGGGCGTCTTCGGCCTCGCCACCGGGTTGGGCCCGCTCACCGTCGCACAGTACGAGGTGGTGAAGTGGGGCGACACCGACAGTGCGCTGGTCGCGCGGACGCCGCTATCCGCCTCGCCGCCCACCGTGGCCGTGTTCGACGTCCTGCGCCAGCCGGGGTCATCGGAACTCGCCATCCTCTCGGGCGGGACGGATGTGGTGGTGACGGAGCGCAAGCGTGTCGCCTTCCCATCGCCGGTCCAGCTCACGACGGTCAACTTCACGCAGACGGTCGTGTATCGGCAGCACTTGGCGCGTGCGGAACAGGCGACGACGTACGTCTGGGTGCCGCTGCCTCCGCCGACATACAACCCCGACGTGGACGGATCGTACGGGCCGGGCAGCGCGAGCTTCAGCCCCTTCACCTTCGAAGTCGCCTACGAGCAGACGATTCCCTTCAACCAGAGCTTCCCAGTGCGGCTCGACCTCCCGCACAATTGGGACATCGGCACCGTCTTCGCCCCGTACTACTGGCAGCTCCGGGACATCAGCGTGGACGCCGCCGGCCGACCCCTGGGCCTGGTCCGCGTCTTCCTCAGCCAGCCGCAGGTCGCTCCGGTGACCGTTCCCGTCTTCAAAGTGAACGCGAGCGGCGCCACCGAACAGTACACCACGAAGACCATCGCGCCGTACCTCCCCGAGCAGGTGACGCCGCTGCTCTGGGCGCTCGTCGACCTCGAGCAGGGGAGGGTGGTCGCCTCGACAGCCGAACCAACGGTCACCATCAACTCGCAGGTCGTGGACGATCAGATAGACCGGAGCTGCTGCCTCGGCAGCCGTACGTTCTATGTGCATTCCACGCTGACCTACTCGGGAGGCCCACAGAACGGCACCACGGTAGATTCCGGCTGGCGTGCCGCCGGGCAGATCCTCCCCACCAGCGTCGGCGGGACGATCGGGACCGTCACGGACGTCGCGCTGCCTGCCAACGGCGAGCAGAGCCTGTCCCTCGACGGGTGGCTCCGGGAGGACCTCCGGCAGGCGATGCTCGCACGGGGGCGCTACACGATCCAGCCAGCGACCGTGCCCGACGACTTTCTGTTCGTCTACACGTGCGACCCAAGTAACGTGTGCAGCGCGATGCGCATTCAGCAGCCGCTGGGGAAGCTGCTCCAGGGACCCGGGCGGTTGCTGCAAGCGGTCCGCCCACGGCCGGTCGCAGGGAATCAGCGAATCGTGTTCCTCGCCCTGAGCTTCGTGTCTACCCGCCCGCGCGGGAACCTCGGCGATCTGCTCGTGTGGGATCCAGACCTCTCGCGCGCGCAATTCATCGGCGCCGGACTTGGCGTCGGCTTCCACACCCTGGGCTCGGCAACGGGCTCGGCCGCGCTGGTGTCTTCGTCCTTCTTCGCGCCGTCCGGCCGCGGCACCACGCTCTTTCGCTTGGATCCGACACAGGCCTCAGCGTTTTTCGCGAACATCGATCTCACGCAAGCCTACACGCTGCTCGAGCCGCGCCATCTCTACAACACCACGGATCTGAAGTTTCATCTTCTGCAGCCGTCGCTGGAGAGGACCGCGTTGCCGGCGACCCTGGCAACGCTCACAAACGTCGCCGGGCACCGGGCTCGCGACTACCATTCGATTCGTCTCCTCACGCCGTGATGGCCGGCGACGACCACGCGATCAGGCTGCCGTGATCAGCTCCGGCTCCCCGGCTTGATCGCCGGGCTGCCGGTCGTGCAGAGGGGACACGCCTCGGGCGTCCAGGTCCGGGCCTGGACCGTGGCCAGCGCGACGCGCGTGACGGCGAAGTGGGCGGCGCCGCCCGAGCGATCGATCAGCGAGCCTACACCCACCACGACGCCGCCCGCCTTCTCCACGCACTCGACGACCTCGCGCGTGGAGCCGCCGGTGGTGATGACGTCCTCCACCACGAGACAGCGCTCGCCGGGCGAGAGGGCGAAGCCGCGGCGCAGCGTCATCGTGCCGTTCTCGCGCTCGGTGAAGAGCGCGCGAACGCCGAGGGCCCGGGCCACCTCGTGGGCGACCAGGATCCCGCCGATCGCCGGCGCCAGTACGGTGACGGCGCCGGCATCGCGGAAGGGCGCCGCCAGCGCCGCGCCAAGGGCGGCGGCGTGCTCCGTGTACTGGAGCACGAGCGCCGACTGGAGGTAGACGTCGGAGTGCAGGCCCGACGTCAGCCGGAAGTGGCCGCGCATGAGGGCGCCGGTCTTCTCGTAGAGCGCGAGCGTCTCGCGTTCCGTCATGCGAGCTCCGTCAGGATGGCCGCCGCGGCGGCGGCGGGATCGGCGGCGGCGGTGATCGGGCGGCCCACGACGAGATAGTCGGCGCCGGCGGCCAGCGCCTGCCGCGGCGTCGCGACCCGCACCTGGTCGTCGCTCCGCCCGGAGGAGTCCCGAGGGGGACGCGAGCCCTCCTCGGCTGACGCAGCCGGGCGGATCCCCGGCGTGACGATCACCCACCGTCGCCCCATCGCGATCCGCAGCAGGCGGATCTCCCGGGGCGAGGCGACACAGCCGTCGAGCCCCGCCTCGCGCGCGCGCTCGGCCAGGTGCAGCACGTGCGCGTCCAGGTTGGCGACGACGCCCACCTCGCGGTGGAGCGCCCGCCGGTCGAGGCTCGTCAGCACGGTCACGCCGAGGCAGAGCGGCCGCGGGACGCCGAAGTCCTGCGCCGCCTTCCCGGCGGTCTCCGCGGCCGCGCGCATCATCGCGAGGCCTCCGCTCGCGTGGACGTTCAGCATGAAGACGCCGAGGCGCGTCGCCTCGCGCACGGCGCCGGCGACGGTGTTCGGGATGTCGTGGAACTTGAGGTCGAGGAAGACGCGGAAGCCCCGTTTCCTCGCGGCCTCGACCGCGGCGGGCCCGGCGGCCGTGAAGAGCTGCGAGCCGATCTTGCAGCCGGTCAGAGTGCCCTCCAGCCGGCCGAGCAGGGCTTCGGCCTCGCCGAGGCCCTCCACGTCGAGCGCGACGAGCAGTCGGTCGCTAGGCGCCACCGTGGTACTCCTGCAGGCTCAGCACCCCGGGCTCGCCCTTCAAGAGCGCCTCGATCGCGCCGATCGCCGTCTGGGCGCCATCCACCGTGAGGTAATAGGGAATGTTCTGGGTCACCGCGGTGCGCCGGATCATGTACGAGTCGCGCCGGGCGCGTCCGTCCTCGGGCGTGTTGAAGACGAGCGCGATGTCGCCGCGCTTCATGAGGTCGAGCACGTTCGGCCGGTAGCCTTCGGCGACCTTGTGGACGAGCTCGACCGCCATGCCGTGGCGCTCGAGGACACGCCCCGTGCCCGCGGTCGCAACCAGCGTGAAGCCCATCTCGGCCAGGCGCTTGGCGAGGGGCAGCACCACGCGCTTGTCGCGGTTCTTCACCGAGATGAAGACCTTGCCGGAGGCGGGCAGCACCGAGCCCGCGGCGACCTGCGATTTCAGGTAGGCCTTTCTGAAATCGCGGTCGATGCCCATCACCTCGCCCGTCGATTTCATCTCCGGTCCCAGGACGGCGTCGACACCCGGAAACTTGACGAATGGAAAGACCGATTCTTTCACCGCGATGTGGGCGAGCTCGCGATCCTCCACGGCCGCGTAGGGGGCGAGGGGGTGGCCGAGCATGACGCGCGTCGCGACCTTGGCGAGCGCCAGCCCGATCGCCTTGGACACGAAGGGCACGGTGCGCGAGGCGCGCGGGTTCACCTCGAGGACGTAGATCGTGTCCTGGCGGATCGCGAACTGGACGTTGATCAGTCCCACGACGCCGAGCGCTCGCGCCAGCGACCGGGTCTGAGCGCAGAGCGCCTGGACCTGGTCGTCGCCGAGCGAGTACGGGGGCAGCGCGCAGGCCGCGTCGCCCGAGTGGACGCCGGCCTTCTCGATGTGCTCCATGACGCCGCCCACGACGACGCGCTCGGCGTCCGCGACCGCGTGCGCATCGCGCGCCCGCCGAGCACGTACGACGGGCGGACGAGCACGGGGTAGCCGATCGAGGATGCGATCGCCTGGGCCTCGGGGAGCGAGCGTACCGTCGCGCCCGCCGCCTGGTTGAGGCCGAGCTCGGTGATGAGCGCGTTGAAGCGCTGGCGGTCCTCGGCGCGATCGATCGCGTCGGGGGAGGTGCCGAGGATCGGCACACCCGCCTGCTGGAGCGGCACGGCGAGCTTGAGCGGCGTCTGGCCGCCGAACTGCACGATCACGCCGAGGGGCCGCTCCTTCTCGACGATGTTCAGCACGTCCTCGAGCGTGAGCGGCTCGAAGTAGAGGCGGTCGGAGGTGTCGTAGTCCGTCGAGACCGTCTCGGGGTTGCAGTTGACCATGATCGCCTCCACGCCGAGGTCGCGGAGCGCGAAGGCGGCGTGGACGCAGCAGTAGTCGAACTCGACGCCCTGGCCGATGCGGTTCGGCCCGGAGCCGAGGATGACGACCTTGGGGCGGTCGGTCGGCGGCGCCTCGTCCTCCTCCTCGTACGTGGAGTAGAGGTAGGGCGTGTGGGCGACGAACTCCGCCGCGCACGTGTCCACCGGGCGACGATCTCGCGGATCCCCTCGAGGAACCACGCGTCGATCTTCGTGAGGGCGTGGATCTCCTGGGTCGCGACGCCCCGGCGGTAGGCCTCCCCGATTGCGAAGACGCGGTCGGGGTTCGGCACGCGCAGGAGCTGCCGCAGCTCCTCGTCCTCCGCCGGCCGCTCGAGCGTCAGCCCCCAGCGGTCCTGCTCGAGGGAGCGAATCGATTTCTGGAGGGCTTCTTTGAACGTCCGACCGATCGCCATCACTTCGCCGACGGACTTCATCTGGGTCGTGAGCGTGCGGTCGGCCTCGGGAAATTTTTCAAAGGCCCAGCGGGGAAACTTCACGACGCAGTAGTCGATCGCCGGCTCGAAGGAGGCCGGCGTCTCGCGCGTGATGTCGTTCCGAATCTCGTCGAGCGTGTACCCGACGGCGAGCTTCGCCGCGATCTTGGCGATGGGGAAACCCGTCGCCTTCGAGGCGAGCGCCGAGGAGCGCGACACGCGCGGGTTCATCTCGATGACGACGAGCCGCCCGTCGTCGGGATTCACCGCGAACTGGATGTTCGAGCCCCCCGTCTCGACGCCGATCTCTCGAATAATTGCGATCGCGGCGTCGCGCATCAGCTGATATTCCTTGTCGGTCAGCGTCTGCGCCGGGGCCACGGTGACCGAATCCCCGGTGTGCACCCCCATCGGATCGACGTTCTCGATCGAGCAGATGATGACGACGTTGTCCGCGAGGTCGCGCATGACCTCGAGCTCGAACTCCTTCCAGCCGATCACCGACTCCTCGACGAGCACGGTGCCGACGGGCGACGTCTGGAGGCCCCAGCGGACCGCGTCCTCCAGCTCCTCCGGGTTGTAGGCGATGGAGCCGCCCGTGCCGCCGAGGGTGAACGAGGGCCGGATGATCAGGGGGTAGCCGACCTGGCGGACGATCGCCCGCGCCTCCTCGAGGCTCCGCGCGTAGCCCGAGCGCGGGAGCGCGAGCCCGATCCGTTCCATCGCCTGCTTGAAGAGCTGGCGGTCCTCGGCCTTCCGGATCGCGGGGAGCTTGGCGCCGATCAGCTCGACGCCGAAGCGGTCGAGCGTGCCGTCCTCGGCCAGCGCGACGGCGAGGTTGAGCCCCGTCTGGCCGCCGAGCGTCGGCAGGAGCGCCTGCGGGCGCTCGCGCTCGATGATCTTCGCGACGTACTCGGCGGTGAGCGGCTCGACGTAGGTCCGGTGGGCCAGCTCGGGGTCGGTCATGATCGTGGCGGGATTCGAGTTGACCAGCACGACCTCGAATCCCTCCTCGCGCAGCGCCTTCACCGCCTGCGTCCCGGAGTAGTCGAACTCGCACGCCTGGCCGATCACGATCGGCCCGGAGCCGATGATCAGGATCTTCCTGAGGTCGGTCCGCTTCGGCACTACGCGTGACTCCGGAGCCTCTTACGGGCGTTGAGGATCGTCACACCCACGAGCTGATCACCGCGATAGCGCATCAGGACGCCTTCCTCCGTGAGCTCGCTGTCCGTAGCGCCCTGCGGCCGCTCGAAGCTGACGTACAAGACATCCGCTTCCTCGTCGAAATCGAACCAGATCTGCTTCGACGGAAGCCTGAGGAGGTGCGGAAGGCTCTCCAGGAGTTCTAGGACGGCCTTTTCCACGCTAATCTCCTCCTCTCAATCTGACGCAGGCGAGTCGTGAAGAATGCTGTAATCACGAACCCGTCCGTGCGTGAGGTCTCGCGGTATGCCACGACCAGATATCGGGGAGCAAATCGGCTGGAGACCGCGAGGAGCTCGCCGCCGTCGCCATCATACACAGCGTCAGGATCCCGAACCGCTTCCAGGACATCGTGGAAATGACCAGCGAGATCGTCGTGGTGCTCGACGATGTGCATCCACCTCTCGCTCGTGAGTCGAATGGGGACACCATTGACGGATCGGGTTTCCGGGGTCACGCCCCATGGTGTCCTTGTTCGGCACGATACGAGCGCCCATTCCGCGACATCTACTCTTCGACCAGGCCATAGACGACCGACGTCTCGGGCACGGCTTCTTCGCGGCGGTAGAGGACGTCGTCCAGGCGGCCCGAGCCGATCCAGACGACCTCACCGTTGCCCCAGAGCTGTTCGCCCAGGACGCTCATCCGCCGGTCGACCCGCTCGCGGATGGCGTGGGCCTCGAGCGCCTCCTCGCTCTGCGTCGTGAACGACGTCCACTCCGGCTTCTGGCCGGCGCCTTCGGTCTTCCGGTACGAGATCAGGTACTTGGGCATGGCGATGCTCAGCCTCCCTTCCGTGTCATGAGACCGGTGAAGCGGTGGAAGAGATAGTTCGCGTCGTGCGGGCCGGGCGAGGCTTCCGGGTGGTACTGCACGGAGAACGCCGGCCACTCGCGATGGCGCAGCCCCTCGCACGTGCCGTCGTTCAGGTTGACGTGCGTCGGCTCCCAGCCGTGACGCTCCGCCGACTGCGGGTCGACAGCGAAGCCGTGGTTCTGAGCCGTGATCTCGACCTTCCCCGTCGCGAGGTCCTTCACCGGGTGGTTCGCGCCGTGGTGGCCGAACTTGAGCTTGTACGTGCTGCCGCCGCCGGCGAGGCCCATGATCTGGTGGCCGAGGCAGATGCCGAAGATCGGGACTCGGCCGAGGAGCCGCCTGACCGACGCGATCAGGTACGGCACGCCCTCCGGATCCCCCGGGCCGTTGGAGAGGAAGACGCCGTCGGGCTCCAGCGCGAGCACCGCGTCCGCCGGGGTGGCGGCGGGAACGACCGTGACGCCGCAGCCCGCCGAACGGAGCTGGCGCAGGATGTTCCACTTGATGCCGCAATCGTACGCGACGACGGTGAAGCGCGGCGGCGGCGGCGCGACGTAGCCACGCGACAGCTCCCAGAGCCCCTGGTCCCACGTGTAGGCGTGGTCCGCGGTCACCTCGGCGACGAGGTCGCGCCCGATCAGCCCCGGCAGCTCGCGCGCGCGGGCGAGCAGGTCCGCCGGGTCGCCGGCGACCGACGAGATGATGCCGTCCTGGGCGCCGTGGTCCCGCAGGTGGCGCGTGAGCGCGCGCGTGTCGATCCCCTGGATGCCGACGATGGCGTGGCGCTTCAAGTACGCATCGAGGCTCATGCCGGCGCGGAAGTTGGACGCGACGGGTGAGCACTCCTTCACGATGAACCCGTTCACCCAGGGCTTCCGCGACTCGAGGTCCTCCTCGTTGACGCCGTAGTTGCCGATGAGGGGATAGGTCATCGCCACGATCTGGCCTCGATACGACGGGTCGGTGAGGATCTCTTGATACCCCTGCATCGCCGTATTGAAGATCACCTCACCCGAGGTCTCCCCCACCGCGCCGAGGGGCTCCCCCCTGAACACGCGGCCGTCGCGGAGGACGAGCAGCGCCGTGCTCACAGGCGCACGACCGTCCCGCCGACGATCGTCAGCCAGGGCCCGCCGGTGAGGGCGAAGCCGCCGAAGGGCGTGTTCCGGCTCTTCGACCTGAACTGCGCGGGATCCACCGTCAGCTCGCGCTCGGGGTCGAGGATCGTGACGTCGGCCGGCGCGCCGGGAGCCAGGCTCCCCCCGGGCAGGTTGAGGAGCCGCGCCGGGTCGTGGGAGAGGCGCGCGACGAGCGTCGGGAGCGGCAGGAGCCCCGGGCGGACCAGCCGGTCCAGCAGGAGCGGGACGGCCGTCTCGAGCCCGACGATGCCGAACGCCGCGCGGTCGAACTCGCCCTCTTTCTCGCTGAGCGCGTGCGGCGCGTGGTCGGTCGCGACGCAGTCGATCGTGCCGTCGGCGAGCCCCTCGATCAGCGCTTCGACGTCACGCTTGCTTCGGAGCGGCGGCGCCATCTTCGTGTTCGGGTCGTACGTCCGCACGGCCTCCTCGGTCAGCACGAGATGGTGCGGCGTCACCTCCGCGCTCACGCGCACACCGCGCGCTTTGCCGTCGCGCACGAGACGCACGGCGCCCGCGGTCGAGAGGTGGGCGATGTGGACGTGGGCGCCCGTGAGCTCGGCGAGGAGGATGTCGCGCGCGACCATCACCTCCTCGGCCGCGGCGGGCGCCCCCGGCAGGCCGATCTCGGTCGAGACCACGCCCTCGTTCATCGCCCAGCCGCGGCAGAGGGTCGCGTCCTCGGCGTGGCTGATGACGGGCACGCCGAAGGGGAGCGTGTACTCCAGCGCGCGACGGTAGAGCCCGGCGTTCATCACGCACTTCCCGTCGTCGGAAAACGCGACGCACCCGGCCTCGGCCAGCTCCGCCAGCTCCGCCAGCTCCTCGCCCTTGAGGTTCTTCGTGACGGCGCCGATCGGGTAGACGCGCACCGCGCCCTCGACCCGCGCCCGCGCCAGGATATAGTCGGTGACCGCGCCGTTGTCGTTGACCGGATTCGTGTTCGCCATGCAGGCCACGGCGGTGAAGCCGCCGGCGGCCGCCGCGCGCGTGCCCGTCGCGACCGTCTCCTTGTACTCGTACCCGGGCTCGCGCAGGTGGACGTGGATGTCGATGAAGCCGGGGCAGACGAGCTTGCCCCGCGCATCCACGACCTCGGCGCCCGCGGGTGCCGCGAGATTCTTGCCCAGCTTCTCGATCTTTCCGTCGGCGATGAGCAGGTCCTGGACGGCGTCCACGCTGTTCGCCGGGTCGATGACGCGGCCGTTCTTCAGGAGGAGGCTCATTGGAGCGGGGTCCGCGAGCCCGGCGTGGACCGCGGGTGGCCTGCCGTGGGCACGCGGGGCTTCATTGGAGCGGGGTCCGCAAGGCCGGCGTGGACCGCGGGTGGCCTGCCGTGGGCACGCGGGGGCTTCATGGCGTGTCGCCTCCCCCCTTGCTGCCGGCGAGCAGCAAGAGCACGCCCATCCGCACGGCGACGCCCTTCGCCACCTGGTCGAGGATGACGGAGTACGGCCCGTCGGCGACCTCGGGCGACAGCTCGATCCCGCGGTTCACCGGGCCGGGATGCATGATCAGCACGTCGGGGCGCGCGTGCCTGGCGAGCTTGTCGAGCGTGAGCCCCCAGTAGCGCGAGTACTCGCGGAGCGACGGGATGAGCCCGTTCTGCATCCGCTCGTGCTGGAGGCGCAGCATCATGATCACGTCCACGTCGCGGATCGCGTCCTCGAGCCGGTGGCTCACCTTCACGCCGAGCTCCTGGATGAAGGGCGGGATCAGCGTGGGGGGCCCGGCGACCGTGACGGTCATGCCGAGCTTCCGCATGCCGTGGATGTTCGACCGGGCGACCCGGCTGTTGGTGATGTCGCCGACGATCGCGACATGGAGCCCGTCGAAGTGACCCTTGTGCTCGCGGATCGTAAGAAGATCGAGAAGGGCTTGCGTTGGGTGCTCGTGGGCTCCATCTCCTGCGTTCACGATCGAGCAGGGGAGCTCGCGGGCCAGCAGCTGGGCGGCGCCCGCGGACGAGTGGCGGACGACGACCACATCCGGGCTCATCGCCGCGATGTTCTTCGCGGTATCGACGAAACTTTCGCCCTTGGCCGTACTGGAGCCACTTGCCGAAAAATTTACGACGTCGGCGGAGAGCCACTTCCCGGCGATCTCGAACGAGGTGCGCGTCCGCGTGGACGGCTCGTAGAAGAGGTTGACGACCGTCTTGCCGCGGAGCGCCGGGACCTTCTTGATCTCGCGCGTCGCGATCTCCTGGAGCGAGGCGGCGGTGTCCACCAGGAGGACGATCTCGCCCGCGTCGAGCTCGCGCATCGTGAGCAGGTCCTTCCGCGTCCAGCCCATGGCTAGGCCTCCTCGGGTTCTTCGATCACCACGCGGTCCTCGCCGTCGTGCTCGCGGAGCCGCACCGCGACGCTCTCGCGGCGCGAGGTGGGCAGGTTCTTGCCGACGTAGTCCGGCCGGATCGGCAGCTCGCGGTGGCCGCGGTCGATCAGGATCGCGAGCTGGATCGCCTTGGGGCGCCCGAGGTCGATGATCGCGTCGAGCGCCGCGCGGATGGTCCGGCCGGTGAAGAGGACGTCGTCCACGAGGACGACGGTCTTGGCCTTGATCGAGAACGGGATGTCCGTGCCGCGGATGACCGGCGTGCCGCGGATGGAGAGGTCGTCGCGGTAGAGCGTGATGTCGAGGGTGCCGACCGGCAGCGCGGCGCCATCGATCTGCGCGATCTTGGCGGCCAGGCGCTGCGCGAGGGTGACGCCGCGCGTGCGGAGGCCCACGAAGGCGAGCTCGGCGGCGCCGCCGTTCTTCTCGAGGATCTCGTGGGCGATGCGGGTCAGCGCGCGGTCGAGCGCGGCGTCGTCGAGAACCTGGGCCTTCTCGCGGAACTTCGGTGCAGGAGTGCTCATCTACTCTCCTTGCGAGCCTCTCGGGGCCCGCTTAAAGGAAAGGCGCAAACCAACTACCGTCACTCTACACGCGGCGCTCCGTCAGTGTCAACCCGACCCCCCGCGGCGTCCCTCCACTTCGCGAGGAGGTCGAGCGCCAGGAGCCCGAGCGCCGCCAGCATCGTCAGCGCTGCCAGGGCGAATATGACGCGGCCGATGGTCTCCGCGGACCCCAGGAGCCCGAGGCGCCCGAGGATCCAGTTCCAGTCGTGGATGAGCCCCTCGGCGAGGAGCGGCAGCGCCATCGCGCGGCCGTCGGCCGCGTAGACGGCGACGTCGGCGAGGCTCTGCCCCGTCCAGAAGAGGGTCGCCGCGGCGGAGGCGTACTGGCGCGTCTTGAGGAACGCGATCGTGGCGACGACGGGAATCAGGACCTGGCTGAGCGAGCCGCCGGCGATCCCCATGAACTCGCCGAAGAACCCGAAGATCACGTGGCCGGCCTCGTGGAAGACCAGGTTCACGCCGTGGAGAAACCCGAGGATGCCGCCCTGGGCCATCGCGAGGCCCCGGCCCAGAACCTTCAGGGTGAGGACCAGCAGGACCGCGAGACCGACCGCGCGTCCGATCACAGCCGGGGAGACGGCCATCAGTCGGCGAGCGTCGCGACGACGGGCGCGTGGTCGGAGGGCTTGGCGCCCTTACGCTCGTCGCGGTCGATCTCGACGGCCGTGCAGCGCGCCGCCACGGCGGGCGAGAGAAGGATGTGGTCGATCCTGAGCCCCCAGCCGCGATGGAAGGCGCCCGCGCGGTAGTCCCACCACGTGAAGAGCCCACCCTCCTCGCGGTGGAGACGCAGCGAGTCCCGGAGCCCCCACGCGACGAGGTCGCGGAATACCTGGCGCTCCGGGTCCGAGAACATGATCTGGCCGCGCCACTTCTCCGGGTCCCACACGTCGCGGTCCTCCGGCGCGATGTTGAGGTCGCCGCAGAGGACGACGGGCTTGGCGGGCGAGGCCCCGGCCTCGAGGAGGGCATGGAGGCGGCGGTACCAGTCGAGCTTGTAGGCGTACTTCTCGGAGCCGACCTCCTGGCCGTTCGGGCCGTAGACGTTCACGAGCGTGAGCCCGCCCACCTCGGCGACCAGGAGCCGCCGCTGGGCGTCGTCGTCATCGTCGGGGAGGCGCCGGGCCACCTCGCGCGCCTCGCCGCGCGTGAGGATCGCCACGCCGTTGTAGGTCTGTTGGCCGGCGACGAGCGCGCGATAGCCGAGCGCCTGGAGCTCGGCGTGGGGGAACAGGTCGTCCGTGACCTTGATCTCCTGCAGACACACGACGTCCGGCCGGCGCCGCTCGAGCCACGCCGTGAGGCGCGGCAGGCGCGTGCGGATCGAGTTCACGTTCCAGGTCGCGATCTTCACGTCTGAAATTCTACCGCGTGATGTGCGTCCCGGCCGTCCCCGCCATCGCCGCGGCGATGCGGTCGAGCGACGTGATCACGGCGGTGCCGCCGCCTTTCTCGACGAACTCGACGGCGGCCTCGATCTTCGGTCCCATGCTGCCCGGCGGGAACTCACCCGCCGCGAGGAGGCGCTTCGCCTCGGCGACCGGCAGACGATCGAGGAAGCGCTGCTCGGGCGTCCCCCAGCCGCCACGAGATCGATCAGGGGCGGGAGCGACTGGGCGAGCGCGTCGAACCACTCGCTCGCCGAGCCTCCGCCGTCCTCCTTCATGAGCGCGTTGCCGCCGATCGCCGCGACGATGAGGCTCACGCCGGGAGCCCCGCGACGAACGCCTCGAGGGCCTGGACGAAGCACGCGATCGGCGCCTCGGCGATCCCCGCGCCGACCTGGCCCACGCCCGCCTCGCGGTGGGCGAGGCCGGTGTCGATCGCGGGCGCGATCCCCGTCTCGACGACGCGCCGGATGTCGATCCCGAGGGGGGCGCCGCGGAAGTCGAGGGCGGGAATCCTGAACGTCTCGTGCTCGCCGAGCGTGATCTCGTACATGCGCCGCGTGGTGTCGAGGGCCAGCTCGGCCGTGCCGCCGACGAACTGGACGACGGCGGGCGCCGCGGCCATCGCGAAGCCGCCGAGGCCCGCCGCCTCCGTGATCGCCGAGTCGCCGAGATCGGGGCTCGCGTCTCCAGGCCCGTAACCGGGGAAGTAGAGGCCCGTGACGTTCGGCGCCGGGGCCGTGAACCAGCGGTCGCCGGTTCCCGAAGCGCGGATGCCGAACTCGACGCCGTTGCGCGCCATGGCCGTGACGACGGTGGCGCCGCGAATCCCGTGGGCGCCGTCGAGCACCGCCTTGCACGCCGCCATCGCGATGTTGAGGAAAAAATGGTCGGTGCGCGCCAGGAAGGCGAGTGCCTTCTCGACGTCGCCGGCGCGCGCCGCGGCCACATGGGGCGCCAGCTCGCGGGCGAGGAGGGACGTGGCGGCCGTGGTCCGGTTGTGGCACTCGTCGCCCATCGTGAGGGCGCGGGCGATCAGGGTCTTCGCGTCGAGGCCGCCCGCGCGCCGGAGCGCCCCGTCGAGGATCGGGGCCAGCTCGCGGTTGATCCACGCGAAGCGATCGAGCACGGGCCGGTCGTAGGCGCCGAAGCGCAACACCTTGCCGACGCCCTCGTTGAGCGTCGCATACGCCGCGGTATCGCACGCGTCGTTCTCCACGACCCAGACGGCCATCGAGGGCGTGACGATGCCCGCCATCGGGCCGACGGCGCGGTGGTGGTGGCACGGGTCGAAGGTGAGCGCGCCCGATTCCGCCAGCGTGACCGCATCATCCGGCGTCTTCGCCCAGCCCTCGAAGAGGCAGGCGCCGATGATCGCGCCGCGCATCGGCCCGCACATGCGCTCCCAGGTCACGGGCGGCCCCGCGTGGAGCACCGTGCGCTCGCCGAGGCCGGGGACGACCTCGCGGGCCGGGCGGAGCCCGACGAGCGTGGCCGTGCCGGCCTGGATCCGCCGGAGGCACTCGCGGTTCGCGTCGGCGATGGTCACGGGTTTCGCCCCGGCCTCGTCGCCGGCGCGCGCGAGCAGCTCGGCAAGTCGCCGGTCGCCGCCCGCGGGCGGGCGCCAGTCCACGCTCACGACGGACACACCGAGCGCTGCCAGCGTCTCGGCGAAGAGCGAGAGCCCGATGTTGACGACGCGCGTCTCGCCGCCGAGGAATGGCGCGGGCGTCGTCACGCGCGCGGCTCCGCGATCAGGGCGGCCAGACGCGCCGCCTGGGCGTTCGACGGCATGACGATGACGCCGCCCGCGGAGAGCGCCGCGACCTGCGCCGACCGCCGCTGCGGATCGCCTTCGGTGCCGGTGACGCTCGCGACGACGGCGAGGTGCCGGCCCGCGCTCTCGGCGGCGAGCGTCGCCGCGCGGATCGCCGGCAGGATCTCGCCCGCCGGGTCGGGGTGGGCGCCGTAACCGAGGACGACGTCGAGCAGGAGCACGGCGGTCTCCGGGTCGGCGCTCTCCCTCTCGATCCACTCGCGGCGCACGGTGCCGTCGAGCATCGGGTGGGGCCGGCCGACCGTGAAGACGTCCTCGCCGAGATCCACCACGCGGTGGCCGCTCCCGCCGCCGGTGACACCGGGAGCAACGTCGGCGAGCCGGGTCTTGAGGATTCCGAGCGCCTCGTACGCGAGCGTGCCGCCCGAGTAGACGCCGCGGACGTACCGCTGGTTGGCCCGCATGGGGAGGACGGCGTCTTCGACGAGCCGGGCGACCGCGCCCGGGGGCGCCGTGAACTCGACGGGCGCGGGCTTCACCCCTCGCGCGAGCGCCACGGCCGCCAGCGCCGCGTCCTCCAGCGTGGCCGCGGCGTGCCAGCGCTCACGGCCCGTCGGCGCCATCAACTGCGTGACGCACGGCTTGCCGAGCTTGGCGATCCAGCCCTCGAGCTTCGCGAGCGTCGCCGCGCCGGGCGGCTTGCCGATCACGCAGACCGCGGCGGTCTCGGGATCGGCGGCGAGCGCGGCGAGCGCTCGCTCCATCATGAGCCCGCCGACCTCGTCGGAGAGATCGCGCCCGCCGACGCCGATCGCCTGCGAGATTCCTTCCCCCGCGGCGGCGAGGTGGCAGGCGACCTCCTGGAGCCCGGTGCCGGAGGCCGCGGCGATCCCGATCCGTCCGCGCGCGACCGCGTTGGCGAAGCCGAGTGGCACGCCGTTGACGATGGCCGTGCCGCAGTCGGGCCCCATCACGAAGAGGCCGCGTTGCCGCGCGAGCGTCTTCAGCTCGAGTTCCGTCGCCACGGGAACGTTGTCGCTGAAGAGCATGACGTGGAGCCCCGCGTGGAGCGCCTTGAGCGCTTCGGCGCCGGCGTAGGCGCCGGGCACCGAGATGAGGGCGAGCGTCGCGCCGGGGAGTGCCTTGAGGGCCGAGGCGAGCGTCAGCGGCCGCCCCGCCACGCCGGGCATCGCCGCGGCGCGCCGCGCCGAGAACGCGCTCTCAGCCGCGGCGCGCGCGACCTCGGCGGCCTCGCGCGTGTCGGCGAGGACGGCGATCACGAGATCGGTTGGCCCCGCGGCTTCGCCCTCGGCCGCGAGCAGGCCCGCATCCTCGAGAAGGGCACGGTTCGCGGGCGTGCCCATCATGGCCGCCGCGCGCCGGACGCCGGGCACCGCCTCCATGTCGCGCGTGAGGCGCATGAGCGTGACGGAGTCCTGGTAGAAGCTCCGTCGGACGAAGTTCCAGGCCGCG
>JACPCG010000095.1:0-14673 GCA_016179925.1 Candidatus Rokuibacteriota bacterium | reverse complement strand
AGGCGCGCGTCGCTCATTTGTAGCGGGGTCCGCGGGGCCGGCTTGTCCCGCGGGTGGCCCGAGAAAGGCGCGCGTCGCTCATTTGTAGCGGGGTCCGCGAGGCCGGATCGGACCGTGGGTGGCCTGAGACAGACACGCGTCGCTCATTTGGGCGGCGTGATCCCGTACGCCTTGATCTTCCGGTAGAGGTGGCTCCGCTCGATGCCGAGGCGCTCGGCGGTCCGCGTCATGTTCCAGTCCTGGGCGCGGAGCTCGGCGAGGATGTAAGCGCGCTCGAAGTTGTCGCGCGCCTCCTTGAGCGACCGCTCGCGCGGCTCGCCCGCCGTGGACGCTGCGGCGTCCTTCGGCCGGAGCGGCGCCGGCAGGTCGTCGGCGCCGATCACGTCGCCCGGTGCCATGATCACGAGGCGCTCCACCATGTTCCGGAGCTCGCGCACGTTGCCCGGCCAGTCGTAGGCGAGGAAGTAGCCGAGCGCCTCGCCCGACACCGTCTTCGGCCGCTTGCCGTTCTCCGAGCAGAAGTGGGCGATGAAGTGGTCGACGAGCTGTGGGATGTCGTCCCTGCGCGCGCGGAGCGGCACCACCTCGATCGGGATGACGTTGAGACGGTAGTAGAGGTCGTCGCGGAAGCGCCCCTCGCGGATCGCCGCCTCGAGATCGCGGTTGGACGCGGCGAGCACGCGCACGTCCACCTTCAGGGTGTCCTTGCCGCCGACGCGCTCGAACGCCTGCTCCTCGAGGGCGCGCAGCACCTTCGCCTGGGTCTTGAGGCTCATGTCGCCGACCTCGTCGAGGAAGAGCGTGCCGCCGTCGGCGAGCTCGAACTTCCCGCGCCGGCGCGCGAGGGCGCCCGTGAACGCGCCCTTCTCGTGGCCGAAGAGCTCGGACTCGATCAGGTCCTCCGGGATCGCGGCGCAGTTGACCTCGACGAAGGGGCGCTCGGCGCGCGCCGACTGCGCGTGGATGGCGCGCGCGACCAGTTCCTTGCCGCTGCCGTTCTCGCCGTGGATCAGCACGCGGCCGGTCGTCGGCGCGGCGGTCGCGATCTGCTCGTGGAGGCGCCGCATCGGCGCGCTGTCGCCGATGATCTCCGCGCGTCGCGCGAGGCTCTCGCGGAGCGCGGCGTTCTCGCGCTCGAGACGCGCGTGCTCGAGCGTGCGCGCGACGGTGAGCAGCGTCTTTTCCAGCGAGAGCGGCTTCTCGACGAAGTCGTACGCACCGAGCCGCGTCGCCTTCACCGCGGTCTCGATCGTGCCGTGGCCCGAGATCATGACGACGACCGTGTCCGGGCGGAGCCGCTTCATCTCGGCGAGCGTCTCGAGCCCGTCCATGCGCTCCATCCAGACGTCGAGGAAGGTGAGGTCGGGCGGCTCCTCCGCGACGAGCCGGAGCGCGTCGGCGCCGCTGGCCGCGGCGCTCACGCGGTAGCCCTCGTCTTCGAGGACGCCGCGGAGGGTCGTCCGGATGGACATCTCGTCGTCGACGATGAGGATGTGCTCGCCGGCCACCGGCTACACCTCCACCGGCGCGGGGGCGCGCGACACGGGCACCTCGATGATGAAGCGGCTCCCCCGGGGCTCGTGGTCCTCCACGCGGATCGTGCCGCCGTGCTCGGTGACGATCTCCCAGACGATCGGCAGCCCGAGCCCCATCCCGGCGGCCTTCGTCGAGAAGTGCGGCAGGAAGAGCTTCTCCTTGTCCTCGGCGCTGATGCCGGCGCCGGTGTCGCTCACGATGATCCGCGCATGCCCGGCCTCGGGCACGTGCGCGGTCTCGACGACGACCTCCCCCGCGTCGCCCACCGCCTCGACCGCGTTGTCCACGAGGTTCAGGACCGCGCGCTTGATGTGATCGGGGTCCACCTCGAGGAGCGGCAGGTCGTCGGCGTGGCGCGTGGCGAGCGCGATCCCCGGGTGGGACTCGCGGTAGAGCCCCACGACCGAGTCCACCAGCGGGCGCACGTCCGTGGGCTTGGGCGCCAGCACGGGCATCCGCGCGAAGCGGGAGAACTCGTCCACGAGGCGCTTGAGGCCGTCCACCTCCTGGATGATCGTCTCGGTGCACTCGGTGACGAGCCGCTGGTCGTCGCCCGCGGTGCGGCTGAGCCGGCGGCGCAGCCGCTGGGCCGAGAGCTGGATGGGTGTGAGCGGGTTCTTGATCTCGTGCGCGATGCGCTGTGCCACCTCCCGCCACGCCGCGACGCGCTGGGCCTTGAGGAGCTCCGTGAGGTCGTCGAAGACGACGACGGCCCCCGCGTACTCGCCCTCCGGTCCGCGGAGCGCCGTGGCGGAGGCGAGGAGCGAGAGCGTGGCGCCCCGCCGGCGCAGGTGGAGCTCCTGCTCGATGGCGCCGGCCTTGGGGCGCCGCGTGCGGTGGACGAGCGTCACCACGCCCTTCATGTCGGCCCCGCGGAAGACCTCCTCGAGGAGGCGGCCGACGGCCGTGGCCTCGCTCAGGCCGAACATGCGGGCGGCGGCGCGGTTGATCGTCGTGAGGCGCCCGAGCGGGTCGAACGAGACGACGCCGGTGGTGATGGCCTCGAGCACGGTCTCGATGTAGCGGCGGCGGTCCTCGAGCTCGGTGTGCTTGTCGGACAGCTCGAGGAACGCCTCTTCGAGCCGGCGCTTGGACTCGGCGAGGTCATCGGTCATCCGGTTGAAGGACTGGACGAGGGCGCCGATCTCGTCGTCCGCGCGCGCCTGCACCTTGTAGGCGAGGTTGCCCGCGGCGACCTCGCGCGTGCCCTCGGCGAGCTGCTCGATGGGGCCCGTGATGCCGCGCGCGAGATAGAGGCCGAACCACGTGAACGAGAAGATGATGATCAGCGTCATCAGGAGGAACAGCAAGATGTAGATGCCCTTGATCGGCGTCTTCAGGAGCTTGAGCTGCTTGTACTCCTGAAACGCCTGCGAGATGCCGCGCACGCGGGACTCGAGCCGCTCGGTGACGTGCGCGGCCACGACGATGACGCCGGCGATCTGCCGCTCCTCGCCCCGCGCCGACCAGACCGGCAGCACGGCCTCGATCAGGTCGCCCGACGGTAACTCGCGCACGGTCGTCACGTCCTGGCCCGCGAGGCCGCGCTTGAGCTGGCTCTCGTTGACGTCGCGCGTGGGGAAGTCGCCCAGCACGGGGTCCGTCACGTGCGCGAGCTCCTGCCCCTCCGCGTCGAAGACGGTGATCGCGCTGATGCCGAGCCGCTCCTGCTGTTCGACCAGATACGCGGCGAGGGCCTCGCGCCGGTCGTCGCCGAGGAGCCCGTCGCGGTCGATCACGCGGCCAAGGTACTGGGCGTGGCGGAGCGCCGTGCGCTCGAGGTTGTTGTAGTACGTCTGCGCCACCGCGAGCGCCTGGTCGAGCGGGCGCTCCACCTGCGGCTTGAACCAGCCCTCGATGGACCGGTTGATGAAGTTCGAGGCGATCAGGAAGATCAGGAGCGCGGGCGCCAGCGCCAGCACCACGAAGGACTCGTGATGTTGGAGGCCAGCGGCAGGTCCGGCGCGTACACGCCGATGTCCACGAGGTTCGCCGCCCCCACCAGCAGGAGGAAGCCGGCGATGACCAGGACGTTGCGCTTGCGCCGGTTGTCTTCGCTGAGCAGCGGCATCTATTGTAGCGGGGTCCGCGAGGCCGCGTGTGTCCGAGGGTGGCCTGAGACAGGCGCGGCGTGGCTCCGTCCTTCGAGCGCACTCTTCATGTCAGACCGGGTGACGTTCACGTCCTGATCGTCGAGGAAGACCTCCGGCTCGCCGACGCGCGGGTCGGCGTACGTCGGCGTCGCGAGCGCCAGCGCCAGCGCCGCCGCAATGAGAGATCGCGCGCGCAACGGAACACGCATACGGCGGACAGGACATTATAGCGTGCGCTTCGAGCGGGGCCGCCGCTTAGATCGCGGCGCGCGCGGGCGCGAACCCGTCGTTCGGGGGCGCGTCGAGCTGCGAAAGGACCCGCAGGGCGGCGCCCGCGGGCCGCCGCTCGAGCCCGAGCGAGCGCTGGATCGCGAGCGCGAGGTCGATGTTGAGCGCGTGGCCTGCGTTGCGCGCGACGACGTGGGCGAGGATCGGGCGGCCGAGCAGCGCCAGGTCGCCGACGAGGTCGAGGATCTTGTGGCGGACGAACTCGTCGCGGTAGCGAAGACCGTTGAGCGGCCCGCGGTTGCCGACGACGACGGCGTTGTCGAGCGAGCCGCCGCGCGCGAGCCCCTTCTTCCGCATGACACCCAGGTCCTTCAGGAAGCCGTAGGTGCGCGCAGGCGCCAGCTCCTCGACGAACGCGCGCTCGGTCGCGGGCGTCCACGAGAGGACCTGCGTGCCGATCGCGGGATGGTCGTTGTCGAGCGTATAGCTGATGCGGAAGCGCGTCGCGGGGAAGATGTGGATCCAGCGGCCGGCGCTGCCGACGCGGATCGGATAGGGCAGGGAGAGCGCCCGCCGCTTGGCAGACTGCTGGTTGCGCCCGGCCGCCGCGAGCAGCGCGACGAACGGCTTGGCGCTGCCGTCCGCCGCCGGGATCTCGGGCCCGTCGACGTGAACGTCGAGGTTGTCGATGCCGAGCCCGGCCGCCGCCGCCATCAGGTGCTCGACCGTCTGGATGCGCGTGCCGTTCTTCCCGATCGTCGTGGCCCAGTGCGAGTTGACGACGCTCTCCGGCGCGGCCGCGATCCGATCGCCGGCCGCCCGGAACACGATGCCCGTGTCCTCGGGCGCCGGCGAGAGGGTGATCCGTGCGGGCTTGCCCGAGTGGAGCCCGACCCCCTCGAGCGTAACCGGCTTCTTGATGGTGTGCTGGCGCATGGCCGACCCAAGCACAAGCAACACGGGTGCCAGCATTCCGGAAATCGAGGTAAGTATCCGACGCGAAAGGCTTCTCGGGCCAGGAATAGGACTGATCGGGACCACGAAAGGTAGCGTCAACGACACGTCTCGGACGCTGGGGTGTCTCAGAAGGGAGACAGGGACAGAGCGCTCAGGCCACGTCTCAGAATCTATGGCGGAGGATCGCGCGGATCGCAGGGCCGACCCTCTCCGTCCGCAGAATGGTTCCATCTCGCGCCGTCCCCCGTGGTGATCACGCGCGCAAGCCCACGCGCCGCGCGGTGAGGACCGCCACGTCAGGCGCGGACGCCGACGTCGGCCTCGACGCCAGAAGCAGCCAGCGCTTGGCTCACCACTAGCGCTCGAGAATCTGTTCCTGGCGGACGCTCACAGGCTTGCCCCACCACCCCTCCTCGCGCGCCATCGCAATGTCCTTCCGCGTAACGCGCGGCGTGGAGCCCTCCGTATTCCGCGCCGAGAAAATCAGGTGCTCGCGTGAGGCGAAATGGGCGGGATGCGCCTTCCATGTCGCCCACTCCCCGCTCGTCGCACAACCCGCCGTCGCCAGAAGCAACCCGCCCGCCAGGAGCCCGTTCCAACGATCGCTTCGCATGTTCATTCCTCCACAAGCATGAGTAAAGTTGTTGCGTGTCTGCCAGTTCTCACCCTGTCGTGGTGGCTAGACTGGAAAAGTAAGGGAAGGAAAGAGGACCTGTCAATCAATTGTGTCGATCGGGAATCCCACCGGCGATCCGTGACCGCCAACGCGGGCCAGCGCGCTGAGTTCTGGACCGCCGGCTCACGGAGCTCGGGCGGCCGGCGTCAAAGGCGGCAGTGGCGTGACATCGGGCGACGCGCAGGCCGCATCCGCCGACTCCGCCCGCCGGGTCACGGCCTCATCCATGCGCGTTGAGATCCTCGTACCATACCAATCGGGAACGCTGCGCCGGAGAAACTGCGCCATCGCCTCGCATGACCCTACCTCATAAAGGGCCCTCGTTCGCTTCAGGAGGGCGATGGCGAACCGGTCGGCCGCCAGTTCCTGCGCCTGAATTGCGTGCCAGTCTTCTGCAGACACGGGGAGCTGCGGGGCATCGGACTGTGGTGTGTGATGCAAGATGATATGGCCGAGCTCGTGTGCGATCGTCGCCATCAACTGATCCGGTGGGATCTTGAGCGCGCCCTCGGTGACCAACAGGGTGAAGTACAAGCATGGGGAGGTGGTCGGGGGCGAGCTCCAGACATTGACTTTATCGGTTCGTATGACAGCAAATCCGATCTTGCAGCCCTTCGACATGGCGATCGTTCGCAGAGACGGAAGCTCGAGCGCCATCAGCAAGGGATCGAGGGCCTCGGCGACGTGCCGCGATTCGTCGGGCCACGCCTGCCGGAGTGGATACCCATGGATCGTCGGCCCGCAGGCGGTGAAGAATAACGAGAGCAGCGCGGCTATGTGGCGTGTCCGCATCCCGCCAAGAGGCAAGATGCAAGACGGACTCCACGCTTAGTGTCGAGAAATCAGCGACTTTCTTTCACGCGGCTTGCCCGAACGACACTCACCGTGACCGCGTGTCACCGAATCGCGCGCTGCCAGCCATGACTCCGCGGGGCGCACGCCTTGCCACCGTCCTCTCCAGAGGGTCGACCGGCCCCCCCTTTCAAGTCGGGGACCATCCCGGGATCCGCCGCCCCGTCGCAAGCGCTGCCCGCAGTCCAGACGCGCATCACCGGCGTCTGGGGAGGTCGCGCGGCTCGGTGCCGACCGGTGGGCCCCGCTGCGCGTCGAGTACACGTCCCGATCCCCTACGGCGCCAAGGATTCGTAGCCGCGTCCGACCCGCGTCCTCACGCCGCCAGGACGGCGGCGGCCGTGGGGCCGCAATACATCGCCGATGCTCTTCGCAAGGAGCTGCCGCCCCCCTTCAGACGTCAACGATCAGGCTGACCTCGTGACGCCCGGGGCTGGCCTCGACGCGTGCCTCGTGCATCGTCGCGCCCTTCACGACCGTGCCCGGCCGGTGGCGGAGCGTGTCGATCGGCTCGCCGTGGAGCACGCCGGTCACGACGCCCTCGGTGCACGCGAGCACGTCCACGCGCCGGACGGCGAAGCCCTCGATCTCGTGCACGTAGAGGCACTCGTTCACCCAGGCGACGAGCAGCGCCTCGGGCGACTCCGCCTGCGCGCGCACCTCGCGCGACTCGCGCGCCTCCACCTCGTCGGGGAGAACGGTGAGCGCCATCACGCCGAGGGCGGCCTGGGCGAACGCCTCGGCCCGCGTCGCGCCCCAGGCGCGGACGCCGACGTCGGCCTCGACGTCGAAGTGCTCCCACCCGCTCAGGCCAGATCTCCAAATCTGTTCTGGAGGATGGCGATGATCGCGGGGCCGGCCGTCTCCGTCCGCAGAATGCGCGGCCCCACCCCGACGACCCTCCATGCCCGCGCTCTCGCAGCGTCGACCTCGTCACGACTGAGCCCGCCCTCAGGCCCGATCAGCAGATGCACGCGCGCGCCCCGGGGGAGGGAGGCGGGCAGGCCGGCGGCGAGGGTCGTCCCGAGCAAGCCGGCCTGCCCGCCTCCCTCCCCTGGGATCGTCGCCGCGCCTTCCCAGAGACAGAGCCTGAGGTCGGCGGGCTCGTCGGCGCCGAGGAAGTCGGCGAGCGGGCGCGGCACCTCGACGGGCGGGACGACGGCGCGGCCGCACTGCTTCGCGGCCTCCTTCGCCACCCGCTGCCAGCGCCGCGCGCGGTCGCGCCAGCGGGAGGGCTCGAGCGCGACGATCGTGCGCTCCGTGAGGACCGGGACGACGCGGATCACGGCCAGCTCGGTGGCCGCGCGGACGATCGCCTCCATCTTGTCGCCCTTCGGGACCGACTGGACGAGCGTGACCCGGAGGGGCGACTCGACTTCCCGCGCCGCGACGCCGAGGACGGTGCCCGTCGCGATCTCGCCGACCGTCTCGACGCGCACCGTGTAGTCGCGGCCCGCGCCGTCGGCGGCGATCACGGTGTCGCCCGGACGGAGGCGCAGCACGCGCGAGAGGTGGCGGGATTCCTCGCGGTCGAACGCGACGCGTCCGCCGGCGATCCGGTCAGGGGCGATCGTGAAGCGGCGCACGGCCGAGCTCACCCGGCTCCCGCCGGAGCTGGTCTGGCTCCCGCCAGAACTGGTCTGGCTCCCGCCAGAACTGGAGAGTGGTCCAGCCTTCGATCGAGACCGACCCGCGCGGCGCGAAGCCGTACGCGGCGAGCGTGGCGGCGAGGCCCGGGGCCTCGGTGTCGAGGCTGCCGCCGAGGATCAGCGCGCCGCCGTCCGCGACGTAGCGCGCGTAGCGCGGCGCGAGCCTCCCGTGCGCCGCCGTCAGGAGGTTCGCCACCACGGCCGGCGCCGGCGGCTCCTCGAGCGCGGCGGCGTCGGCCAGCAGACAGCGCACGCGGTCCGAGACGCGGTTGCGCGCGGCGTTCGCCATCGCCGAGGCGACGGCATCCGGATCCTCGTCGATGGCAAGCACATGCGGCACGCCCAGCCGCGCGGCGGCGATCGCGAGGATGCCCGAGCCCGTGCCGAGGTCCACGAGCCGCGCCGGCGCCGCGCGCGCGATCAGCGCCTCGAGGGTCTCGAGGCATCCGAGCGTGCTGCCGTGCTGCCCGGTGCCGAACGCCCGGCCGGGTTCGATCGTGATCAGCACGCGCCCGTTCACGGGCGGTCGCT
Organism: Candidatus Rokuibacteriota bacterium; assembly: GCA_016179925.1. GTDB lineage: Bacteria > Methylomirabilota > Methylomirabilia > Rokubacteriales > CSP1-6 > JACPCG01. Next base: position 6,151 of record JACPCG010000095.1, on the reverse strand, counting down.
CCCAGGGCGGCGCGACGAGCAGGCGCGTGCCCGCCGTGAAGGGGCGGAAGTGGGCGCGCCAGGCGTCCGCCCAGTCCTCGTTGGCGAGGGCGACGACGCTCGGCTCGCCCGCACCGCGGAACCCGAGCTCGGCGAGGCCACGGAGGTACTCGCGCACGCTCTCCTCCAGGGCGCTCGCGAACATCGTCTTCGGAAAGAAAGCGCGGAGCCGCGGCGCCCGGCCGGGCGCTTCTTCTTCGATGACGCCCAGCGCGCCCAGCTCCCAGACGAAGTTGGTCAGCCCCTCGGAGGCATCGGGGGGAACCTCGACGGTGAGCTCCCAGTAGCGGGAGGACGACATCGGCTCAGCCGAAGAGCTTCTTCATCCGCTCGAAGAACGCGGCCGACAGGGGCCCGCGCTCTTCTTTGGACGCGGCGTCGAACGCGGCGAGCGCCTCGCGCTGCTTCGCGGTGAGCTTCTGTGGCACCTCGAGGATCAGCCGGTAGCACGCGTCGCCGTGGCCGCGGTGGCGGAGGTGCGGCATGCCCTTGCCGCGAAGACGCAGCACCTGGTGGGGCTGGCTGCCGGCGCCGATCCTGAGCTTCGTCGTGCCGCCGAGCACGGGGACCTCGACCTCGGCGCCGAGCGCCAGCTGGGCGAAGGTGACAGGGACGTCGCAGTGGAGGTCGGCGCCGTCGCGCGTGAACAGCTCGTGCTCGCCGAGGCCCACGCGGACGTAGAGGTCACCGGGCGGCCCGCCGTGGACGCCGCCCGAGCCTTCACCGCTGAGGCGGAGCTGCATGCCGTCCTCGATGCCCGCAGGGATCTTCACGGCCAGCAGCCGCTCGGCGCGCCGGCGGCCCTCGCCGCGGCACTCCCGGCACGGGTTGCGGTTCAGCTGCCCCACACCCTGGCACCTGGGACACGGCTGCGCCACCGTGAGGAAGCCGTGGCTCCGGCGGATCTCGCCCCGCCCCTGGCAGAGATCGCAGGTCTCGAGACGGCTCCCCGGCTCGGCACCCGTGCCCGCGCACGCGTCGCACCGCTCGAGGCGCGGGATCTGGATCTTCGTCTCGATACCGGCCGCGGCGTCCTCGAGCGTGATCTTCAGCTCGTACTGGAGATCCTCCCCGCGCGCGGCGCGCGAGCGGCGGCCGCGGCCGCCGCCCGAGAAGAAGTTCTCGAAGATGTCCTCGAAGAGGGTCCCGAAGCCCGTGTCGCCGAACCCGGGCCCGGCGCCGGGCCCCATGGTGCCGAAGCGGTCGAAGTGGGCGCGCCGGTCGGGGTCGGAGAGGACGGCGTACGCCTCGTTCACTTCCTTGAAGCGCTCCTCGGCGTCCTTGTCCCCCGGGTTGCGGTCGGGGTGGTACTGCATGGCCCGCTGGCGGTACGCCTTCTTGATGTCCGCCTCGCCCGCATTCCGCCCGACGCCGAGGACCTCGTAGTAGTCGCGGGCCACTACGGGGCGTCCTCATCGGGCGCCGCGGCGACGGCGACGAGCGCCGGGCGCAGGACGCGGCCGTGCAGCAGGTAGCCGGGCAGCTGCTCGCCCACCACCGTGCCCGGCGCCACGTCGGCCCGGATCGTGCGCGCGATCGCCTCGTGGCGCGTCGGATCGAACGGCTCCCCGAGCGCCGAGTAGCGCGTGACGCCGGCGCGCTCGAGCACCTTCAGGAGCTCGCGCTGGATCAGCTCGACGCCCTCGACGACGCCGGCCGCATTACCACTTTCGATCATTTCACCGCTCGCCTCGGCCGTCGAACGGCCTGCGGCTCGCACGGCCCCTCGCGCCGCGTCGAGAGCGCGGTCGAGGTTGTCGAGCACCGGGATGAGGTCGCGGAGCAGGGATTCGTTCGCGTACTTGGCGTACTCCTCGCGCTCGCGCTGGGCGCGCCGCCGGACGTTGTCGGCCTCGGCGAGCGCGCGGAGCAGGCGGTCCTGCTTCTCGTCGAGCTGTCGCCTGAGCTCCTCGACCTCGGAGACCGGCGCCTCCGGAGCCGCCTCGGGCTCGGGGGACAGCGCTTCTTGTGTCGACGAATCGTCCATGACGCTTGAATTATAACAGCGCCGTAGCGCGGGTCGGGACGGGGTGGGGTGCTCCTCGGAGACCCGTGTAGTCAGGGTCGACGGAAGCTCGTGCGCATGCATTCGGCTCGCGCGAGACAGCGAGCGTGGTCGACGAGGGGCACCCCACCCCGTCCCGACCCGCGCTACGACGGCAGGTAAAGATCCTGGCGCACGCGCGAGAGCGCGTCGGTCACGTGGCGGGCGGTCTCGTTGACCACCGCGATGACCTCGGGGTAGGGCAGGCGCCGTGGGCCGACGACGCCGAGGATCCCGACGACCTGGTTCCGGTAGAGGTAGGTTGAGGTGATCAGCGTGCACTCGCGCATCTCGGCATAGGGGTTCTCCTCGCCGATCGTGACGCGGAGCCCCTCGTCGCCCGCGAGCGCGGTCATGAGGTCAGCCAGGCGCTCCTTCTGCTCGAGCGTCCGCAGCAGCTCGCGCGTCGTCTCGATGTTCCAGAACTCCGGGTGGTCGAGCATGTTGATGGCGCCGCTGACGTAGAGCGTGCGCCCGCGGAGCAGGGCGACGATCTGCTCGGTGACCGCGCGGGCGCGCGTGTGGAGCGTGTCGAGGGGATCGGCGGGCGCCGATTCCATCTCCACGACCTCCTGCACCGTGCGGCCGCGGAAGCGCCGCGTCAGCTCGCGGCCGATCGCGCGCACCTCGTCGGCGCCGAGCGGCGGATCGAGCGTCACCGCCCGCGCCGTGACCCAGCCCGCGTCGGTCACGATGACGGCGAGGGCGCGGTCGTCCTCGAGCGGCATCAGCTCCACGCGCGCGAGCGTCGTGTGCTGGAGCGGCGGCGCCAGGAGGAGGCCCGTCAGCCTCGTGACCGTGGACAGGTGCGACGAGGTCCGCTCCATGAAGCCGTCGATGCCCGAGCGGCGGGTCGGCAGCGTGTCGCTCGGCGCCCCCGCTTTCGCAGGCGGCGCCGGCGGGAACGAGCCGACGTAAAAGCGATAGGCCTGGTCCGTCGGCACGCGCCCGGCGCTCGTGTGGGGCTGGACGAGGTAGCCCATCTCCTCGAGGTCGGCCATCGCGTTGCGGATGGTGGCGGGCGAGAGCGACGGGAACCAGCGCTTGGACAGGACGCGGGAGCCGACCGGCTCCGCGGAATCGATGTACTCGCGGATGACCGCGATCAGGACGTCGCGATGACGGGCATCCATCGCCTGAAATTATAGCAAGTCGACGAAGAGCGCGTCCGAGAGGAGGAAGCCCGCTTCGGTGAGCCTCACGCGGCCGCCCGCCTCGAGGAGGAGACGCCCGTCGCGCCAGTCGGCGACGCGCCGTGCGAGCGGCAGGTCGCCGGCCAGGCGCTCCTCGAGCCATGCCGCCGGCACACCGTCGGCCAGGCGGAGGCCGAGCATCAGCCGCTCGGCGAGGCGCTGTCGCGGCGTGAGCGCCTCGAACGAGTCCACCGGCAGGACGCCGTCCTCCAGCGCCTCGCAGTAGCGGGGCGTGGCCTTCGCGTTCGCGTACCGGAGCCGGCCGATGAACCCGCACGCGCCCGGGCCGGCCGCGAGGTACTCCGACGCGCGCCAGTAGATCTGGTTGTGGCGCGAGCGGAAGCCCGGCCGCGCGTAGTTGGAGATCTCGTAGTGCTCGAAGCCGCGCGCGGCGGCCGCGCGCGCCAACTGCCAGTACTGGTCGATCTGCGTTTGCTCGGGCGGCAGGCCGTCGACCCCGGCGGCGCCCCAGAGGCTCCCCGCCTCCAGCGTGAGTCCGTACGCCGAGAGGTGCTCGGGCCGCCAGTCGAGGACCGTCTCGATCGCGCGCGTCCAGCCGGGGACGTCGAGGCCCGGCAGGCCGTACATCACGTCCACGCTCAGGTTGGCGAAGCCCGCCTCGCGCGCCGCGGCGAACGCCGCGCGGGCGCCGCGCGCGTCGTGGAGCCGGCCGAGCCGTTCCAGGACCGCGTCGTCGAGCGACTGGACGCCGAGGCTCAAACGGTTCACGCCGGCGGCGCGGTAGCCCTCGAGCTTCGCGCGCGTTACGCTCTCGGGGTTGCATTCGACGGTGATCTCGGCGTCGGCGACGACGTCGAAGCGGGAGTGCAGCCGCTCGAGGGCCGCCGTGAGATCGTCGGCCGTCAGGAGCGAGGGTGTCCCGCCGCCCAGGAAGACCGTCGCGAGGCGGACTCGCCCGGCCCAGGGCAGCGCGGCCAGCAGGTCGAGCTCGCGGCGGAGGGCCGCGAGGTACCGCGTGAGCGCGCCGTCGTCGAGCGGGGCGGTGTTGAAGCTGCAGTAGTGGCAGCGCCTGGCGCAGAACGGGACGTGGATGTAGAGGCCGAGCGCATCTGCAACCGGCGGGTTGTCCGCAAGCACCGAGCCGGCGAGCGGGTTGTCCGCACGTGCGGAGCCGGGGACCATCTGTCTCAGGCCACTCACGATTCTATCCGGCCTCGCGGACCCCGCTACGATAGTCCCCGCTACAACAGTTACGGAATGTAGTTGGCGAGTCTCCACCAGCGCAGCCAGTGCCGGTCGCCGTCCCACGACCAGTAGATGAGGAAGGCCTTGCCCTTGATCTTGTCGCGCCGGACGAACCCCCAGTAGCGGCTGTCCTGGGAGTTGTCGCGGTTGTCGCCCATGACGAAGAACGAGTCGGGCGGCACCACCGTCGGCTCGCAGCCGTACGCGTACCCGCAGTAGGCGTCCGGCCTGGGGCGCGCGAGCGCCGCGTCGGCGAACTTCGTGTAGGACTCGGTCAGGGGCGAGCCGTTCACGAACACCTGGCGGCCGCGGATCTGGATCCGGTCGCCGGGCGTCCCGACGATCCGCTTGATGAAGTCGCGCTTCTCGTCTTGCGGGTACTTGAACACGATGATGTCACCGCGCTGCGGCAGACGGAGGCCCGGCGCCCGCCACTCGACCCACGGGAGCTCGGCGCCGTAGAGGAACTTGTTCACGAGGATGTAGTCGCCGACGAGCAACGTGTCCATCATGGAGCCGGACGGGATCGTGAACGCCTGGACGACGAGCGCGCGGATGACGAGCGCCAGGATGACGGCGACGCCGATGGCCTCGGCGTACTCCCGAACGGCGGACTTCCGCCGCCGCTTGGGCTCGACGGCTTCGGCCGGAATGCTCTGGGTCTGCTCGTCCACGCTCAGCTCTTCAGGACCGAGAGGAACGCTTCCTGCGGGACTTCGACCCGGCCGACCTGCTTCATGCGCTTCTTCCCTTCCTTCTGGCGCTCGAGGAGCTTCCGTTTCCGTGTGATGTCGCCGCCGTAGCACTTGGCGGTGACGTTCTTGCCCATGGCCTTGACGGTCTCGCGCGCGATGACCCGGCTGCCGATCGCCGCCTGGATCGCCACCTCGAAGAGCTGGCGCGGGATGACGCCGCGGAGCTTCTCGACGAGCGCCTTGCCCTTCTCGTACGCCTTGTCCCGATGGACGATGCTCGACAGCGCGTCCACGGGCTCGCCGTTCAGGAGGATGTCGAGCTTCACGAGGTCCGACGGCCGGAAGTCGGCGAACTCGTAGTCGAACGACGCGTAGCCCTTCGAGATGGACTTCAGCTTGTCGTAGAAGTCCACGACGATCTCGGCGAGCGGGAAGTCGAAGCGGATGTGGACGCGTTTGCCGTGGTACTCGAGCGACTGGTGCTCGCCGCGCTTCTCCTGCGCGAGCTTGTAGATGGACGTCATGAACTCCGTCGGCACGAAGACGGACGACGTGACGTACGGCTCCTCCGTCTCGGCGATCCGGTCGGGCGTCGGCAGCTTCGACGGGTTCTCGATGTCCAGCACCTCGCCCGCCGTCGTGAGGATGCGGTAGCGGACGCTGGGCGCCGTGACGATCAGCGAGAGGTCGAACTCGCGCTCGAGCCGCTCCTGGACGACCTCCATGTGCAGCATGCCGAGGAAGCCGCACCGAAACCCGTACCCGAGGGCAAGCGATGTTTCCGGCTCGTACGTGAAGGCAGGATCGTTGAGCCGAAGCTTTTCGAGGGCGTCGCGCAGCGCTTCATACTGCGTGTCCTCGATGGGGTAGAGGCCGGCGAAGACCATGGGCTTCGCGTCGCGGTAGCCGGGGAACGGCGCGGCCGTGGGCCGCAGGGCCTCGGTGATCGTCTCGCCGACCTTCGCGTCGGCGAC
>JACPCG010000137.1 GCA_016179925.1 Candidatus Rokuibacteriota bacterium | reverse complement strand
GTGGTCGCGCAGGAGCTGGACGTACTGCCGGGCCGTGGAGACGCGCTGCTCCGCACTCTCCACGGCCATCGCGCGGATGAGCGCGCGCCCCTGGATGTGCTCCTCGAGCATCACGGAAATGGGGCTGTCCTCCGCCGGCACGCCCGCCTTCACCATCGCCGGAAAGAGCGACTTCTCCTCCTTGGCATGGTGGTTCCGATCGGCGAATGCGCAAAGCCACTCGAGCATCTGGTCCCACCAGCCGCCGGGAAGTACCGTGCCGGCGGCGAGGCGCTCCGCCCCGCGCTCGAGCGTCGTCAGCGCGACGAGGATCATGCGGTGCTCGTCGCGCAGGATGTCGGTCGGCGATTTCATGCTCTCTCCCTTATGCGACCGCCGGCTCCCCGTATCGGACGAGGAGGAGCGGAATGGTGGTCGCGCGCTCGACCCGGGCGGCCACGCTCCCCCTGATGAGCCGCCCGAGCCCCGTGCGGCGGTGCGACGCCATGGCGATCAGATCGGCGCCGGCGGCCTCCGCCTCTTCCACGATCTCGCTGACCGGCTCGCCGAAGCGGACGGCCTCCGCGACGGCCACGCCGGGCAAACGCTCGGCGAGCCGCTTGAAGTACGCGCGCGCCTCGACCTCGAGCCGCGAGGTCTCCTGGTCCGCGAACGCGACGACGCGTTCGTCCGACGCCACCGCCGTCACCGGCGACACGACCTTCAGGAAGCGAACCCGCGCGCCGTGGGCGCGGGCCAGCTCCCCGACCGCTCCGAGCACGGACTCGCTCCCCGGCGATCCATCCAGCGGGACGAGGATCGTCTTGAGCCCAGCCTCGGCACGCGCCCGCGGGGGCGCCTCGCCCCGGCGGACCGGCCGCAGCGCCTCCGGGGGCAGCGCCAGGCACTCCTCCCGGCATCCCCGCTGCGCCGGCCAGAGCGAGCAGCGCTCGATGGTCGGCGTGCCGCGCCCGAGCACCTCCGTGACCGCCGCCCACAGCGCGTTGATCTTGATCTGCGCCTCGGTCCCGGCGCGCGGACACTTGAGGCGCCAGGGCCGGCGGTAGTTCGCCAGCACCGCCGCGCCGACCGGCGCCACCACGTACACCGCGGCCACCAGGACGAGACCGAGTAGGATGATCCAGGGATTCATCGCGCCCTCCTCTCCCGCAACGGGCCTCCGCCCGCTACAACTTGAACAGCTCCCGCGCGTTGTCGCGAATCAGCTTCTGCCGCGCGTCGGGCTTGAGCCCAAGGCCGTCCACCTGATCGAGGCTCTCCTTCCACGGCAGACCGTTGGTGCCCCACACGGCGCGGTCCATGCCCATGCGACTGTTGATGTAGGTGATGATCTCGGGCTTGAGGTACTTCGGCATCCAGGCGTCCACGCCGAACCAGACGTTGTCCCACTTGTAGCAGACGGAGATCAGCTCCTCGACCCACGGCCAGCCGGTGTGGGCGCCGAGGAGGCGCAACGCCGGGAAATCGGCGGCGATGTAGTCGAGGTAGATCGGCCGCCCGTGCTCGCTCGGCATGGATTCCAGCACGTGCCCGGCCTGCACCGACACCGGGACGTCGAGCTCGACGCACTTCGCGTAGAGCGGGTACATCTTCTTGTCGTGGAGCGGGATGTCGAAGCCGTAGATGTGGACGTAGACGCCCTTGAAGCCGTGCTTGGTCACCGCCCGCTCGATCTCGGCCAGACTCTCCTTGATGCGGAACGGGTTGTAGCCGGCGAGGCCGACGAAGCGGTCGGGGTACTTCTCGGTGTACTGGAGCACCTCCTCGAGCTGGGTGTCCATGTACATCCACTTGTTCCAGTACGACCACATCTTGGTCTGCGTGATGAAGACCTTCTCGACGCCGGCCTCGTCCATCTTCTTGAGCATGGTCGGGATGGACTCGAACTGGGGCAGGCTGCCGATCGCCCGCTCCATCCGGCAGATCAGCTCGCCCTTCTTCGCGTCGGTCCATTTCGCGATGAACTCCGGAGTCGCGACGTAGTACATGATGTCGATCGCCTTGGGTCTATCCGTCATTTCGTCCTCCTTTTGAACAGGGTGCGGGCACCCGGGCTTTCGCCACGCCCGCACCCCGCCGCACTCACCCGTTCCCTGTTACTCGTTCGCCCGATCAGAGCCCTGAACCCCCACTTCGCCACGCCCGCACCCCGCCGCACTCACCCGTTCCCTCGTACTCGTTCGCATGATCAGAGCCCCGACCCCCTCACACCATCGTCAAGCCGCCCGAGACGCTCAGCGTTTGGCCGGTGATGTAGTCCGCCTCCGGCGAGGCCAGGAACGCGACCGCCGCCGCGATGTCCTCCGGCTGGCCAGTCCGGCCGAGCGGGATCGCGCGGCCGATCGCCTCGATGACGCGCGCGTTCTTCGGGGACTCCTCCCGCATGCCCTGGAGCAGCGCCGTCTCGGTGATCCCGGGGCATACGACGTTCACGGTGATCCCGTGGCGCGCCACCTCGCGCGCGATCGTCTTGGAGAACGCGATGAGCGCGCCCTTGGTCCCCGCGTAGACGGCCTCGTTCGAGGACCCGACGCGGCCGGCGTCGGACGCGATGGCGATGACGCGGCCGCCGGCGCCGCGCTGGACCATGTGCGGGAGCGCGGCTTTCAGGACGTAGAGCGTGCCCTTGAAGTTGATCCCGATGATCTTGTCCCAGGTGTCCTCCTCGCTCTCGAGGAAGGGCTGCATCCGGTCCCAGCCCGCGTTGTTGACGACGATGTCGAGCTGGCCCCACTGCGCGATCAGCTCCGCGATCGCGCGCTCGACCTCCGGGCGCTTGCGGAGGTCCACGACGAGCGCCAGCCCCTTGATGCCGAGCGCCTCGATCTCGCGCCGCACCGCCTCGGCGTTCTCCTTCACAATGTCGAGCACCGCGACCTGGGCGCCGTCCCGGGCGAGCGCCAGGGCGATGGCGCGGCCGATTCCCTGGCCCGCCCCGGTCACGAGCGCGGTCTTGCCCTTGAGCTTCACGTTCTCTCCTCCTAGCGGTCCTTCCAGACCGGTTTCCGCTTCTCGACGAAGGCGCGCAGCCCTTCGCGCGCGTCCTCCGTCGTCATCAGCTCGCGCTGGTACAGCTCCTCGAGCGTGGAGAGCGCCTCGTCGAAGCCGACGCCTTCCGACTCGCAGACCGCGCGCTTCGTGAACCGGAGCACCACCGCGCTCTGCGCCCTGAACCGCTCGATGTCCGCCTCGACCGCCTCCGCCAGCTTGTCGGCGGGGACCACGCGGTCCACCAGACCGATCCGCTGAGCCTCGGCCGCGCCGATCGTCTCGCCCGAGCAGAGGAGGCGGAGCGTCTGCGCGAGCCCCACGCGCTTCGGGTAGTGCAGCGCCGCGATGGGCGGGAAGACCCCGACCTTCACCTCCGGCTGCCCGAGGGTCGCCGCCTCGCTCGCGACCACGACATCGCAGAACGTCGCCAGCTCCGCGCCGCCGCCGAGGGCCGGGCCCTGGACGGCCGCGAGCGTCACGCACTCCAGCGCGCGCAGCCCACGGAAGATCTGGTGGAACGTCTCGAGCATCGGCTTCACCCGGTCGCCCATGTGGTCCTCGACGGCGACGCCGGCCGAAAAGGCCTTGCCCTCCCCGCCGATCACCAGGACCTTCAGCGACGGGTTCACGGCCGCGCGCGCGAGGGCCTGATTGATCTCGCCCATCATCTCGATCGTCATGATGTTGAGCGGCGGCCGCGCGAGCGAGAGCCGCGCCACGTCGTACTGCTCCTGGAAGCGGATCAATGTGAAGTCACTCATGGTTCAGCCTCTCGGCCTCAGATCCTCGACGCGCCTGGCCTTGCCGATGGAGCGCTCGATCGTCTTCGGCGGCACGACCTCCACGTCGGCCGTGAGGCCGATGGTCTCGTGGAGCTTCCGCTTGACCTGGGCGGCGAGCCCCCGCATGGCCTCGGCGCCCGCCGCGGCGACCCCGGCCGCCGCCTCGACGCGCACCTCGAGCGAGTCGAGCGTGTCCGCCCGGCGGACCACCAGGAGGTAGTGCGGCTCGACGCCCGCCACCTGCGTGAGCGCGTGCTCGATCTGCGAGGGGTAGACGTTGACGCCGCGGATGATCAGCATGTCGTCGGAGCGCCCCGTGATCCGGCCGATGCGCACGAGCACGCGCCCGCAGGCGCAGGGCTCCGGGTCCATGGACGTGAGGTCGCGCGTCCGGTAGCGGATGAGCGGCAGCGCCTCCTTCGTGAGCGTGGTGAAGACGAGCTCGCCCTGCACGCCAGGCGGCACGGGCTCGAGCGTCGCCGGGTCCACGATCTCGGGCAGGAAGTGGTCCTCGGCGACGTGCATCCCCCGGCGCTCGGGACATTCCACCGACACGCCGGGCCCGATGACCTCGCTGAGCCCGTAGATGTTGAGCGCCATGATGCCGAGCCGCGCCTCGAGCGCCGTCCGCATCCCCTCGGTCCACGGCTCGGCGCCGAAGAAGCCGACGCGCAGCTTGAGCGTCTTCTTATCGATGCCCGCCTCCTCGATGGCCTCGGCGAGGTG
>JACPCG010000136.1 GCA_016179925.1 Candidatus Rokuibacteriota bacterium | reverse complement strand
CGACAAGACCTCACGGACGAGCAGAAGTGGAAGGCGGTCATCGCCGCCTACGATCTCGCCGGCGTCGAGCCGCGCAAGCCGGAGAAGCTCGAGAGCGCGACGCCGGGGCGGTCCCTCCTCGGGTTTGCGCGGGGCCTGGCGCCCGACACAGCCTGGGCGCAGGCGAAGCCCGCCGAGACGCCCGAGAATCTCGAGCGCGGGAAAAAGATCTACGCGAAACGCTGCCTCGCCTGCCACGGCGACAAGGGCGACGGTCGGGGTCCCGTCGCGCCGTACCTGAATCCGCGCCCGCGCGACTTCACGCTCGGCGGCTACAAGTTCCGCGCGACGGGCTCGGGCGAGCCGCCCACGGACGAGGACTTGTTCCGCGTGGTCACCCGCGGCATCCCCGGCACCGCGATGTCGGGCTGGACCACGCTCTCGGCCGAGGAGCGCTGGCTCGTGATCGGCTACGTCAAGGAGTTCAGCGAGGCGTTCAAGGAGAAGGGCACGGTCGTCACGCCCGCCAGGGAGCCGTCGGCCTCGCCCGAGCTGCTGGCCCGCGGCAAGGAGGTGTACAAACGGGCGAAGTGCTGGGAGTGCCACGGCGAGACCGGGCGCGGCGACGGCCCGTCGGCTCCGACGCTGAAGGACGACGCGAAGGATGCCATCACCGCGGCGAACCTCCAGAAGGGCTGGCTCGTCAAGGGCGGGCGCGAGCCGCGCGACATCTTCATGCGCTTCTCCACGGGCGTGGACGGCACGCCCATGCCCTCCTACGCCGACTCGCTCAGCGAGGACGAGCGCTGGGCGCTCGCCCACTACGTCGCGTCGCTCCAGACGAAGGAGGAACCGTCGGCCGCGGTCGTGCTGCGCGCGGCTCGCGTCGCCGGCGAGCTGCCCGCCGCCCCGGGCGATCCCCGCTGGCAGGCGGCGCTCCGTCTGGTGATGCCGCTCGCCGGCCAGGTGATCGCGAAGCCCCGCTGGCAGAACCACGCGGTGGACGCCGTCACTGTCCGCGCCCTCTACAACGAGCGCGCCATCGCGTTCCTCCTCGAGTGGGACGACCGGTTCAAGGATGTCGAGCACCGGCCGGGGCCCGGCCCCGAGCTGCGAGGGTCAACCTACCCGCCGATCGACCTGAGCAAGGCGCGCGAGGAGAAGCTGCGCGACGCCGTGCGCCTGCAGTTCCCGGTCACGATCCCGGCCGGCCCCGAGCGCCCCCACTTCCTCCTCGGCAGTCCCGGCCAGCCCGTCGCGCTCTGGCACTGGCGCGCCGACCTGAACGAGCGCGGCGGTAACGGCGTCGTCAAGGAGCGCGGTGAGGGGTTCCAGAAGCCCGTCGCGGAGCTGCCCTCGCAGGCGCAGGACGTGAACGGCAAGGGCAACTGGGCCGAGGGGCGCTGGCGCGTGGTCATGACGCGCCCGCTCGTCGCGAAGGACCCGACGACGGACGTGACCTTCGCGCCCGGCCGGCTCATCCCCTTCGCCGTCCAGGCGTGGGACGGCGCGAACGGCGAGAAGGGATTGATGATGTCGCTCTCCTCGTGGCACTTCATCGTCCTCGAGACGCCCGTGCGCGCGAGCGCCTGGCTCCTGCCGCTCCTGGGCGTGGGCGTGGTCGGACTCGCCGAGTGGTGGCTGATCATGCGCGTGCGCCGCACGGACTGATCACAGCGGCTGTCCGTGGGCGGACCGACGAGTCGAGCCGTGAGGCGCGAAATGATGTATGTTCTGCGTCGAGACATGAACGGCAAGCGGAACGTGCGACGAGGAATTGTGTCGACAGCGATCGGCGCGCTCCTGCTCGCCAGCGGCCTGCTCGCAGAAACGGCGGCGCAGCCGAAGCCGGAAGGAGAGATGCGCTGGGCGCTCTACGTCACGCTGGCCCCGGCCTGGTTCGACCCGGCGGAGGCGACGGGCCTCCTGACGCCGTTCTGGGTGCTCTACGCGATCCACGATGCCCTCGTCAAGCCCCTGCCCGGCAACCCGATGGCGCCGAGCCTCGCGGAGTCCTGGACGGTGAGCCCGGATCACCGCGTCTACGACTTCAAGCTGCGCGAGGGGCTCAGATTCCACAACGGCGACCTCTTCACCGCCGAGGACGTGAAGTTCAGCTTCTATCGCTCGAAGGGATTCAAGATTCTCCGCGAGAAGGTCCGCGAGGTCGAGATCGTCGGGACCCACCGGGTGCGGTTCCACATGCACGAGCCGTGGCCCGACTTCATGACCTTCTACGGGAGCCTCACGTCCGGAGCCGGGTGGATCGTGCCCAGAAAGTACGTCGAGAAGGTCGGCGACGACGGCTTCAAGAAGCACCCCATCGGGCTCGGGCCCTACCGGTTCGTGAGCCACACGCCCGGCGTCGAGCTGGTCATGGAGGCCTACGAGAGCTACTGGCGCAAGGTGCCGCACGTGAAGCGGCTCGTCTTCAAGAGCGTTCCCGACGCCGCCACGCGGCTGGCCATGCTGAAGCGGGGGGAAGTGGACGTGGCGTACCTGCTGGAGGGCGCGCTGGCCCTGGAGGCGAAGCGGGACCCCAACCTCAAGGTCGCCTTCTCCAGCGGCATCGCGCTGTTCTTCATGGAGTTCTTTGACCAGTGGGACCCCAAGTCCCCGTGGCACGACCGGCGCGTGCGGCTGGCCGCCAACTACGCGATCGACCGCGCGGCGCTGAGCGACCTGGATACGCTGGGGGCGTCGCGGCCCACGGGGAGCTTCATCCCGCGCAAGCTCGAGTTCGCGCTCCCCATCGAGCCCTACCCCTACGATCCCGCGAAGGCGAAGCAGCTCCTGGCCGAGGCGGGCTATCCCAACGGCTTCGACGCGGGTGAGCTCCAGCCGTTCCCGCCGTACTTCTCCATCGGCGAGGCGATCGCCCAGTATCTGAGCGCGGTGGGGATCAGGGTGAAGATGCGGACCATGGAGCGGGCGGCGTTCATGGCGGCCTGGTCGACCAGGAAGCTCAAGGGCGTGTGCGTCTGCATCACCGCCATCTACGGCAACGCCGCCTCGCGGATGTCCCAATACGTGCCGAGCACCGGCACCTACGCCTACGGGGGCTACCCCGACATCGACGACCTCTACAAGCAGCAGGCCGCCGAGGTCGACCGGAAGAAGCGCGAGGCTCTCCTGCACCAGATCCAGCGGCTCCTGCACGAGCGCGTGCGGTTCGGACCCATCTACGAGTACGTCTGGCCGAGCGGGGTCGGGCCGCGCGTGGAGGAGCCCGCCCTGCTGCTGATCGACCTCTATCCCTGGTCGGCGCCGCTCGAAGAGGTGCGTCTCAAGAAGAAGTAAAGAATCACGGCTCGACGTGCCGCCCGCGCCCTCCCCGCCGCCACGCCCACACGACGGCCGGCAGGGCGAGGTAGACGAGCACCGCCGCCAGCAGGACGGCCGCGATGGGACGCTGGACGAAGATGCTCCAGTCCCCGCGCGAAATGATCAGGGTCCGGCGCAGGTGGGTCTCCAGCATCGGCCCCAGGATCAGCCCGAGGACGATGGGCGCGACGGGGAACCCGTATCGCTGGAGGAGATAGCCGAGGATCCCGAACGCCAGCATGACGTAGAGGTCGAACACGTTGGCGCTGACCGCGTAGGTGCCGGTGATGGAGAACAGCAGGATGAAGGGCAGGAGCACGTGGGTCGGCACCCGGAGCAGCCTGACCCACAGCCCGATGAGCGGCAGGTTGAGGATCAGGAGCATGACGTTGCCGATGTACATGCTGGCGATGAGCCCCCACACCAGGTCCGCGTTCTTCTCGAACAGGAGCGGCCCGGGGCGCAGGCCCCAGAGCATCAAAGCGCCCAGCATCACGGCCGTCGTGCCCGAGCCGGGGACGCCGAGGGTCAGCAGCGGCACCATCGCGCCGGCGCTGGCCGCGTTGTTGGCGGCCTCCGGCGCCGCCACGCCCTCGATGACGCCGGTCCCGAATCGCTCGGGGTGCCTGGACGCGCGCTTCTCGGCCAGATAGGCGAGGATCGACGCCAGCGTCGAGCCCGCGCCGGGGAGGACGCCGACGATGAAGCCGATCACGCTCGCCCGGGGCAGCGTGAACCGGCACGCCCACCAGTCCTCGCGGGTCGGCAGGAGCCCGGCGATGCGCGTCTCGTAGATCTGGCGCGCGACCGAGCGCTCGGCGGTCGTCAGGACCTCGGCCACCGCGAAGAGCCCGATGGCGACCGGCAGGAACTCGAGGCCGTCGAGCAAGCTCGCGATCCCGTACGTGAAGCGGGAGGCGCCGGTCATCGGATCGCTGCCGATCGTGCCGAGCAGCAGACCGAAAGCGCCCATGAGCAGGCCCTTTGCCACCGACTCGCCGACCAACCCGCCCAGGGTGCAGAGGGCCAGGAGCATGAGGGCGAAGTACTCTGCCGGCCCGAAGCTCAGCGCCAGCTTGACCAGCGGGCGCGCCAGGAGCATGAGCAGGGCGACCCCGGCCGTCCCGGCGATGAACGACCCGAGCGCCGCCATTCCGAGCGCCGGCCCAGCCCGGCCCTTCCGGGCCATCTGATAGCCGTCG
>JACPCG010000094.1 GCA_016179925.1 Candidatus Rokuibacteriota bacterium | reverse complement strand
GTAGTTCTCGTCCCGTTCCCGTTCTCAGATCTTTCTCAGGCGAAGCTACGGCCGGCAATCGTCTTGGCCGATGCCGGCCGCGGTGACTGGATCCTCTGTCAAGTCACGAGCAACCCGTATGGCGACCGCAGCCGCGGAAGTTCCAATTCGCCATCAACCTCAAGACGGCGAAGGCGATCGGGGTGACGATTCCCCAGTCGCTGCTGCTTCAGGCCGACGAGCTCGTCGAATGAGTCCGGCGCTCGGCCCTGCACAGCGAGGAGCTTCTCCCGCGCGGCGATCGAGGATCGAGGCGCTGATCCACGAAGTCTGCGACGAAACGGTCCCGAGGAGGGACCTTACACGGGTTGTGCTCGGCTCGACGACCTGCGCTCCGTCGAGCCGGTCGATATCGCCTGAACGGCCGGCGGGCGTCGGAGTCGAACGGCAGACACTCGGGCGGACGACCAACGCCCCTACGGCGCGTGACCTGACGCGCTGGCAGCTCGACGCGTGACGGCCATCACGCTAACTTCGCGTTTGAGCAGTCCGCTCGCTCGCGCTGCTCGCTCGCGGCTGGTGAACGTGCGCGTTCGCCCTTGAAAGGCCAGACGTGACGGATGCGACGAGAAGATGAGCGAGATGCTTGTCCGGATCGTCGATCTCATCCGAGCCGGCGAGGTCCGGGTCTCTGCGCACGGCTACGACGAGATCGCCGAGGACGGTATCCTTGCCGGTGAGGTGATCGATGGTATCGGGGCCGCGGTCGTGATTGAGGACTATCCGAGCTACCCCAAAGGACCTTGTGTGCTTGTCCTTCAGCGGGATAGAAGAGGGAGCCCGATCCACGTAGTCTGGGGCATTCCGCGGGGGCAGACATCGCCGGCGGTGTTGGTGACCGCCTATCGGCCCGATCCGGCTCGCTGGACTGAGGATTTCCTGCGGAGGAGGCAATGAGCGCGAGGCGTCATACCAAGTTCGTTCGTGAGGGCTCGTACGCAGCAGAGGTGGACGTCGAGCTCATCGAGGAGGACAACGGTTGGTCGCCGTATCTTTCACTCGACGACGCCCGCAAGCTCGACGACGTCCGTGAAGCGTTGCGTCGAGGCGACCTGGAAGCGGCATCCCGATTGGCCCGTGTGTTTAGTCTCACGCCCGTCCGGCGTTGACCACCGGGCGAACAAGCGCATGCAGCCGACGGCGCGCAGGGCGCGCCGCGGCTAATACGCGGCGTTCGACGCCTTCTCAACGGGCGAGCCAGATCTGGGCAAGGGGGCCAAGGTGAAGTACGAGAAGCTGACCAAGCTCTCGATCCGCAACCACCCCGAGCTGAGCGAACGATGGGTTCAGGAGCGAATCGCCGAAGACCCTTCCATCCTCGGATTGGGCGACGTCATCCTGAAAGACAAAGAGAGAATCCAGTCGGGGAGTGGTCGGCTAGTCCTGTTGCAGGAAGCAGACGGCAACAGACGCTACGAAGTCGAGGTACAGCTGGGGAAGACTGACGAGTCCCATATCATCCGGACCATCGAGTACTGGGACATCGAACGGAAGAGATATCCGCAGTACGACCACACCGCCGTTATCATTGCCGAGGAAATCACGAGCCGATTCCTCAATGTCATCGGCCTGTTCAATGGCACGATCCCCCTCATGGCCGTCCAGATGAGCGCGGTTCAGCTTGGCGATGCAGTCTCCTTGGTCTTCACCACCGTGCTGGACCAAGTGCGTTTCGGGCTCGTAGACGAGGACGAGGAAGTCCATGAGGCAACGGACCGGACGTACTGGGAAAACCGTGGCAGCAAGGCAACCGTTGGGATGGCTGACGAGCTACTTGAGGTCGTGCGCACCCTCAACCCTCATCTTGAGCTCACGTACAACAAGTTCTATATCGGCTTAGCAAAGGACGGCCAGCCCAACAACTTCGTGATTTTCCGACCACAGAAGAATGCCATCCGGGTTGAGCCTCGACTTCAGAAGACGGAGGCGACCGAGGGCGCGGTGGAAGCGGCCGGCCTCGATGTGATGGACTACGACAACAAATGGGGACGCTATCGGATTCGCCTCCAGAAGGGAGAGGTCAAGAAGCACGCCGAGGTGCTGCGCAAGCTGCTGGTCGGGTCTTACAAGGAGTCCGGGGGTGGCGACGCGTAGCGGCGTCGAACCAGCGCTTCCAGCGGACCGGGCCTCGCTGGCGCTCGGTCCGGCCGCTGAAGCGCGGCGTTAGATTGCAGCGGTGAAGCTGGGGCCTCGATCGGAGGAAGCCGAGGGCGTGATGCCTACGTTTGAGGAGTACCGGGTACTCGCGGTCGACGCCTGTCTCGACCGTCTCCAGCGAACACCCGGCGACCTGGAGCGCGCGATCTCGGGCAAGACGGATACCGAGCTTGCGAGGCGTCCAGACGTCCACAACTGGTCGGCCAAGGAAATCGTCTGTCATCTCCGCGATGTCGAGGAGCTCTTCCAGATCCGGTTCCACACCGTGGTGGCACTCGACGAGCCTCACATCCTTGTGTTGGGTGCGAGCCCGGAACAGCTCGCGGCTTGGAGAATCGGGGGCTCCATTGGGCACCCCTCGATCCGGTGCGATGGGCTGAGGAACGCCAATACCTCCGCAACGACACCCGTGAGGCTCTTGCCGCATTTCAGCGGCGCCGAGCCGAGGTGTTGACACTGCTGCGCTCCCTATCGCGGGCGGAGTGGCAGCGCGGAGGAGTCCATCTCAGCCGCGGTCGCTTGACCCTGGCCGACTGGGTCGCCAGCCTTGCCGCGCACGATGACAACCACGTCGACCAACTCCGACGGGCGCTCGAAGGTCGCCCATGAGGTCAACAGCGTGGGCCCGGCTCAATCTAACTTCGGCATGCACCTGCCGGCCTTCGGCCGCGGGTGATGCCGAGCGTTGGGCGTAGCGATGAAGTTCGATGTCTATGGCCGGTATCAGTTGGAAGTGACGCGAGAGCAAGACTCTTGGGTCGTCTATCGCATCGGCCTAGGAAAGCGCGTCCTAATGAACGACCTCATAATTCCTTCATCGGTCGCCCCAAATGAGGTCGCGTCGTACCTCGATGACCTACTGCACGAAGGCTCTGGCCCAGGCCAAAGTGTGCGGCCCTTACCGTAGGCGCTTTCGCTCTGGCGGCGGAGCTACGCCCAACAAGGCGTTCGGCGAATTTGCGCTGAGGTTTGACGGCGACGGCGAACTGGCCACTGATCGGAGGCTTCCCGACGATCCAGTCGGCTTCATTCAGGACTGCGTTCCTCGCGGCAGACTCTTTTGGACGCACCACGTGAATATGCGCCTCGCCGGTCGGTTCATTCCCCGCGACGATCTTGGCCGCCGTGGACACCTATCAGCTGGTCGAGACGTACCCTGAGGACAAGTACCTTCCGAGTTACCTGATCCTCGCCGGGCACGGGCCGGCGGCGTTCCACGTGCTGTTCGCGGTGGACGTTGAGGGCGATAATGTGCGGGTCGTCACGTCGAACCGCCCAGACCGTGGCGAATGGCAGGACGACATGAAGACTAGGAGGCCGAGGCGATGAGGTGTGAGGTCTGTGGAGCGGAGCTGAAGGTGACGAAGACCGACCTGCCGTTCAAGGTCCGTGACGCGGGCATTGTGATCCTCAAAAGTCTCCCCGTATTCCAGTGCGCGAGCTGTCCACAGTATCTGATTGAGGACGCTGTGCCCGCGTCGACAAGATCTTGGAGCGCGTGGACCGGGGAATCGAACTGGAGATCATCCTGTACGCCGCCTGAGCCAATGGCGACCGATCGCCGAACCGCACGCTGCAGCAGACCGGGGCTCGCTTCGTTCGCCCCGGCCGGTGACCGCGGACGTTAGAAAGCTGCGGTGATGCGGAAGAAGATCAAGCCGGGCCAGAAGGTTGCGGTAGGCTTCAAGCCGCGTGAGCGGGCGCTCGTGCTCGACCACACGTTTGCTGGCCCCGAGCTGACCGTGGCGCTCCGCAAGGCACCGCTCATCGATGGGAGGCACATCGTCAGGTACACGCTCGACGATCTCGATGAGTTGCTTGGGTTTGTGGCAGCGGAAGCGAACCACTCAGCGGAGAAGAAGATTCAGAAAGAGCTCGACGCTCTCCACGCTCGGCTCAGCCGCGAGATGGAGTCGTACGATGATGGTCTGTGGCAACGGGCTTTCTAACCCCGCAGTGGAGCGGCTGGCTCGCATTCGCTCGCCGCCGCCGCTCACCGCGACCGTTATGCGCACAACGACTGATCGACTAGGAAGTGGAAGAACTGATCCAGCAGGTGCGGGATGAGGTGAAGGCTGAACGTCGCCGCGGAGCTGAGGGAGGGCTGGTTTGAATGAGCGGTACTGAAGTAAGACAGCGGCTGGCGGCGATCCTGGCAGCAGACGCAGCCGGCTACTCCAGCTTGATGGCCGCGGATGAGAGAATGACCGTGGCCGCGCTCGACGCAGCCCGGACAGTCTTCCGGGTTCAAATCGAATCTAATCAGGGCCGGGTCATCGACATGGCAGGGGATTCGGTCCTGGCCGTCTTCGAGATCGCGACGGGCGCGGTGTCGGCAGCCCTCGCGATCCAGCACGAGCTCGATGCTGCGTCCAGCGCGGCGCCGGCAGGGGGACGCCTGCGCTTCCGGATCGGTGTGCACCTCGGCGACGTGCTCGAGAAGGCCGATGGCTCGATCTACGGCGACGGGGTGAACGTCGCGGCTCGTCTGCAGGGGCTTGCGGACCCCGGCGAAATAGCCGTATCGGACGCTGTCCACAGCGCGGTCCGCGGTCGCGTTTCGGCCCTGTTCGTCGACCAGGGGGAACAGACGGTCAAGAACATCCCGAACCCGGTTCGCTGGTATCGCGCCATTGCCGCCGGCCCAGTGCCGCCGTACCGCAGGGCCGCCGAGCACTTGAATGCGTTGCCCTCGATCGCGATTTTGCCCTTCAGGACACCAGTCGCCGACCCCGAGCAGGTCATCCTCGCCGACGGACTGCGCATGGACATCCAGTGGGCGCTGGTCAAGATCGCCGGCCTGATGGTCATCGGATCCGGCACGATGAACACCTATCGCAACAGGGATGTGACGCCGCAACAGGCCGCAGCTGAGTTGGGGCTGCGCTACCTGCTCGAAGGCTTTGTCCAAAGGTCGGGCGACCGCGCTCGCATCACGGTTTCCCTCATCGACGGCTCGTCGGGACGGGTCATCTGGACCGAGCATTACGACCGCGTGCTGGACGACTCGCTCCAAGTTCAGGACGAGATCACTGAGAAGGTCGTCACCGCGCTCGACGTGAAGCTGTTGAGCGGCGAGCCCGCAAAGGTATGGCGCAAGACCCTCAAGAACCCGAAGGCACGCGAGTATTTTTATCGCGGCATCCACGAGTTCATGAAAAGGCAGAAGGAAGCGAATGCGGCGGCGCGAGCGAACTTCGAGCAGGTCGCGCGCCTCGCGCCCGAGAGCTTCCTCGGCCCGACCCTGGTTGCCTTCGCGCACTGGTGGGATGCTTTTCGAGGCTGGACGACGTCACCGGCGCGCTCGTTGGAGTTGGCCGCGCAGTGGGCCGAACGGGCGCTGGCGATGGAGGACTGGGACGGCCAGGCCCACACCGTCATGGCGCATATCCACCTGCTCAGGCGCGAGCATGACATGGCGCTCAAGTTGGCCGAGGAGGCGGTCGCGTTGCGCCCAAACTGCGCGGACGCCAACCCCCACCTGGGGAACATTCTCTACTACTGCGGCCGGCCTGGCGACGCGGCCGATCGCATGAGGCTGGCGATGCGCTTGACGCCAGTCCACGCGCCCTGGTTCAAGGTGGTTCTTGCCGCGAGCTGCAAGGAAATCCGGCGATGGGGCGACGCAACGGCGGTGGCCAAGGAGGCACTGCGCATGAGGCCGGAGGACATCGAAGCGCGCCTGGTGCTGATCGAGGTCTGCCAGGCTACCGGAAACGAGGGCTCGGCGCGCGAGTTGGCGCACGAGGTGTCGGCGCTGCGACCCGATTTCTCGGTCTCCAGATGGGCCGAGACGCAGCCCTACAAGGATCCCGCGGTGCTCGAACGCATCAGTGCAAGTCTCCGGTCTGTAGGACTCACTCCGTAAGCGCGAGCCGATAACGATGGGCGCCCTATCCGGCAGCGCCATGGCTGCGGAAGAAGCGGACGCGAATGGCCCGCCCGGTCGAGTCGTTATCTTCGGCTCGCTCTTCGTCGGGTTCGCCTTCCAACCCCCCTGTTGGCGGAGGGAGGACTCCTGAACTGGACCATCTGGAACGGCATCAGATGCGGAGGCGAGTCATGTCACGTTCCCCCCATGTTGTTCATCATCTACCTCGTGTGGGAAGTGTTCTTCTTCCTCGCCGCTCGCCGACCGCTGGCGTACGTGCCGTTCCTCAATTTCACGATGTGGGCCAACCTCTTCCATGGGCTGCTCATGGCCGTGCAGGCAGGCATGATGATGGACCGCTACTGGAGCAAGTGGTTTACAGACATCCCGTTCGTGCTGATCCTCGCCCTCGGCATCTACCTCTGGCGACCAAGGAGAACCGTCGAGGACAGCGCCAACGCCGAACTAGGCGCTGCACCTGACCGCGGCGCTCAAGGAGTCGGGCTTGTCTGGGTCGACCTGTGGCTCGTGATCATGGCGACTTGCCCGGAGACGGAGATTTGGCTCGGGGATGACCATGGGCACTTCGTTCAGAAAGGGACCGGAACGCTCAGGACCAGTCTGTTGCCGGGGAACTACACGGTTGAGTTCGGGCTTAGCACCACTCCATACCCGATCTGTCTCGCGGGGGAGAGTCGTTACACCCAAGCGGAACTGGCTGCGGGGCCAACCTGCGCTCGTCGTATTCCTCAACTGTTGGACCGCACAGTCGAGCGTGATGGCCGAAATGCATCCAGCCGACGCCACAGAAAGATGCGGCTGGGTGATGCTGGGCGTTCGGCGGATGGGAAATGAGTCGCGCAGATAGGCAGGCAGCGTTGAAAGAGACGTATGGGGTACTGTACTCCGAAGTGTCGCGACTCATCCTCACAGCGGATCCCGTGCACCTCATCGCTATCGGTGCGCCAGACGACGAGTACGATCCCGAGATCAGCACGATCCTGCCGCGCCTGCGCGAGGCCAAGTCTCAGAACGACGTGCACCGCATCGTACATGAAGAGTTCGTGCATTGGTTTGCTGGCGGAGGGCCGAGCAAGGGCCCTCCACCCGCCCGCGGCCACGGGCGCGTTCGGGCGAAGCACGCACCGCGGCGTAGTGGCCGCGGCGGGTGAGCGCCGGCGGTTGACCGCCACAGGAGTTTGCTTCATGGCTGAAATGATCGGGATGCCACAAATTCCCGATTCCCCTCCTCGGGCCCCCACGGTCAGGCCAAGCGGACGTACTCGAAGTCGAGCGGCTGGCCGTTGATGCCGCGCGCGGGCGGCGCGATCCAGTTCGCGAATCGGCCACGCTCGGTCACGCCGTGCATCAGGCTCTGGACGTACGCCTGGTCCGCCTCGGTCGGCAGCCAGGCGTGCTTCTGCGCGTCCCACTCGGCCTCGCTCAGCACGCGCCCGTCGGGCGACACGCGGACCGCGGCGAAGGCGCCGATGGCGCGCCGGAAGGCCCGGTGCGGCAGGGTCAGCTCGGCGTCGATGCCGGCCTTCCGGATGATCTGGTTCCAGCGCGCGACCCCGCGCGCGCAGTCCTCGACGTAGTCGTCGCGCAGCCGCTCGTTCAGCGAGGGGAGCGCGGGCTCCTCCCGCGTGACGATCCGGTCGCCGTCGAGCTCGGCCACGGGATAGGTCGCGGTCTTCAGCCGGTGGTCGTCGTCCCGCTTCGTCTCCTCGAAGCGGCCCTTGAGCCCCATCGTGTAGAAGTTCGCCGCGTTCGTGGAGATCTCCGAGCCGAAGAGGTCGAGCGACACCGAGAAGTGGAAGTTGAGGTACTTCTGGAGCGTCGGCAGGTCGATCCCGCCGTATTTCCGCACATCGTCCGTCTTATGCTCGCGCATCAGCTCGCACGCGCGCTGCACCACGCGCCCCACGCCGGTCTCGCCGACAAACATGTGGTGCGCCTCCTCGGTCAGCATGAAGCGGCAGGTGCGCGAGAGCGGGTCGAAGCCGCTCTCGCCGAGGCTCGCGAGCTGGTACTTGCCGTCCCGGTCGGTGAAGTAGGTGAACATGAAGTAGCTGAGCCAGTCGGGCGTCCGCTCGTTGAACGCGCCCAGGATCCGCGGCTTGTCGCGGTCGCCCGAGCGGCGCTGGAGCAGCGCCTCCGACTCCTCCCGGCCGTCCCGGCCGAAGTAGGCGTCGAGGAGGTAGACCATCGCCCAGAGGTGACGGCCCTCCTCGACGTTCACCTGCAAGAGGTTGCGCAGGTCGTAGAGCGACGGGCAGGTCCGCCCCAGGTGGCGCTGCTGCTCGACGGAGGCGGGCTCCGTGTCGCCCTGGGTCACGATGAGGCGCCGGAGGACGCCGCGGTACTCGCCGGGCACCTCCTGCCACGCGGGCGCGCCCCGGTGGTCGCCGAAATTGATCGTGCGGCCGGGCTCGGGCTCGGCGAGGAAGATGCCCCAGCGATACTCCGGCATCTTCACGTAGCCGAACTGCGCCCAGCCCTGCGCGTCCACGCTGGTCGCGGTGCGCAGGTAGACCTCCTTCGCCTGGTAGCCGTGCGGGCCCATGTCCCTCCACCATTCGAGGAACTTCGGCTGCCACTCCTCGAGCGCCCGCTGCAGGCGGCGGTTCTCGGCGAGGTTGACGTTGTTCGGGATCCGCTCCAGGTAGTCGATGCCCGCCATCACGCTCTCCTCCGGTCGAAGTCGCTCCGCTGCCCCGTGCCGTAGACCACGAGCGCGCCTTTGGCGCCGACGGCGTTCGGGCGCTGGAAGATCCAGTTCTGCCACGCCGAGAGGCGGGCGAAGATCTTGCTCTCGATCGTCTCCGGGCCGCCGAAGCGCAGGGAGGCCTCCATGCCCGTGAGCGCGTCGGGCGAGAACGCCGCGCGCTCCTCGAGGGCGAGCCGCACCTCGTCGTCCCAGTCGATGTCGTCGGGCGTGAACGTGACGAGCCCCGCCTCGGCGGCCGCGCGGGCGTCGAGGTCCTCGCCGGCGCGCGCCCGGAGCTTGTCCACGCGGGCGGGCTCGGCGAGGAACCGGGCCGCGAGGCGCGTGAGGCCGTTCACCATCGGGTAGGCGCCGAAGTTCAGCTCCGTGAGGCGCAGCGTCGCGGGAGGACGGGCGTCCCCCGGCCTGGTACCGTCGAGCATGTACGAGCGGTCGGCGGCCAGGGCCAGCTCGAGCAGCGTCCCGGCGAAGCACGAGCCCGGCTCGATCAGCGCGAACACCGAGCGCGACGAGACGTCGAGCCGCTTGAGCGTGCGCTTGAGATAGAGCCGGATCTCGCGCGCGAGCCAGTCGTTCCGGTGCGCGGCGAGGAGCTTGTCGTACGCCTCGACCAGGTCGGCGCTGCCGGCCGTCTCGAATACCCAGACGCCGATCTCGTCCTCGTTGGTCCGAAGGTGCAGGATCAGGTCGTCGAGCTCGCGCGCGAGGGCGAGCGGCCAGAAGCGCGAGCCCTGGGCGTGGATCCCGGCGAGGTCGGCCGGCGGGACCTCGCTCGGCGCCTGCACCGTGATCTCGGCGAGCCCGCGCTGGCGGTCGATCGCGCACGCGACGTGGCGGTACGCGACGCGGTCGCCCGCGATCGTGCGCTCGAGCGGCGTCAGCGGGATCCCGCGCGCTCCGGCCGGGCGATCGGTGCGCGCCGCGAACTCCCGGGCGCGCTGCCGGACGATTTCGTCCAGCTTCGAGCGCGGCACCACCTCGTCCACGAGCCCCCACTCGACGGCGCGCCGGCCCTTCACGCCCTCTTCCGTCGTGCAGAAGAAGTCGGCGCGGTCGCGGCGCACGCGGCGCTTGTCCACGAGCCGGGTGAGCCCGCCGGTGCCGGGGAGCACCGCCAGGAGCGGGACCTCGGGGAGCGACACGGCCGTAGTGCCGTCGTCGGCCATGATGATCCAGTCGGTCGCGAGCGCCAGCTCGTAGCCCCCGCCCGCGCAGGAGCCGGTGACGGCGCAGAGCCACGTCTGGCGGGACTCCCCCGTCGCCTCCTCGATCGCGTTGCGCGTCTCGTTGGTGAATTTGCAGAAGTTCACCTTCCAGCCGTGCGCGGACTGGGAGAGCATCCGGATGTTGGCGCCCGCGCAGAAGACACGCTCCTTGCCGGAAGTCACGACGACCGCGCCCACTTCGGGATGCTCGAACCGGAGGCGCTGGACCGCGTCGTAGAGCTCGATATCCACGCCGAGGTCGTAGGAGTTCAGCTTCAGCTCGTAGCCGGGCCGGAGCCCGCCGTCCTCCCTCACGTCCATGGCCAGCGTGGCGACCGGGCCGTCGAAGGCGAGCTTCCAGTGCTTGTACGTCGCGGGCTCCGTCCGGAAGTCCACCGGCCCGCGGTCGCTCGCGTCGGCCACGGCCCCTATCCCAGGATGACCCAGAGCGCCTGGGCCGGTTTCGAGCCGAGGTTCTCCCAGCCGTGGGGCGTGCCGCCGTCGAGCAGCGCGCTGTCGCCCGCCTCCAGCACGTGGCGGTCGCCGTTGTACAGGAGCGCGACCTTGCCCTCGAGGACGTAGAAGAGCTTCATCTGGCCGGGCTTGATGATGACCTTCTCCGTGGTGACGCCGCGCTCCTTCGCCCCGAGGGTCGAGACCACAGCGCGGATCTTGCCCTGGAAGAGCCCGGCGCCCAGCACCGCCCAGCGCTCGGAGGAGCCGTCGAAGCTGACGACCGGGTAGTCCTTCTTGCGGGACACGACGATGCTCCCCGCGGGCTGGCCGTCGAAGAGCGAGGCGATCGGCACGCCGAGTGCCGCGGCGATCCGGCCGAGGGTGTGGAGCGAGGGCGTGAGCCGCCCCGACTCGATCTGCGAGACCATGCTCGGCGTGAGCTCGGCCTTCTCGGCGAGCTGGCGCTGCTGGAGCCCGCGCTCCGCGCGGAGCCCCTTGATGCGCGTGCCGAGCGCGGTCACGCGACCTCCTCGACCGGGCGCCCGGAGCCGTCGAGCCCCGCGAGCGCGCGGAGCGCCCGGGCGACGAAGACGCGCGTCATCTTTTTCCGGTACGGATGCGTGAAGTCGGTGTTGTCGAGCGGCTTCGAGGGCCCCGCGGCGAGGTCGGCCACGCGCGCGATCAGCTCCGGCGTGAGGCGCTCCCCGACGAGCGCCGCGGCCGCCACGTCCGCCGGCCGCGGTGTGGACGCGACCGCGCCCAGGACGATCCGCGCCTCGCCGACGCGCGCGCCCTCCAGGCGGAGGGCGACGGCGACGCCGAGCACCGGGAAGTCGAACGAGCCGCGCCGCCGGAGCTTCAGGTACGCGCTCTTCCAGCCGTCGGCGGGCGGCAGCAGGATCTCCGTGAGGATCTCGCCCGGCTGCTTCGCGAGGTACGCGATGCCGTCGTCCTGGTAGAGGGCCGAGACCTCCACCGTGCGTTCGCCGGAGGCGGCGACGAGCCGCACGCGCGCGCCGAGGCTCCAGAGGACGGGCGCCGTGTCGGAGGACGAGACCGCCCAGCAGCGCGGGCTCGCCGGCGCCACGAGGCAGATGTCGCCGTCCTTCTTCATGCAGAAGCCGACCGCTTTCCGCCACTCGTGGGACTGGTTGTAGTAGTTGCAGCGGGTGTCCACGCACACGTTGCCGCCGAGCGTCCCCATGTTGCGGAGCTGGGGCGACGAGACGAGGCCGGCGGCGGTCGCGAGCGCCGGGTAGCGCGCGGCGATCTCGGGGTGGCCGGCGACGGCGGAGAGCGTCGTCCCGGCGCCGATCGTCAGGCCCTCGCGCGCCGAGCCCCGCACGCCGCGGAGGTCGCGGATCCCGCGCAGGCCCACCAGCACCTTCGGCTCGAACTGGAGCCGCTTCATGTTCGGGTAGAGGTCCGTGCCCCCCGCGACGACCATGGCGTCGCGTCCGTGCTCCGCGAGCGCCGTCGCCGCGTCGCCGAGCGTCCGCGGCGCGAGGTACGTGAACGGGGGAAGCCGCATCATGACTGGAAGGGACGCACGGCGATCGCCTCCGCCGGCTGGCCGAACGCGGACTCGACGACGAGCGGCTCCTTGAACTTGAAGACGGGGATCTTCTCCGGCCCGACGCGCGCCGCCTTCCCCTGGCGCCGGCGCTCGAGACCCTTGAGGATCATCTCGGGCGCGATCGGAACCTCGTCGCACCGCACGCCCACCGCGTGGTAGATCGCGTTCGCGATCGCCGGCGGGACCGGCAGGAGCGGGCCCTGCCCCGCCTCCTTGGCGCCGAACGGTCCCTCCGGGTCGTCCGTCTCCACGAGGATCGTGTGGACCTCCGGCATCTCGAGGGTCGTCGGGCTCTTGTAGTCGAGCATGGAGGGCTGCTTGTGGACGCCCTTGCGGAAGACCTGGCCTTCCATGAGCGCCTCGCCGATCCCCATGTAGACCGAGCCTTCGGTCTGTCCTTCGACGAGCAGCGGGTTGAGCGCACGGCCGACGTCGTGGGCGATCCAGACGTCGTGCAGCTCGACCTCGCCGGTCTCCTCGTCCACCGTCAGCTCCACCACGCAGGCGGTGTACGAATAGCAGGGCGACGGGCCCACGCCGCCGCCCTTGTACTTGCCCGCGCGCTTGGGCGGCGCGTAGGAACCCGGGAACGCGAGCACGCCGTGCATCGCCTCCGCCAGCTCGACCGCCCGGGCGAAGGTCACCGCCTTGTCCCACTCCTCGGGCGCGCCCACCTTGCCGTCGCGGAACACGAGCTCGCCCGGTCCCACCTCGAGCTTCCCCGCCACCGCCTTGGCGATGACGGTCTTGAGCCGCTCCGCGGCCTGGATCGCCGCCATGCCGCACATGAGGGTCACGCGCGACGAGTACGAGCCGAGGTCCACGGGCGTGAGGCTCGTGTCGGCGGGATGGACGTGGACGTCCTTCGGCGCGATGCCGAGGACCTCCGCCGGCAGGTACGCCAGGATCGAGTCCGAGCCCTGGCCGATGTCCGTCGCGCCGCAGAGGATGGTGACGGCGCCGCTCCGGTCGGCGCGCAGGAGCACCCCCGAGTGGGGCATGTCGTTCCAGTAAATCGCCGTGCCCGCGCCCGTGAGGTACGCCGAGCACGCGAGGCCGACGCCCCGCTTTTTTTCGGAGGGGGCCTCTGACCGACGGGCTCCGCCCTCTGGGGCCCCCTCCGAGGCCTCCCCCAGAACCGGTTGCGCCGGCGAAGCCGGCGCTCGAAACCGCCAGCCACGCCATTTGGCGCGCCAGCCCGAGGCCTCGACGACGCGGTCGATACACTCGACGAGGCCCGTCGTCGTCACGGTGAGGTGGTTGGCCGTCTTCGTGAACGGCTCGGCGGCGATGCGCCGGCGCATGTCGGCCGGATCGAGGCCGAGCTGCTCGGCCGCCTTGTCGATCTGGACCTCGAGCGCGAAGCGCGGCTGCGGCGTGCCGTGGCCGCGCTTGGGGCCGCACGGCGGCTTGTTCGTGAAGACGCGCGCCCCCTCGAACTTGTACACGGGCATCTTGTAGGTCACCGGGTTGATGACGCCCGTGTAGAAGGTGGACGCCACGCCGTAGGAGCCGTACGCGCCGCCGTCGAGCCAGGTCTTGATGTGGCAGCCCGTGATGTCGCCCTGCCGGGTGAAGCCGGTCTTGAGCCACATGAGGACGGGGTGGCGCCCGCGGTGGGCGTAGAAGACCTCCTCGCGCGTCAGCGCGATCTTCACCGGCCGTCCCGTGAGCCGCGAGAGATGGCAGGCGACGATCTCGTGGGCGAAGGGGTCGGTCTTCCCGCCGAAGCCGCCGCCGACCGGCGTCGCGACGACGCGGACGTGCGCCGCCGGCATGTCGAGGGCCTTCGCGAGCACGCGGTGGACGTAGTGCGGCGTCTGCGTGGACGACCAGAGCGTCAGCTTGCCGTCCGGCCCGGCGTGGGCGACCGCCGCGTGCTGCTCCATCGGCAGGTGCGTGTTGCCCTCGTAGTAGAAGACGTCTTCTCGAACGAGATCGGCCTTGGCAAAGGCTGCCTCGACGTCCCCGAACTGCAGGGCCACACTCTTGTGGACGTTCGGCCCGTCGCCGTACTCGTGGATGCGGATCTCCGGGTGGGCCAGCGACTCCTCGATGGACATGAGCGCCGGCAGCGGCTCGTACTCCACGTCGATGAGGCGGCACGCCCGCTCCGCGGTCTCTTCGTCCACCGCCGCGACCGCGGCGACGGCGTCGCCCACCATGCGGACCTTCTCGGTGCAGAGCACCTCCTCGTCCTGCGACACGGGCAGGATCCCGAACTTCACGCGCGGCAGGTCCGCACCGGTGACCGCCGCGTACACGCCGGGCAGCGCGCGCGCCCGCGCCGCGTCGATGCGCTTGATGAGGGCGTGGCCGTGCGGGGACCGGAGGAGCTTCCCGTGGGCCATGCGCGGCAGGACGAGGTCGTCGGCGTACTTCGTCTCGCCCGTCACCTTCGTCCAGGCGTCGATCTTCGGCAGGGGCCGGCCGACGACCGAGAACTCGTGCTTTCTCTCGGAGGGGGGCTCCGCCCCCCTTCCGAACCTCCCCCCGTCGATGGCGCGGGCGGAGCCCGCGCTCGAACCGCCCTGCGTGCGCTCGGCGCTCATCGTCTGTCTCCCACTCGACTGCCGCCCGTCATGCGGAGCGCGGCCAACTCGACGGCGTCGAGGATCTTCGTGTACCCGGTGCAGCGGCAGAGGTTCCCGGCGAGGGCCGCCTTGACCTCCTGCCGCGTCGGCGTCGGCCGGTCGGCCAGCAGCGCCTGGGCCGTGAGGAGAATGCCCGGCGTGCAGTAGCCGCACTGCGCGGCGCCGAGCTCGGCGAACGCCTGCTGGAGCGGATGGAGGCGGCCGCCGCGCGCCATTCCCTCGACCGTCGTGATCTCGCACCCGGCGAGCTCCACGGGCAGGGCGAGGCACGAGAGCACGGGCTCACCGTCCGCGAGGACCGTGCAGGTCCCGCACTCGCCGAGCTCGCAGCCGTGCTTGGTGCCGGTGAGCCCGAGGTCCTCGCGGAGGACCTCGAGCAGGGTCTTGTGGACGGGGACGAGGACCTCGTGGGTCTCGCCGTTGACGGTCAGGCTGATCCGCGTCTTCACGCCATGCTCCTGCCCGGGACGGTTTATCAGGGCTTAACGACGGTTCAAAAATACTGAAGCGCCTTACGGCTGTCAAGCGCCAAAGAAACGACCAGGCTCAGTCAATTCCGTCCGTCAAAATTGACAAACAAAGGTCAATTCCGGAAATCCATAAGAGCGTAAGTAACTGATTTTACTTTCTAGATCGTCTCTGAACCCCGTGGCATCAAAGCTGCCCTGTCTCTGATCCCATGATGAGACCCCTCATTCACCGGAGCGGTCGCCCGCAACCGTCGATCAGGACGATGCGGGGCTCGAACGAGCCAGAGGCCGCCACGAACTTCTTTTCACGAACCGCTTGTCGGAAGGGGAGAGCGATGACCGCCATATTTCACCGATTCTCGCGCATTGTCCTGACCGCCATTTCGGTACTGATCCTGGCCGCGAGCGCCGCCGCCCAGCCGGCCCCCTCGTTCGAGACCGCTCTCAAGGCTTATGAAGCGGAGAGCTTCGTCCAGGCCGAGCGCGCGCTGAGGTCGATCGTCCAGAAGTCCTCGAACGATATGCGGGCGCGCCTGCTCCTGGGGTGGGCGGTGTGGAACCAGGGACGGTTCGACGAGTCGCTGGCGATCTTCAAGGCCGTCCTCCACGACGCACCCGCGAAGCGAAGGGCGACGCCGGAAGAGGCCGCCGCCTTCAAGCTTCCGTCCGAGCTCGAGTTCATGTACATCGACAACCCCGACCTCACGTCAGCGCGAAAGGGGCTTGGCTGGACCTATTACAAGAAAGGCTGGCCCCGCTCAGCCGTCGTCCAGTTCGACATCCTGCAGCGGGCGGCGCCGAAGTGGGACGAGCCGTACCTCGGGCGCGGCTACGCGCGCCTGGCGCTCGGTCAGCTCGAGCAGGCCCGGGAGGATTTCACCGAATACATGCAGCTGACCAGCGCCAAGCGCAATGCCGAGCGGGCCTTCGGGGATCTCCACCTCGCGCAGGCGCAAATAGATAAGGCGATCCCGTACTTCGAGCGGGCGCTCCGGCTCAAGCCGCAGTGGCCCGAGGTGCAGTCGGAGCTCGCCTGGGCCTACTCGGCCACCGGCCGCTTCGCCGAGGCGGAAGAGCTCTTCAATGTCCTGAAGGCCGGCCGCCCGATCGAGTGGGAGACGGGCATGGCCCGGATCGCGCTCGGCCAGCGCAAGTTCGATGAGGCCGAGGCCGCCCTGGGCCGCGCGCTGGCAGCCGCCCCCTACTACGGGCGTGCCGTCGAGGTGTCTCGGCTCCTGCGCGAGAAGCGCTACAAGGACTTCGACAGCGCCTGGGCGCTCTACTATCAGGGCAAGTCGAAGGAAGCCGCAGCGGCGTTCGAGGCTCTGGCGAAACGGCCGGGCTCGCTGCCTCACTCCGTCAAGTTCTCGGCCCAGAACGGGCTCGGCTGGTCGCGGCTCGCGCTCAAGGAGACGGAGGCCGCCGAGGCTGCGTTTCGAGAGTCGCTGAAGGCCTTCCCGAACGGGGCCGAGGCGACCGCCGGCCTCGGCTGGGTGGCGCTCCAGCGCAAGGACTGGAGCGCCGCTGAGAAGGCGCTCACCGAGGCCGTGACCGCCGTGCCGGGGCTCGTCATCGCGCACGAGGGGCTCAAGATCCTCCGGCAGGCGCGCTTCGGCAGCTACGACGGCGCGTGGGCCCTCCTCTACACGGGCAATGCAGCGGACGCGCTCAAGGCCTTCGAGCGGTTGGCGCCGGGCCGCGAGCTCCCCGCGCCGACGATGCCCTATGTCCGGGCTGGTCTGGCGTGGGCCGAGATCGAGCTCGGCCAGCTCGACCGGGCAGAGAAAGCCTTCACGGATCTCTCGAGCCAGCCGGGCGACGTGGGCGCCGAAGGCAAGGCCGGGCTCGGATGGATCGCACTCAAACGCAAGCAGCCGGAGATTGCGCGCGCGCGCTTCCTCGATGCCCTCAAGGCCTTGCCCGGCCACCAGGCGGCGCAGCGCGGCCTGGCGGCGGTTCGGCGTCTCGAGGTCCCCGAGCTCAATGCCGCGTGGGACGCCTACTACGTCGGGAAGCTCGCCGAGGCCGCCGAGAAGTTCAAGGCGGCGGCCGCCGCGGCCGGCCTGAGGCCCGAGTACCGTATCGAGGCGAGCCGGGGGCTGGCCTGGGCGCTCCTCCGGAGCGGCAAGGCAGCGGACGGTCTGGCCGCATTCGACGCCCTCGTCAAGGCCTCGGCCGACGCCGACGCTCTCTACGGTCGCGGACTCGCGCTCTCGCTGGCAGGACGGCACGCCGACGCGGTCGAGCCGCTGAAGGGCGCGGCGGCACGGGCCCCGCTCTCCGCCGACATCCACCTCGCGCACGGGTGGGCCGTCCTCCGGGCAGGCGATGCGAAAGCGGCCGACGCGATTTTCGTGAAGGCGTACACCCTGGCGCCCGCGTCGGCGGAGGTGAACCGGTCCATCGCGTGGGCCCGGGCGCGCCAGAACCGCGTCGCGGAGGCGCTCCCGCCATTCCGCTACGCCCTCCTGAACGCGCCGGCCGCGGTCGACGACGCGGACTTCCGCAAGCTGCTGCGGACCGCCGAGTTCCGCGGTCTCCGGCGCGATCTCGCGTGGGCGTATGTCAGCTGGAACGGGTTCGACCCGGCGCGGGCGATCTTCGAGGAGCTCGCCCGCGAGGACAGCCGCGACGGTGACGCGCAGTTCGGCCTCGGCTACACGCTCTACAAGGCCGGCAAGTACAAGGACGCGGACGCGGCGCTCAAGCAAGCGGCCACGGCCAAGCAGCAGCCCTCCGCCCGCACGGTGTGGGTCGTGTTCCCGCAGTTCGGGTCGTTCCCGATCCTCACCGACCCCTGGTCCATTCGCGGCTGGGTCGCCGTGGCCGCCAAGGACTTCTCCACCGCGACCGAGCGCTTCAAGGAATCGCTGGATCGCGACCCCGAGCTGGTGAGCTCGCTGGCCGGGCTGGGCTTCGCGCTCCAGCAGACCGGTGATCTCAACGGCGCGCGCGAGGCGTACCTCCGCGCGAGCGAGATCTACCCCACCTATCCCGTGGTGACGACAGGCCTTCGCGAGACGAAGGCCCCCGCCACGGCGCAAAAGGGAGAACGCTAGAGATGGCCATGACTGTCGCGTCCTCGCGCACTGCCGCTCCGACGCTCGTCTTCAAGCCGGACAATGGGGACGTGTTCACGCTGAACCCCACCGGCGCCCTCGTCTGGGGGCTCTACGCGAAGGGCCTGCCGGCGGAGGCCGTCGCCGAGCAGCTCGAGAGGCGATACCGGATCGGATACGAGCAGGCCCAGCGTGATGTGTTCACGTTCCTCGCGCAGGTCCGCCGCCATGGGCTCCAGATCCTCGCGTAACGTGACCATCGCCGTCACCGGCCTGGCCGCTGACGGCAACCCCGCTCCGGGTGTCGCCGTGGCTCGGAGCCTCCGCGCCACGCGCGACTTCCGGGGCCGGCTGGTCGGCCTCACGTTCGACCACCGGTTCACGGGTGCCTACAGCTCCTATTTCGACGCGGTCCACCTCACGCCACCGCCGGCGAGTGGCGAGGGCGCGTACCTGACGGCTCTGCAGCGCGTTGCGCGCGCTGAGAAGGTCGACGTCCTCATCCCGACCCTCGATCCGGAGGCGCTCCTCTGCGCCGCCGGGCACCGAAGCCTGTCCCGCATGCGCATTCGCACGCTCCTGCCGAGCGACGGCTCGATCCGTCGGCGCGCCAAGATCACGCTCCCGACGCTGGCGCCCAAAGCGGGCTTCGCGGTTCCCCGCACGCTCGTCGTCACCTCCCGCGCCACCCTCGACATCGCGCTCCGGCAGCTCGCGTTCCCGTTCTACCTGAAGGGCTCGTTCGCGGACGCCAAGCTGATCGTCACGCTGGACCAGGCCTACATCGAGTTCGACCGGCTCAGCGCCCGTTGGGGCCTGCCCCTGCTGGCCCAGGAACGCATCGTCGGGGACGAGCTGAACGTGGCCGTCCTCTACGACCGCGACGGTCGGCGCGTCGGCGCCGTGCCGATGCGCAAGCTCGGTGTCACGAGCCAGGGCAAGGGGTGGGCTGGCGTCACGCTCGACGCGCCCGAGCTGATCGCCCTCGCCGACCGCCTCATGCGGGCGCTCGAGTGGGTGGGGGCCGCCGAGCTGGAGGTTATCGTGGACCGGACGAGCGGGGCCGTGAACCTCGTCGAGGTGAACCCGCGCTTCCCGGCTTGGATCTATCTGGCAACGGCTGCCGACACGAACCTCCCGTGGGCTGCGGTGCGGCTGGCGGTGGGCGAGCGCGTGGCCGCGCTGCCGCCGCCGCCGGCGGGCGTGCTCTTCACGCGCACCGTCGAGGACCACTTCGGCTCATTCGACCGCGTGACGGCGCTGGCCGGACCCAGCGGGACAAAGGAGTCGCGCGCATGAAGCCACACGTCACGGTCGCTCTCACCTCGGTCCACGGCGGGGATGCGCCCTCGGCGGGTCTCGTGGCCGCCCAGATGCTCCGGCGCCAGCAGGCGCTCGACGTCCGCCTGGTCGTGTTGGCGACCGACGCCTTCGCCGACGGTATCCAGGGGGTCCATGTGGCCGACCGCGTCGTCGTGGTCCCTCCGCTCGCCCGTGATCCCGAGGCGTTTGTCGCGCGGATCCGGGATCTCACGCGGCAGGAGCGCCGGCTCGTCCTCGTGCCCGGCAGCCCCGGCGACACCATCGCGCTGGCGTCCTGGGAACCGGCGCTTCGAGGGGCCGGCGCGCGCGCCATTCTGCCCAGGGCCGTCCGGCTGCGCGAGCTGCCGTTTCCCTCCACCGGCCGCGGAGTGTGGGCGCCCCGCCATCTCGTGGTGGCCGGCTCGAACCGGCTCCAGGCGCTCCGTCGCGTCTGGCGGTATCCGGTGGGTGTTCGGTGGGCCGACGGAGAGCAGGCCTGGGCCTACAATCCGACCGACCTCCACGCCATCCTCGCGGCGGGTCCCGCCGGGGCCGTGGCCGGCGTCTATGAAGCGGTCCCCGGGATCGAGATCAGTGTCGCAACCCTGGCCAGGGACGCCGCGCCCGCTAGCCTGGTCATCGCGCGACCGCTCCATGTGTCCGAGAACGGCGTCGTCTGGTCGGCGGTCACGATGGCGAACCCGCGCCTCGTCGCCGACGCCCGGCGCGCCATGGCTGCGCTCCGGTGGCGCGGCCCAGCCGAGGCGCGGTTCACGCTGGACGACGGCGGTCGCCTCTGGTTCACCGGGCTCACGCCCGGATTCCCTTCCTGGGTTTCCCTGAC
Organism: Candidatus Rokuibacteriota bacterium; assembly: GCA_016179925.1. Lineage (GTDB taxonomy): Bacteria > Methylomirabilota > Methylomirabilia > Rokubacteriales > CSP1-6 > JACPCG01. The sequence goes on along the minus strand of JACPCG010000094.1, from coordinate 8,353 downwards.
GGCGGCCGCCGGCCAGGACCTGGTGCTGCAGTACGTACACCTGGCGCTCGGCGCCCGTCCCGGTCGCCTCTCGACCTTCGCCGATGAGGTATTCCAGGCACGGGTCTCCGTCGATCACCCCACGACGATCGACGTGCTTCGCCAACTCGTGACAGAAGGAGAGACGAGCCATGCCGCACGCTCCCGCGACCACCTACGAACGGCCGCTCCTGACCACGCGCACGCTCCACTCCATCAATAAGCAGTGGGTGGACGACCACTACGCGCGCCCCGTCAACGTTGAGCCTGCCATCGAGGGCGTTCCCGTGCAGAGCATCCGCGCTCGGTTCGGCTCGCCGGTCTACGTGGTCTCGGAGGCCGCCCTGCGACGCAACTACCGCGCGATGGCGGGGGCCTTCCGGTCGCGCTATCCCGACACCGTGATCGCGTACTCGTACAAGACGAACTACGTGCCGGGGATTCTCCGCGTCTTCCACCAGGAGGGCGCGCATGCGGAAGTCGTCTCCCAGTTCGAGCTGGAGCTGGCACGCTCGCTGGGGACCCCCGGAGAACACATCGTCTTCAACGGCCCCCACAAGCCCATCGACGCCCTGAAGGCGGCGATCGCCCTGGGCGCGCGCATCAACGTGGACTCCCTCGAAGAGCTGTCGGATCTCCAGGAGCTCGCGCGCGCGGCGGGCCGGCGGGTGAAGGTCGGGATCCGCGTGAACATGCGGCTCAACGATCCGCCCTGGGACCGGTTCGGCTTCAACCTGGAGGCGGGGCAGGCGCTCGATGCCTGCCGTCGCATCCGCGCCTCGTCGCATCTGTCCCTGGCCGGGTTTCACTGCCATGCCGGGACGTTCCTGACCCAGGTCGATATCTACGAGCGGGTGATCGCCGGCCTCGTCACTCTCGCGAAGACGGTGGAGGCGAACGGTTGCGGGCCCATCGAGTATTTCGACCTGGGCGGGGGCTACGCCTCCGGCAACACGCCCCTCGGCCAGCTCTTGCCGGGCGACCTGACCAACCCGGGGTACGAGCAGTACGCGGAGGCGATCTGCGAGACGCTGAAGGCGAACCTGCGCGACCTGCGCCGCCGACCGACGCTGATCCTGGAGCCGGGCCGGTCCCTGGTGGACGACCCCGTGTCCCTGCTCGTCAGCGTGGTGTCCGTGAAGACCATGCTCGGAGGGCGCAAGGGTGTGGTCGTCGACGGCGGCGTCAACCTGCTCTCGACCGCGTACTACTTCCGCCACGGCATCAACGTCGCGGAGGAATACGACGGCCCCGTCGAGACGGCCGACCTGCTCGGGCCGCTCTGCATGCAGGTCGACGTGCTCGGACGCGACGTGCCCCTGCCTCGGGTCCAGCGCGGCGCGATCCTCCTCGTCAAGCACGCCGGGGCGTACACGATCTCCAACTCGATGCAGTTCATCCACGCCCGGCCGCCGGTCGTCATGGTGAGCGACGGGCGCCTGCACCTCCTCCGCCGCGGCGAGCGCACGGAGGATCTGACGCGGCTCGACGAGATCCCCGTCCACCTCCGGTCCGCGCGGCCGCCGTCGGGCCGCTCGGCCAGCCGAAACGGGGTGAGCCGGAACGGGGCGAGCCGGAACGGGCATGGGCGGTGACGGTCCGCGTCTGGCTCGAGGCCCTCCTCGCGGGGATCGCCCAGACCCTGCTGTCGAATAAGCCCGCCACCGGCGTCGCGCTGCTCGCCGCGGGCGCGCTCGTCGCTCCGCTCCACACGCTGACCGCGCTCGTCGGCGTCGCGGCCGCGACCGGCACTGCCGCGTGGGCGAGGTGGAACCGGCCGCTCCTCCGGAGCGGTCTCTTCGGCTTCAACGGCGCCGTCGTGGGGCTTGTCTGGCCCGAGCTGTTCGACCCGACGTCGCCCGGCTTCTGGCTCCTCGTGCCCGCCGCGGTGGCCGCCACGGCCCTCCAGGGGCGCCTCCTCCCGCCCTTCTCCTGTCGCAACCTCCCCGTGCTGGGGCTGCCGTTTCTCCTGGTCACCTGGTCGGTCGGCGTCGCAGGAACGGTGATGGGGTGGCGGAAAGCGGTGACCGGACCCCTGCCGCACCTGGGCGGCCCAGTGGCCGGCTGGAACGATCCGGCTCTCCTGGCGCAGATCGGGGAGACCGTGACGGGAACCCTCCCCGGACTCGCCCTCGTGGCCACGGCGGCCGCGCTCACGTCGTGGGCGCTGCTCGGCGCAGCGCTCCTCGGGGCCGGCGCGGGCCTCGCGGTCACCGTCGCCCTCGGGGGCGCCGACGGGCTCCTGTGGATCGGCGCGGTGCTGTACAACGCAGTCCCGGCGGCCATCGCCGTTGCCTGCGTCTTCTCTCCGTTCCGTCCCTGGAGCCTCGCCGCCGGGGCCGTCAGCGCAGGGCTCGCCGCCGCCGTGTGGGCGCTCATCACGCCCTCCCTCGCGAGCGTCGGCGTCTTCCCGCTCACCCTCCCCATGCACATCGTGCTGCTCGCGGGGCTTGTCGTCTCTCGCCGCGGTCTGACGGCTCCCCTGGGCCTCGCGGCGACGATTACGGCCGAGCCTTCGCGGACCGCCGTTCAGGCCCTCAGTGGCCTGCTCCGGCGCGCGTCGCGCATCGTCGTGCTCTCGGGCGCGGGGATGAGCACCGAGTCGGGGATCCCGGACTACCGAAGCCAGCTTGGCTTCTGGTTCGATGCGAACGCGGCGGATCTCGTGTACCAGCGCTTTCTGGCGTCGGTCGAGTCGCGCCGCCTCTACTGGCGACTGCAGCGGAGGTTCATGGGCGTCCTCGACCAGAGCGCCCCGAACGCCGGCCACCGGGCACTGGCGCGGCTGGACGCCTCCGGACGTCTGCTGGGCATCATCACGCAGAACGTCGACGGGCTGCACCAGGCGGCGGGGTGCCGGCCGGACGGCGTGGTGGAGCTTCACGGCAGCGCTCGCTGGGTCGTGTGCCTCGCGTGCGGGCACCGGACCCGGTACGCCGAGATCGCCCGGCGGATCAACGGCGTCGCGCCCCCGTGTGATCGCTGCGGCGGACTCCTCAAGACCGAAACCGTGAGTTTCGGCGAACCGCTCGTGCCGGCGCGCCTGGCCCAGGCGATCGGCTGGGCCCGCGAGGCGGATCTGCTGCTGATCCTCGGCACCTCGCTCCAGGTCGAGCCCGCGGCGAGGCTTCCCGAGATCGCCCGCTCCCACGGGGCGCCCCTCGTGGTCGTCAACCGGACACCGACACCATGGGACGCGCAGGCGACCCTCGTGGTGCAGGCAAACGTGGGGACGGCCCTCTCCGCCGCGCTCAGCGACGCGGACGGGCCGCGCATCCGCCGCATCACCCGGTCAGACTACGGCTTCCTCTGCCAGGTCGCCGACCTCTGGTGGGGAGACGCGGTCCGCTATCTCCTCCACCCGGTCTACATCGACCACTTCTCGGAGACCTCGCTCGTGCTGGAGGACGAGCGGGGGATCGCTGGCTTCCTGCTCGGCTTCATCAGCCCGAGCCATCCGGAGGAAGGCTACGTGCACATGGTTGCCACGGCCCCGGACCGGCGCGGCCAGGGAATCGGCCGGGCGCTCTACGAGGCCTTCTGCGGCCTGGCGGGCGAGCGCGGATGCCGGCGGGTCGTGGCGATCACGGTCCCGTACAATACGGGCTCGCTTGCGTTCCACCGGCGCCTGGGCTTCACGTTTCGAGAGAGCGGCGCGGTGTGGGAAGGCGATGTCCCGGTGGTCCTCGACCACGCGGGCCCGGGAGTTCACTGCGTCGTGATGGAGCGGAGGATCTGAGGGGCGCCACGACGCGGCGCGGCAGCGCAATCGGCCGACCCGCCCGACGCGGTCAGGCAGAATCTTCTTTTTTGCAGGAATCTTGGATACGCTTGCCCCATCTGAACGAGCATGCCATACGCACGCACCGACGACCGGGCCAGGATCTACTACGAGGAGCACGGCGAGGGCACGCCGCTCGTGCTCGCCTACGGCATCGGCGGCAACGCGAAGATGTGGGACGTCAACGTGCCGGGGTTGGCGTCCCGCCACCGGCTCATCCTCTGGGAGCCCCGCGGCCACGCCCGCTCGGACGCGCCCTCTGACCCCGCGAAGTACTCGTTCCACCGTTGGGTGCTCGACCTCAAGGCCGTCCTCGACCACCTCGGCATCCGCCGCGCGCACGTCGGAGGCCTCTCGCTCGGCGCCGGCATCGCGACGCGCTTCGCCCTCCGCTTCCCCGGCCGCGTGCGGTCGCTCGTCGTGACGAACTCCTCCTCGGCCACCGGGCTGCCCCTGGCATGGCAGAACATCGTGATGCGCGCCCGGTCCATCGAGATCACGCTGACGCAAGGGATGGACGCGATGGCCGAGTTCGCGATGGCGGCGAACCCGAACGTCTCCGAGCGCCTGGCCCTCGACCCCGGGGCGAAGGCGGAGCTCTACGAGGAGTACCGGCGGCTCACACCCATCGGGTACGCGAACTCGCTCCGCGCGCTCCTCGCGATGGACCACATCACGGACCAGCTCGGGCGGCTCCGCATGCCGGTGCTCCTGATCGGGGGGGACCGCGACCCGTCCCTCGAGCCGATGACGGTCATGCACCGGAAGATCCGCGGCTCGAAGCTCGTCGTCCTCTCCCCCGCGAGCCACTTCGCCAACCGGGACCAGCCCGAGGTCTGGAACCGCACCGTGCTCGAGTTCCTCGCGCGCTGCGACCGGCGCAGGCCCCGCTAGTGTCCCGTTATCGAAGTCATGTGAAGCGCCCGTGGCACGTGGAGTCCGGGCCGACGGGCGTGCACGACCCCCCAAGGGTCGCGGGAACCCGTTCCCGCCCCGTGGGAGCGGACCGCGCGCGCCGGGATGGAGCCCAGCCGCAACGGGGCAGCGGACGCGTGCCGCGTGGTCCCGCGACCCTTGGGGGGTCGTGCGCGCCCGTCGGCCCCGGCCCTGCGTGGCGGCAGTTCTTAACATGATTTCGGCGACGGGACACTAGCAGGCCATGGAGCGGGCGCGGGTCCTCGTCGCCGACGATGACGCGGACATCAGGGAGCTCCTGAGCGACGCCCTGACCCAGTGGGGCTACGACGTCATTGCGGTCGGCAGCGGCCGGGAGGCCGTCGCCCGGATCACGCGCGAGCTCTTCGACGCGGCGCTCGTGGACATCTGGATGCCCGGCGTGGACGGGCTCCAGCTCCTCGATGAGATCAAGCGCCACAACGCCGCGATCGACGTCGTGATGATGACGGGCGACCCGATGGTCTCGACGGCCGTCCAGGCGCTCAAGTCGGGCGCCTACGACTACCTGGTCAAGCCGCTGAACCTCGACGAGCTGCGCCACCTCATGCGCCGGGTTCTGGAGAAGCGCTTCCTCACCCGCGAGGTGAGCACGCTCAGGACCAAGCTCGGCGAGCACCTCGCGGAGAAGGAGCTGGTGGGCGCCTCGCCGCAGATGGCCCGCGTGAAGGAGTTGGTGGCGCGCGTGGCGGAGTCGGACTCCCCCGTCCTCGTCGAGGGCGAGAGCGGGACGGGCAAGGAGCTGGTCGCCTCGGCGATCCACCGGCGCTCGGCGCGTGCGAAGAGGCCGCTCGTGCCGGTCAACTGCGGCGCGATCCCGGCGGAGCTGATGGAGTCGGAGTTCTTCGGTCACGTGAAGGGGGCCTTCACCGGCGCGGTCGCCGACGCGCTCGGGCTCTTCCGCTCGGCGAACGGCGGCACGCTCTTCCTCGACGAAGTGGCGGAGCTGCCGCAGGCGCTGCAGGCGAAGCTGCTCCGCGTCCTGGAGGCCAAGGAGATCCGCCCCGTGGGCACGACGAAGACGCTCGCGGTGGATGTCAGGATCATCGCGGCGACCAACAAGGACCTCGAGGAGGCGATCAAGAGCGGGAGCTTCCGCCAGGACCTCTACTACCGCCTCAACGTCGTGCGGATCGCGCTGCCGCCGCTCCGCGAGCGGAAGGCGGAGATCCCGGCGCTGGTGACCCACTTCCTGCGCCAGCTCAACGAGCGCTTTTGCCGCGACGTGCGTGGGATCGCGCCGGACGCCCTTGCCGCGCTCCAGGCCTACGACTTCCCTGGCAACGTGCGCGAGCTGGAGAACATCTTCGAGCGCGCGTACGCGCTCGGCGCGCACCACGAGATCACGCTCGCCGACCTGCCGGACCTGGCCTCTACCGGGATGCCGGCCGCACCCGCGACGGGCGAGAGCCTGCCCACCCTCGACCAGGCGGAGCGCGACCTGATCGCGGCCTCTCTGCGTCGCTACGGCAAGGACAAGGAGAAGGCGGCCAGGGCGCTCGGTCTGACTGTCCGCACCTTCTATCGACGCCTCAAGAAGTTCGGCCTGAGCTAAAAGCGTCCACCCGCGTCACTTCCGTCTGTCAATTCTGACACTGGATTCGGGTAGTCTGGGCGCGATAGGATACCAAGTACCTGATTTAATTTGACAAGTTCGTGTGGCACCGAAGCTGCTGTCACAGGTCGGCATGATGAGAATGAGGCTGGTCTGCAGCGACGAGGATGAGTCGAGCGCCCGCCGCTGGATCGTCGTGGCCGACGCCGACCAGGACGCGGCGAACCTGCTGGCGGGCTACCTGCTCTACCAGCGCTTCCGCGCCTACCCGACCGGGCGAGGCAGCGAGGCGCTGCGTGTCGCGCGGGTTCACCCGCTGAGCCTCGCGGTGATCGACGTGCAGCTCGCCGACATGGCCGGGCGCGAGCTGTTCCAGCGCCTCCGCGCGATCGATCCCGCGCTCCCCGTCATCATGACGACCGCCGATTTCGGCGCCGCGACCGAGATGGACGCCCGCCGGCTCGGCATCATCCAGTACGTCCAGAAGCCCTTCGACTTCCGCCGCCTCGAGCTCGTCGCGCGCCGGATCCACACGATGCGCTCCCGCCTCGCAGCCGGAGTCACAGAGGGATGACCTATGACGCGTAGGGCCCGGCGCGCCGCGGTGATCGGGATCCTGGTCGCGAGCCTGACGGTGACGGCGTTCGGCGCGATCAGAGCCCAGACGTCCGGGCCCCCGCCCATCGAGGCCGATGCCGCCGTCGTCCTCGCGCCCCTCGACGACGTTGGGCCGGCGCTCACCCGGCTGCTCGAGTCGGCGCGACGCCACGCCGCTGGGGGCGATGCCGCGTCGCGCGAACCGTTCGGGCACGCGCTCGCTCGCTTCGCTGAGGTCCGCACCCTGGTGGAACGCATTCCCGCGGGGGCGAAGCCGCGCGAGGACGGCCAGCTCCTGGAGGCCCTGCACGCGCTCGTGCCGCGCATCCACGTGCTCGCCCTGGAGATCGCGGACGGAGCCACGCCCGAGAAGCTCGCGCTCCTGGAGCGCCTCGCCGACAAGACCCGCGCCGCCCTCGACCAGCTGAGCGAGGCGGGCCAGCTCCGGGCTCGAGCCGCGGCGGAGACGATCGCGGGCCCCGCCCCGCGCGCTCCCGGGTCCGTGGTCCCCGAGGGCGTCGCCGTCCTCCTCCTGACCGTCGCGTGCGCCGTCAGCATGGCGCTCGTCTCGGCTCGGCCGGCGGATCATCCTGTTCGCCGGGTGCTCGCGCGTGAGAGTCGCCGGTGGCGCTGCTTGCAGTAATGACCGACTTCGAAAAGCAGGTCGCGCGCCTCAGGACGCTGACGCGGCTGAACCAGCTCGTGTCCTCGTCGCTGGAGATCGACCGGATCCTCGGCGAGATCGCCTCAGCGGCGGTGGAGCTGACCGCTGCCGACATCGTCTCGCTGTGGGTCGCGGACGAAGCCGCGCAGACCGTCGATCTTCGCGCGTTCTCGGATGAGGCGATGGGCGCCGATCACCCGCGGCGAAAGATGCGCTTCGGCGAAGGCGGGGTCGGCTGGGTCGCCCTCCATCGCCGCCCCCTTGCCATCCCCGATCTCCAGAGCGACACGCGGCTCGCCAACCGCCCGTGGCTCCAGGCTCAAGGTCTCCGTAGCGTCTTCGCCGTGCCGATCATCGACCGGGATTCGCTGCTCGGCGTGATCGCGATGGCGGGACGCGAGCCGTTCACCTTCGAATCGGACGACCAGGACCTGCTGGACAGCTTCGTCGCCCAGGCGGCGACCGCGATCCGCAACGCGCGGCTCTTCGCCGAGAGCGAATCCCGGCGGCGCGAAGCCGAGGTCCTGACCGGCCTGTCGCGGGAGATCAACGCCTCGCTCGACCTCCCGACGATCCTCCAGCGCGTGGCGGACGGCGCCACCGAGCTCTGCGGCGCCGATACCGCCGCGATCGCACTCCGGAGGCCGGGCACGGACGAGTTCGTCCCCTGCTTCGAGCGCGGGCTCAAGTCCCTGGTCGCCATGTGCCATTCGATCACGCCCGGGCGGGGCGCCGGGGGACACGTCCTGGTGACCGGACGCCCGTTCCGGACCGAGAACTATGC
>JACPCG010000214.1 GCA_016179925.1 Candidatus Rokuibacteriota bacterium | reverse complement strand
CGGCCGGGATGCTAGCATACAAGGCCACCGATGACCGACCGCATGCCGGGACCGACGTCCCACACCTACTTCTCCCAGCGGTTGCGGCTCCACTACGTGGACTGGGGCGATCCCGGAGGGCCGCCCCTGCTCCTGATCCACGGCGGCCGCGACCATTGTCGTAACTGGGACTGGGTGGCTGCCGCACTGCGGGAGGAGTGGCACATCATCGCGCCCGATCTCCGGGGGCACGGAGACAGCCAGTGGTCCGCCGACGGCAGCTACAGCATGGCCGGGTACATCTACGACCTGGCCCAGCTCATCCACCAGCAGCACCTGGCCCCGGCGACGATCATCGCCCACTCGCTCGGCGGCAACATCGCGCTCCGCTACGCCGGCATCTACCCGGAGACGGTGGCCAGGCTGGTGGCCATCGAGGGGCTCGGCCCGTCACCGCAGCGGCTGGCGGAACGGGAGGCGCCGACGATCGCCGAGCGCATGGACCAGTGGATCCTCGAGCAGCGCCGCCTCGCCGGGCGGTTGCCCCGTCGCTACGCCTCGATCGAGGACGCCTTCCGGCGCATGCAGGAGGAGAACCCGCACCTCGCCGCCGAGCAGGCGCGGCACCTGACCGTCCACGGCGCCAACCAGAACGAGGATGGAACGTACAGCTGGAAGTTCGACAACTACGTGCGGGCGTGGCCGCCGCACGACATGCGGGGTCGCGACATCGAGCTCCTCTGGTCGCGAATCCGCTGCCCGACGCTCCTGCTGTACGGCAAGGAGAGCTGGGCGGGCAATCCGGCCGAGGACGGGCGCGCGGAGCACTTCCGCCACGGGACGGTGGTCGGCATCGACCGCGCCGGCCACTGGCTGCACCACGACCGGCTGGACGAGTTCCTCCGCGTCGTGCGGGAGTTCCTCAGCGCGTGAGGCGGGCCAACCCAACTATTCCGCGGCGCGCACCTCTCGGAGGCGCGCCCGCAACACCTCAGGGAGCCGCGCCTCGACCTCCGGTGTGATGAGGCCGACAGCATCCAAGTCCTGGATGTGGACCTTGTCTTTCAATCGGTAGCTCGTCAGCTTCATGCGGACCAAGTCCGTCACCGGGGCCAGGAGGACACCCTCGGCAGTCCTGGCTGGCGGAGAGAAGTCGGGAACGGGTTCGACGTGCTCGGGCCGCACCTTCTCCCGGACGAACACGAGGTGCACGGCGCTCCGGGCCTTCGGCTCACGGGCGTCCACCAGCATATCGACCCCGGCCGCGTGGCGGTACGTGAAGCCGAACGGCCGCACCGCGTCGACGACCGCCTGCAGCTGGGCCCGGTCCACAGCGATGTCCACGTCGCGCGTCGAGCGCGCGGCGCCAGGGTCACGCTCGGTGACATGGAGAAACACCGCCACACCGCCGACCACGCGATAGTCGAGGCCCGCCTGGGTGAACGCCTGCACCAGGCGACGGACGGTGTCGAGGAGCTGTTCCACGTGGCGATCGTACGCGGCGATGGTCAGCACGGCATCCGCCGCGATTATCTCATATGAATCAGCCGGCGATTCGGGCCAGGACGGCCTCGACGTCGTCAGCGCCCGTCAGCCGCCGGAGGCCCGGGTCAGTACGGCAGCGTCTCGCGTCCCATCAGCTCGCGGGCCACGATGATCTTCATCACCTCGGCGGTGCCGTCGCCGACCTCGAGCCCGATCACGTCGCGCAGCCGCCGCTCGAAGGGCAGCTCGTCCGTGTAGCCGTAGTGGCCGTGGAAGAGCAGGCACTGGTGGATCGTCTCCACCGAGAGCTTCGGCCCCCACCACTTCGCCATCGCGGATTCCTTGGTATACGGCTGGCCGCGGTCGGCGAGCCAGAGCCCGCGGTAGCAGAGCCAGCGCGCAGCGTCGAGGTGGGTCGCGGCTTCCGCGATCGGGAACGAGATGCCCTCGAACGTCGCCAGCGCCTTGCCGAAGGCGCGGCGCTCCTTGACGTAGGCCATCGTCTCCTCGAGCGAGACCTGGGCGACGCCGAGGCAGGAGAGCGCGATCAGGATCCGGTTGTAGTCGAACCCCTCCATGACTTGGTAGAAGCCGGTCCCCTCGTCGCCCAGGCGGTGCGAGGCCGGGATGCGCACGTGGTCGAAGGCCAGCACGGCGCGGACCGCGCCGTGCGAGCCGAGATCGCGCAGCGGGCTCCGCGAGACGCCCGGCAGGTCGAGCGGCACGAGGAACGCGGTGACGCCGCGGGCCTTCGAGCGGGCATCGGTCCGGGCGAAGACGATCGCCGCCTGGGCGACCATGGCGAGGGTGATGCCCGACTTCTCGCCCGTGATCACGTACTCGTTCCCCTCGCGCACCGCGCGGCAGACGAGGTTGGCGGCGTCCGAGCCGACGCTCGGCTCGGTGAGGGCGAGCGCGATGACGGCCTCGCCCCGCGCATTCGCGGCCAGCCAGCGCTTCTTGACCTCGTCGCTCCCGTTCCTGCCGATGATGTCCCCGGCGAGGCCGGCGAGCTGGATGCCGTAGCTGGCGTTGAAGTCGCCGCGTGCGACCTCCTCGATGGCGATCCCCATCGTGACGAGGTCAGCCTCCTGCCCGCCGTAGGCGGCGGGCGTGCGGAGACCCAGGAGCCCCAGCTCGCCCATCTGCCGCCATGTGTCCCACGGGAACTCGCCGCTCTTGTCCACGCGCGCCGCGCGCGGCGCCAGCTCCTTCCGGGCGAAGGCGCGCAGTGTGCGGATCAGCTCTTCCTGTTCGGCCGTGTAGGCGAATTCCATGATGCCCCTCGCGCTACTGCGTGTTGAAGACCGGCGCCCGCTTCTCGGCGAAGGCGCGAAGCCCCTCGGCGGCGTCGGCGGAGCGCATGTGCTCGCCCGCCAGACGCAATTCCAGTTCGAGGCCGTCGGCCAGGCTCAGGTCGAGGCCCTGGGCCACCAGCCGCTTGGCGGTGCCGGACGCGCCCTTACTCTTCCGCGCCAGCTCTCGCGCCAGCTCCTCGACGGCGGCGGACACTTCGCCGGCCGGCACCACACGGTTGACGAGCCCCCAGGCGAGCGCCTGCTCGGCGTCGACCCAGCCCCCGAGGAGCATCAGCTCCTTGGCGCGCCGCGCGCCGACGAGGCGCGGCAGGCGCTGGCTCCCGCCGCCGCCGGCGATCAGACCAAAATTGGCGTGCTGGTCGCCGAGCCGTGCCGTCGCGTCCATGACGACGAGGTCGGCGACCAGGACCAGCTCGAGGCCGCCGGCGAGGGCGAGGCCGTGGACGCCGGCCACGACCGGCACGGGCAGGGCCTCGACGCGGTTGAAGACGCGGTGCCAGAGCCGCATGAACTCGCTCCAACGCTTCGGGTCGGGGACGAGCTCTTTCACCGATTTCAGATCGGCGCCGGCGCAGAAGGCGCGCCCGGCGGCCGTCAACGTGACGACCCGCACGGCGCGGTCCTTCTCCACCGCCTCGCAGACCCGGTCGAGGTCCTCGAGCAGCGCCGGCGAGATCGCGTTGAGCTGCGCGGGTCGGTTCAGGACGGCGCGCCCGATCCCGCCGTCGGCGGCGTACGTCAGCGTGCTGAGTTCCATGGCGCTCTCCTCACATCATCGTGTAGCCGCCGCTCACGGAGAGCGTCTGGCCGGTGACGAAGCTCGCGGCGTCGGAGGCGAGGAACACGACGGCGCCGGCGACGTCCTCGGGCCGGCCGATGCGGCGCAGCGGGTACACCTTCGCGATCCGCGCCCTCATCTCCTCCGTGCGGAACTGGCGGTTCACGTCCGACGCCCACATGCTGAGGCCGCTGATCTCCTCGTCGGAGGCCGGCATCGTCATCCCCGGACACACGACGTTCAGCCGGATGCCGTGGCGCCCCACCTCGCGGGCGAGGCTCTTGCTGAGCGCGATGACGCCGGCCTTGCAGGCGGCGTAGACGCCCTCGCGGAACTCGCCCATGCGCCCGGCATCCGAGCCGAGGCTCACGATCGCGCCCGACTTCCGCGCGATCATGCCGTCCAGCACGGCGCGGGTGCCGTTGATCATGCCCCAGAGGTTGAGCTGGATCTCCTTCTCCCACTCCTCGCGCGTCTTCTCGACGAAGAGTCGGTCCATCGTCCAGCCGACGTTGTTGACGAGGACGTCCACGCCGCCGAACCGTCGCTCCACGTCGCGCACCATCGCGAGCACCGAGTCCCACTGGGTGACGTCGGTGCGCACGACCGTCGCCGACGCGGCGCCCGCGCTCGACGCCTCGGCGGCGACCTTCTTCCCCTGCGCTTCGTCGATCTCGGCGATCGTGACGTGGCTCCGCTCGCGCGCGAAGGCGAGCGTGATCGCCCGTCCGATGTTCGAGCCGCCCCCCGTGACGACGACGCTCTTGCCCGCCAGATTCAGCTCCATGGATGGTCTCCTCTCGTCATGGCTCAGCGGCGCCGGCGGAAGCGCGAGAAGTCGGGTGTGCGCTTCTCCAGAAACGCCCGCGCCCCTTCCTGCTGCTCCTCCCGCCAGAACTCCGGGGTGACGACGAGGAGGGCCAGCAGCTCCTCGCACCACCGGCCGACCTCCGCGTCGAGCTCCGCCATCGGGACCACGGCGTTGACGAGCCCCCAGTCGAGCGCCTGCTTCGCCGTGTAGCGACGGCAGAGCATCCACATCTCCCGCGCCCGCTTGTGCCCGACGATCCGCGCCAGGTAGCTCACGATGGGCCCGCCGGCGGGGCTGCCCACCCGCGGGCCGTTCTGGCCGAAGATCGCGTGCTCGGCGGCGACCGTGAAGTCGCAGAAGTACTGGAGGTGGTTGCCGCCGCCCACCGCATAGCCGTTCACCCGCGCGATGACGGGCTTCGCGCAGCGCGACACGGTGAGGTGCAGGGTGTACGGCTCGAGCACCTGGCGCTCGAGCCCGCCCTCTTTTTCCCAGTTGACGTCGCCGCCGGCGCAGAACGCCTTGTCGCCGGCCCCCGTGAGGACGACGACGCCCACCTCGTCGTCGCCGCCGGCGTCCTCGAAGGCCAGCGTCAGCTCCTTGAGCGTGTCGCCCGTGAAGGCATTGTACTGCTTGGGCCGGTTGATGGTGATCCGGGCGACGTGGTCCTTGGTCTCGTACAGGATGTCCTTGTATGCACGCGGCACGATTGGGCTCCTTGTCGGATCAGGATCCCGCCCGCAGGCGGTTCAGCGGTGACAGGATCGTCAGGCCGCCGTCGATGAGGATCGTCTGGCCGGTGAGAAAGCTCGCGCCATCCGACACGAGATACGCGACGAGGCCGGCGACGTCCTCGCCGGTGCCGGCGCGCCGGACGGGGGTCAGCGCGATCACCCGCGCGACGGCCTCCGCGTACTGCTGGCTGATGCCGCGCTCGACGTACATCTGCGAGGAGTCCGTCTCGATGAAGCCCGGGTTCACGCCGTTCACCGTGATCCCGAGCGGCCCCAGCTCCATCGCGAGCGAGCGCACCAGGCTCTCGAGGGCCGCCTTCGCCGCGCCCAGCACGCCGTGGCCCGTCATCGCCTGGAAGCTGTCGATGCCGGAGATCGCCACCACGCGGCCCGGCCGCCCCTGCATGAGCGGCACGGCGGCCTGGACGGCGGCGACGAAGGACTCGATCGAGATGGCGAAGGTGCGCTTCACGTTGTGTGCCTTCTGCTCCAGCATCGGCCGGAACGCGGTGGCGGCGGCGTTGGCGACGAGGATGTCGACCCGGCCGAAGGCGTCGCCGATGCGCGCGAAGGCGGGCCCGACGTCGGCGGGTTCCCCCAGCTCGACCTGCAGCGCGAGCGCCCGCCGGCCGCAACGCTCGACCTCGGCGACCACCTCGTCCGCGCGGCGACGCTCCTGACGGTACATGACGACGCAGTCCGCACCGTCGCGGGCGAGCCTGAGCGCGATCGCGCGGCCCATGCCCCGCGACGCCCCGGTGACGACGGCCACCCGCCCCTCGAGCGGTTTCACCGGCCTCAGCCCGGCCGCCCGGACTCGTTCGCCAGCTTCTCGGCGATGAGCTGGCGGAGGCGGAACTTCTGCACCTTCCCGCTCGGCGTCATCGGGAACTCCGAGACGATCTCGATCCGCTCGGGGAACTTCTGGCGCGCGAGCTGCTGGCCCTCGAGGAAGGCGACCAGCTCGGCGAGGCTCGGGGGCTCGCCGGATTTCGGGACGACGAAGGCGCAGGCGCGCTCGCCGAGCCGCGGGTCGGGCATCCCGACGATCGCCACGGAGGCGACCTTCGGGTGGGCGAAGAGGACGTTCTCCACCTCGACGACGGGGATGTTCTCGCCGCCGCGGATGATCAGGTCCTTCGAGCGTCCCGTGATCGAGAGATAGCCCTCGCGGTCGAGGGCGCCGCGGTCGCCCGTCTTGAACCAGCCCTCCGCCGTGTAGGACTCGCTCGTGAACTCCGGGCGCTTGAAGTATCCGACGAACTGCGACGGACCCCGGACGAGCAGCTCCCCTTCCGTGCCCGTCGCGACCTCCCGCCCGTCGCCGTCCACGACCCTGAGCTGCATGCCCCGGAGGGGATACCCGTCGGTCGTGAAGAGCTTCTCCTCGCGTTCGTCGAGGGCGGTGCACGTCACGAGGCCGTTCTCCGTCATGCCCCAGCCCGGCGAGATCGCGCAGCCCAGGCGCGCGCGCGCATCGCGGACGAGCGGCCGCGGGATCGGCGCGCCGGCCGAGATGAAGAGGCGCAGCGACGAGAGGTCGTGGCGGGCCGGCACCCCGGCCAGATCCTGGAGGAAGGGCGTCGCGCCCATCGTGAACGTCACGCGCTCGGCCTCGATGAGCCGCGCCGCCGCCGCCGCATTCCAGACGTCGAGCCATACGCCCGTCGCCCCGAGGAGCAGCAGGAGGCAGTAGCCGTAGAGGTAGCCCGTCTGGTGGCCGAACGTGGACGACATGAGGATCACGTCGCACCCGGAGAACCCGAGCCGCTCGATCGCCGGGTAGATGATCGCGAGCGCGGTATTGGGCGTGTGCATGACGCCCTTGGGCTCGCCCGTCGTCCCCGACGTGAAGATGACCTCGTTCACCTCATTTGGATCGCCCCCCGGCAGGTCGCGGCGCCCGGGCCGCGCCTCCCACGCCGTGTCGGTGAGCGCCGTGAACGGCAGCATGCCGGCCGCGGGCGTGCCGCGCGCGACGAACACGTGCTCGACCCGCGGGACCTCGGGCCGGAGGGCCTGGAGCATCGCGACGTGGTCGAAGCCGCGGAACGTGCCGGGGATCACGACGACCCGCGACTCCAGGCGGTTCAGCATGAAGCGCAGCTCGCTCGCGCGGAAGATGGGCGGGATGGGGTGCACGACGGCGCCGAGCCGCGTCGCCGCCAGGAGCACGATGATGAACTCGTTCCAGTTCGGGAGCTGGCAGGAGATCACGTCGCCCCGCTCGACGCCGTGGGCGGCGAGTCCGTGGGCGACCCGCTCGACCGTCCGGGCGAGCTCGGCCCACGTGTAGCGGCCGGCGCCGTCCACCAGCGCGGTCTTCGCCGGCCGCGTGGTCGCCCAGCGGTCCAGATGGGCGTCGATGCGCTCGTTCCGCCAGTACCCGCCCTCGACGGCCCGGCGGATCCGCTCCTCGCTGAGGTCGGTGTCGAAGGCCACCACGACCGCGTGCCCCCTACGCGCGGAACTTCCCGAAATTGACCGGGCGCTTCTCGACGAACGCGTTGCGCCCCTCCATCGCCTCCTCCGTCTGGTAGTACATGTGCAGCGCCGTGGCCGCGAACTCCGCCACGCCCGCGCGCTGCTCGGAGTCGATGTTGAACGACTGCTTGGCGAGCGTCAGCGCCATCGGGCTCTTCTCGAGCAGCTCCTTGCACCACTGCTCCACCTCGGGCCGCAGGTCCTTCAACGGGACGACCTTGTTGACGAGCCCCATCTGGAGCGCCTCCTGCGCCGTGTACTGCCGGCACATGTACCAGATCTCGCGCGCCTTCTTCTCGCCCACGACGCGCGCGAGGTAGCCCGTGCCGTGGCCCGCGTCCACGCTGCCCACCCGCGGGCCCGTCTGGCCGAAGACCGCGTTCTCCGACGCGATCGAGAGGTCGCACAGCACGTGGAGCACGTGACCGCCGCCGATGGCGAAGCCGTTCACCATCGCGATGACGGGCTTCGGGCAGTGCCGGATCGCGCTGTGGAGCCCGTCCACGTACATCGGGCGCTGGCCGTCGGGGGAATAGCCGCCCGAACCGCGCTCCTTCTGATCGCCGCCCGAGCAGAACGCCTTGTCGCCGGCGCCGGTGAGCACGACGACGCCGACGGACGGGTCGAAGCGCGCGTCCATGAACGCGTCGGTCAGCTCGTGGACGGTCCGCGTCCGGAAGGCGTTCCGCACCTCCGGCCGGTTGATGGTGATCCACGCGACGCCGCTCTTCTTCTCGTAGAGGATGTCGGTGTAGTTCATGGTGTCTCCGTTGAAGAAGTTCCGGTTCTGGGACGTCACCCACGGTCGCGCGTGCGCGGCCAGAACACCGCCTCCCGCTTCTCCCGCCACGCGCGGTTGGCCTCGTCGATCTCCCACGACGCCATGCAGTCCTGCTGCGCGCGGACGACGTCTTCGATCATCGTGCGCGGGTCGCGGTGGAACGACTCGTGCAGGAGCCGCTTGGTGTGCGCCGCGGCCGTCGGCGAGGCGCCGCGCGC
>JACPCG010000093.1:9900-36210 GCA_016179925.1 Candidatus Rokuibacteriota bacterium | reverse complement strand
CTATGCGACGAAGTTCGAAGAGGCGTTCGGTGATCGTCCGGGGATCGTCAAGGGGCCGCACAAGAACCATGAGCTGACATATCACTCCTTGCCGCTCGGACGCTTGCTGAAGCGGATCCTCGGAGCCGGGATGGCTCGCAGCCGGCAGCGCCGGATCCCAGACTTCGTGTTCTCGCTGCCCTCAGAGAAGCGAGCGGCGTTCGTCAGGGGATTCTTTGACGGTGAAGGCTGGGTCGCGCACCACCAGGTGTCGGCCGCTTCCTCGTCTCCGTATCTTCTGGTCGGGATCCAGCACCTGTTGAACTCGCTGGGGGTGGACAGTCACATTTCCCGGATCCGAGCGCGGCCGGGTGGGTTCGGCAAGGGCTGGTACTTCGTTCTTTCGATCTCGGACGTCAGGGCATTCTCAGACGCGGTTGGCTTCTGCTCACCGGCCAAGAAGAGGCTTCTCGCCGAGCGTCGTATCAGAGTCTCCTCACGCAAGGAAACGCTGCCGAGAGATCGCGTGGTGCACGTGCTCGACAGACTTCGTCAGGAGCGCGTGCTTGGCCAGGTGGCTGGGCATCAGACTGTCTATGACGTCGCCTCCGGCCGGATTCATCCCAACGTGTCTTCGGTTCGAGGGATTGCGGACGCGTTCGACTCACCCGAGTTGAGGGAGCTGCTGGAGCGGGAAGTGGTCCTGGGCGAGGTCACGTCGATCGAAACGGTCGAGGGTGCCCAGACTGTCTGCGATTTCGTCTTGGACGGGCATCCATACTTCGTCGCGAACCAGGTCGTGACCCATAACTGCGATGAGGAGTTTGAAGCGTTCATGCTCGAAGTGTTCTCCGACTGGCAGGTGACGATCCCCGAGATCGGCACGATCAAGGCGACCCATCCGCCGTACGT
The DNA here is from genome assembly GCA_016179925.1 of Candidatus Rokuibacteriota bacterium. Taxonomy (GTDB): domain Bacteria; phylum Methylomirabilota; class Methylomirabilia; order Rokubacteriales; family CSP1-6; genus JACPCG01. Next base: position 35,319 of record JACPCG010000093.1, on the reverse strand, counting down.
GATTCTCACGTCAAACCGCACGCGCGAGCTGTCGGACGCGCTCCGGCGGCGCTGCCTCTATCTCTGGATCGAGTACCCGTCGCTCGACAAGGAGCTGCGCATCATCGGGCGCAAGGTGCCGGGGATCGACGCGCGCCTGGCGCGTGAGATCGCGAAGTTCATGGAGACGCTCCGCCAGGTGCGGCTCGCCAAGGTGCCCGGCGTCGCCGAGACGCTCGACTGGGCGCAGGCGCTCGCCGCGCTCCACGCCGACCACCTCGACGAGCCGCTCATCGCCGAGACGCTCGGCTGCCTCCTGAAGGACGCCGACGACATGAAGCGCTTCCGCGCCGAGGTCGCCAGGGCCGGGCTCACGCCCTTCCTGCCCGTCCAGAGCTAGCCATGGCGGACCGCGAGCTGTCGGGCGCGGTCGCCCGCTTCGGCGCGCTGCTCCGCGAGCACGGGCTCCCGGTGACGCTCGTCCACGTGACCGACGCCGTGCGCGCGCTCGACCATCTCGACATCGGCGACCGTCACGAGCTCTACCTCGGGCTCCGGGCGATCTTCACCGGACGCCCGGAGGAGGTGCCAGTGTTCGACCGGTGCTTCGAGGCGTTCTGGCGGGCCGAGCCGACCGGCGAGGGGATCCCGGGGCTCATCGCGATCCCACCCGCCGAGAGCCGCGAGAGCGACGCGGTGCTGAAATCGTCGAGCCAGAAGCGCGAGTCGCTCGAGCTCGACGCGTGGGGCAGGGACGAGGAGGACGGCGGCGAGACGGGCGAGCCCCTCAGCGTGCCGATGGCCTCCGCGAGCGAGGCCCTCGTGGGCCAGGACTTCTCGACCTTCGGCGCCGACCAGCTCGACGAGATCCTGCGGCTGACGCTCAAGATCGCCCGGCGGCTCGCCCACCGGATCACGCGCCGCCGGCGGCCCGTCCTCCGGCGCGGGCGGGTGGACCTCCGGCGGACGCTCAGGGCCAACCTCACGCGCGGCGACCTCATCGAGCTGCGCTACCGGGAGCGGAAGCGGAAGAAGGTCCGCCTCGTCCTGCTCTGCGACGTCTCGGGCTCGATGGATCTCTACAGCCGCTTTCTACTGCAGTTCCTCTTCGCGCTCCAGAACGTCTTCGGGCGCGTGGAGACCTTCACGTTCTCGACACGGCTCACGCGCATCACGGACTACCTCCGTGGGCGCTCCTATCGCCAGGTGCTGCGCCGCCTGACGGAAGTTCGCGACTGGTCGGGCGGCACGAAGATCGGCGAGTCGCTCGCCCAGTTCAACCGGGAGTATCCGCAGCTGGTAGACCGGCGCACGATCGTGATCATCCTCTCCGATGGCTGGGACACCGGGGAGCCCGAGGCGCTCGCGACCGAGCTGTTGCGGATCAAGCGACGGGCCGGACGTGTCATCTGGCTCAACCCGCTGCTCGGCAACCCGTCCTACGAGCCCCTCACGCGCGGCATGGCGGCGGCGCTCCCGCTGATCGACGACTTCGCCCCCGGCCACAACCTCGCCGCCCTCCGCGATCTCGCCAACAAGCTCAGCCTGTAGCGGTTTCCCCTTTTCCACGCGCCTCGGCGTATCATTGAGGTCCCATGGCTGAGCTGTTCGATCACATGGACGAGCTGCGCCGCTCGGCCCGCAAGGCCGCGGTCGCCACGCTCGTCAACACGCGCGGCACCACGCCCCGCAAGGAAGGTGCCCGGATGCTCGTCGGCGAGGGCGGCGCCGTCCTCGGCTCGGTGACGATCGGCGGCTGCGTGGATGCCCGGGTCATCGAGGAGTCGGAAGACGTGCTGGCGACGATGCGCCCGCGGCTCCTCGAGCTGAACCTCGGCGACGAGGAGGCGTGGGAGATCGGCCTCACCTGCGGCGGCACCATCGAGGTGTTCATCGAGCCGCTGGGGCCCGAGATCCTCGAGCGCGTCCGGCGGCACACCCTGGCCGGGGGCCGGGCCGTCGTCGTCACGCGGCTCGACGGCGAACCGGGCAGGAAGCTCCTCGTGCTCGACGACGGCACGGTCGAGGGGACGCTCGGTGACCACTTCCTCGACGAGCGCTTCAGCCGCGAGGCGCGGGAAGCGATCGCCAGCGGCGTCTCCCGCACCCTCTTCCTCGAGGGCACGCGTGCGTTCGTCGAGGCGTTCGCCCCGCCCGCGCTCCTCCTCGTGGTGGGCGCGGGGCACGTGGCGATGCCGCTCACCGCGCTCGCGCGGGTGCTCGGCTACCGCACGGTCGTCCTCGACGGGCGGCCGCGGTTCGCGACCCGTGAGCGCTTCCCCGAGGTCGACGAGCTGCGGGTGGGCATCTTCCCCGAGGTCGACGAGCTGCGGGTGGGCATCCCGTCGGAGCTGGTCGCCGAGTATCCGCTCATCCCGTCCACCGCGCTCGTGCTCGTCGCCCACGATTACAAGTACGATCTGCCGGTGCTCCGCCGCGCGCTCGAGACCGAGGTCGGCTACATCGGTATGCTGGGCTCGGCGCGGCGGGGCGCCACGATTCTGAAGATCCTCGGCGAGGAGGGCGTGGGCGACGGAGCGCTCAAGCGCATCCGTGTGCCGATCGGCCTCGACCTCGGCGCCCGCTCGGCGCCCGAGATCGCGCTCGCGATCATGGCCGAGATCCAGGCCGTCCGCGGCGGCGGCAGCGGCCTCCCGATGTGCCTCAAACCCCGATCGTTTCCCTCATGAAAGCGATCGCCCAGCGGCGGGACACGGCAAGTCTGGACGTCCTCGTGGGCCGTGTCCTGTGTCACGACGTGCGCGACGGCGTCGGGAAGGTGGCCGTCGAAAAGGGCGCGCGGCTCGGCGCCCAGGCGGCCGGCATTCTCCTCGCGACGCCGTGGGAGGAGATCCACCTCCTGGCCGTCGAGCCCGGCGACCTCCACGAAGAAGAGGCCGGGCAGCGCCTCGCCGCCGCCGTGGTAGGGGACGGGGTCGAGGTGAAGGGGTACATGGGCGGCCAGTGGACGCTCGCCTCGATGCGGCGCGGCCTCCTGCAAGTCCGCCGGGCGGCGCTCGCCGACGTGAACGCGCTGGAAGGGATCTCCGTCTTCACGCTCCTCGACGGCCAGCCCACGGAGCCGGGGGAGACGGTCGCCAAGTGCAAGGTCACGCCGCTCGTCATCCCTGGTGAGACGATCCGCGGCGTCGAGAAGATCACCGGCGATGCCGACGGACTCGTGGCCGTCCGGGCGTTCAAGCCGATGCCGGTCGGCGCCATCGCGCAGGAGCGCCTGGACCGGAAGCAGCGGGAGCGCTTCGAGACCGCGCTGACGCAGAAGGTCGAGTGGTTCGGCAGCCGGCTCCTGCCGATCCGGTACGCGACCGGGTCGCCGCGGGCCGTCGTCGAGGCGCTGAGAACGCTCCGGAGTGACGGCGCCGAGGTGCTGGTCGTCGCGGGGGCCAGCGCCCTCGACCCGCTCGACCCCGTCTTCGGCGGGCTCGCGCTGCTCGGCGCCAGGATGGAGCGTCACGGCGCGCCCGCCCATCCCGGTAGCCTCCTCTGGCTCGCGTTCTGGGAGGGCCGGGCTGTTCTCGGAATGCCGACGTGCGGCATGTTCTCCCAGGCCACGACCTTCGATCTCGTGCTGCCGCGCCTCCTCGTGGGCGAGCGCGTGGACAACCGGACGATCGCCGAGCTCGGCCACGGCGGTCTCCTCTCGCGCGACATGGCGTTCCGCTTCCCGCCCTACCGGGCTAACGCGGCCAGGGGCGAGCTCGAATGACGCCCCGCGTGGCTGCAGCAGGCCACCCACGGTCCACGCCGGCCTCGCGGACCCCGCTCCAATGGACGCCCCGCGTGCCCACAGCAGGCCACCCACGGTCCACGCCGGCCTCGCGGACCCCGCTGGTGGCGGCGGCCGAAGTTCCGTGGCGAGCTGGCCGGCGCCAACCGCGTCGCCGAGGACGTGAACCCGCTCTGCGGCGACCGGGTCCGGCTGATGCTGACTCTCCAGGACGATCGCGTGACGGCGGCGCGGTTCATCGGCGACTCGTGCGCGATCTGCGCGGCATCGGCCGACGTGCTCGCCGAGCTGGTGACCGGCCGGCCGAGTGCAGACGCCCGCAGGGTGGGGAGCGCCGATCTCCTGGCGGTGCTGCAGGCGGACATCCGCCCGACGCGGATGCGCTGCGTGACCCTGCCGCTCTCCGTCCTCGCCATGGCCCTGAACGGCGGAGCGTCGTCGTGAGGCTCGACGAGCAGACGCGCCCCGACTTCCCGATCCTCACTCGGGTGATCAACGGCTATCCGCTCGCCTACCTCGATTCGGCGGCCTCCAGTCAGAAGCCGCGGACCGTGATCGAGGCCATGAGCCAGTACTACGAGCGGAATCACGCCAACGTCCATCGCTCGATCCACACGCTCGGCGAGGAAGCCACGGAGCTCTACGAAGCGGCGCGCGATCGCGTCCAGCGCTTCATCGGCGCGGCGAGCCGCGAGGAGATCGTCCTGACGCGTGGGACGACGGACGGCCTGAATCTCCTCGCCGACGCGCTCTGTCTGCGGCTCCGGCCGGACGACGAGGTGCTCATCACCGAGATGGAGCACCACTCGAACATCATCCCGTGGCAGATGGCGGCGCGGCGCCAGGGCTTCACCCTCAAGGCCGTCCCGATCACGAGCGCGGGGCTCCTCGATCTCGACGCCCTGGATCGCCTGCTGACCGAGCGGACGAAGGTCGTCGCCTTCACCCACGTCTCGAACGTCCTCGGCACGATCAACCCCGTCGCCGAGATCGTGGGCCGGGCCGGGCGGGTGGGGGCGATCACGGTCGTCGATGGGGCTCAGGCGGCGCCTCACCTGGCGCTCGATTTGTCCGCGCTGAATTGTGACTTTTACGTCTTCTCGCCGCACAAGATGCTTGGACCGACGGGGATCGGCGTCCTCTACGGCCGGCGCCCGAGGCTCGCCGGCCTCGAGCCCACGCGCGGCGGTGGAGAGATGATCAAGGAAGTCTGGATGGACCGGGCCCAGTGGAACGACCTGCCGTGGCGCTTCGAGCCCGGGACGCCCCCGATCGCCGAGGCGGTGGGGCTGACGGCGGCGGTCGAGTACCTCGAGAAGCTCGGAATGGAGCGCGTGACCGAGCACGAGCGGGCGCTGGCCCGCCAGGCCCTCGACGGCCTCGCCGCGACCCCCGGCGTGACGGTCTACGGCCCGCGGAGCGGCATCGAGCGCGGCGCGGTGGTCGCGTTCTCTGTCGCCGGCCTCCATCCCCACGACGTGGCCGCGCTGCTCGACGCCGAGGGCATCGCCGTCAGGGCGGGCCACCACTGCGCGATGCCCCTGATGCGGCGCCTGGGCATCGTCGGGACGTCGCGCGCGAGCTTCTCGGTCTTCAACTCACCCGACGAGGTCGCGCGGCTCCTCCGCGCGGTGGCCGCGGTGCGGACGGCGCTGTAGGGGAGGGGAGCAGTGGATCACCCGGTGCCGCGCGACGCGTTCGTGTCCCCCCGGTTCGGCCAGGTGGCGACGTTCATGTTGCTTCCCGTCGCCGCGTCCGCGGAGGGCCTCGACGTGGCGCTGCTCGGGATCCCATATGACGGGGGCTCGTCGTACCGCCCGGGCGCCCGGTTCGGTCCCCGGGCCGTGCGGGAACAGTCGTCCCTGATCAGGCCGTGGCATCCCGTGTTGAAGGTCCACCCGTTCGAGCGGCTCCGCGTCGCCGACTGCGGTGACGTCGACGTGGCCCCGATCTCCATCGAGCGGACGTACGCCGCCATCGAGCGGCGGGTCGCCGAGATCGTGGGGCACGGCGCGGTGCCGGTCTCGGTCGGTGGCGACCACTCGGTGACGCTGCCAATTCTGAGAGTGCTGGCGCGGCGGCACGGGCCCGTCGGGCTCGTGCACTTCGACGCCCATCCCGACACCTGGGACGAGTACTTCGGGTCGAAGTTCTTCCACGGGACGCCCTTCCGTCGCGCCGTCGAGGAGGGCCTCCTGGATCCCCGCCGGATGATCCAGGTCGGCATCCGGGGCCCGCTCTACGCCGCGGACGACTTCGCCTTCCACGATCGCCACGGCATCGAGGTGGTCCGCATCGAGACCGTCAAGGAGCAGGGGACGGCGTGGGCGGGTGAGCGGTTCGGCCGTCTGCGCGGCGGGCCGGTCTACTGCTCGTTCGACATCGACGCCGTCGACCCAGCGTACGCGCCGGCGACGGGCACGCCCGAGGTCGGCGGGCTCAGCTCCTACGAGGCGCTCGCCCTAGTGCGCGCCCTCGCGGGCCTCACACTCGTCGGCGCCGACGTCGTGGAGGTCTCGCCGCCGTTCGATGGCCCCGGCCAGATCACCTCCCTGCTTGCGGCCAATCTCGTCTTCGAGCTGGTGAGCCTGCTGGCGCTGCTGAAATGATGATTGGAGTGAGGCCCGCGAACCCGGCCTGCACCGCAGGTGGCCTGAGAAGGGCACGTGTGGGGCATTTTGTAGCGGGGACCGCGAGGCCGGCGAGGACCGTGGGTGGCCTGAGAACGATGCGTGGGGCTCGTTTTGTAGCGGGGACCGCCAGGCCGGCTTGCACCGCAGGTGGCCTGAGAAAGGCACGTGTGGCTCCGCTCGTGTTGGCAACCGCCGTGATCTTGCTGTGCGCCCGGCTCGTGGCGGCGGCGCCGCAGCCCGTCGCCACGCTCGAGATCGAGGGCGTGATCAGCCCCGTCACGCTGCGCCTGGTCGGACTCGCGATCGACCGGGCCCAGGCCGAGCGCGCCCAGGCGCTCGTCATCCAGCTCGACACGCCGGGCGGCCTCGAGAGGTCCATGCGCGCGATCGTGCAGCGCATGCTGAACGCCGAGGTGCCGGTGATCGTCTTCGTCGGACCGACCGGCGCGCGCGCGGCCTCCGCGGGCGTGTTCATCACGATGGCGGGACACGTCGCGGCGATGGCGCCGGCGACGAACATCGGCGCGGCCTCGCCCGTTGCGCTCGGCGGCGGCGCGGACAAGACGATGATGAAGAAGATCGAGAACGACGCCGCCGCGTTCATCCGGACGATCGCGCTGGAGCGCGGGCGCAACGCCGACTGGGCGGAAAAGGCCGTGCGTCAGGCGGTGTCGGTCACCGAGCGCGAGGCGGTGAAGCTGAGGGTCGTCGATTTCGTGGCCGACTCGGTGCCCGACCTCCTCGAGAAGGCGGACGGGCGCATCGTGAAGACGCCGAAGGGCTCGGTCACGCTCGCGACGAAGGGCGCCCGGATCAAGCCGATCGAGATCGGGTTCCGCGACCGGTTCCTGAACGTCATCACGGACCCGAACGTCGCCTACGTCCTCATGATGCTCGGGATGCTCGGCCTCTTCTTCGAGCTGTCGAACCCCGGCGTGATCCTGCCGGGCGTGATCGGCGGCATCTCGCTGATCCTCGCCTTCTTCGCCTTCCAGAGCCTGCCGATCAACTACGCGGGGCTCCTCCTGATCCTCTTCGGAATCGTCCTCCTCGTCGCCGAGATCAAGATCGTGAGCCACGGCGTCCTCGCCATCGGCGGCATCATCTCGATGGCGCTCGGCTCGCTCATGCTCTTCGACGCGCCCGAGCTGGGCTTCCGCGTGTCGTGGTGGGCGATCGTCCCGATGGTCGGCCTCACGTCGGGCATGTTCCTGTTCGTCGTGGCCGCAGGCGTGCGGGCGCTGATGCGCCGGCAGATGCTCGGGCCGAGCGGCCTCGTGGGGCAGCTCGGCACCGTGAGGGAGCGGCTCGCTCCCGAAGGACAGGTCCTGGTGCAGGGGGAGATCTGGCGCGCGGTCACTGAGGGAGCGCCGGTGGAGCCGGGCGCGCGCGTGCGCGTGCTCGCGGTGGACGGGCTCACGCTCACGGTCGGCAAGGCCGACGCCGAGGGGAGGGACCCATGATCTCGATCGAATCGCTGCTGCTGCTCGTCGCCGTCTTCGCCGTCATCTTCTTCATCGGCTCGTTCGCGAAGATCCTGCGCGAGTACGAGCGCGCCGTCATCTTCCGTCTCGGGCGGAGCACGAAGGCGATCCTGAACCCCGGCGGCCAGGGGAACGGGCCGGGGCTCGTCCTGCTCGTGCCGCTCATCGACAGGATGGTGAAGGTGAGCCTCCAGACGGTCGCGCTCGACGTCGCCCCGCAGGACGTCATCAGCCGCGATAACGTGACCCTCAAGGTGAGCGCGGTCATCTACTTCCGCGTCGTGGACCCGGAACGGGCGATCATCGCCGTCCAGGACTATCTCTACGCGACCTCGCAGATCGCCCAGACCACGCTGCGGAGTGTGCTCGGGCAGGTCGAGCTCGACGACCTCCTGTCGGCGCGTGACAAGATCAACCAGCAGCTCCAGCGGATCATCGACGAGCACACCGAGCCCTGGGGCATCAAGGTCGCGACCGTGGAGGTGAAGCACATCGACCTGCCCCAGGACATGCAGCGCGCAATGGCCAAGCAGGCCGAGGCCGAGCGCGAGCGGCGGGCGAAGGTCATCAACGCCGACGGCGAGTTCCAGGCCGCGGCGAAGCTCTCCGAGGCGGCCGAGGTCCTGACTAGGCACCCGATCGCCGTCCAGCTCCGGTATCTGCAGACCATGCGGGAGATCGCGTCCGAGCGTTCCACGACGACCTTCTTCCCGCTCCCGATCGACCTCTTCGGCCCGCTGCTCCATGCCTTCGGCAAGGGTGGGGACGGCGGCAAAGCGTGATGCTGATGTAAAATACGTTGGTTTGTGACCTTGGGGGGTTAGCTCAGTTGGGAGAGCGCGGCGTTCGCAACGCCGAGGTCGAGGGTTCGAATCCCTTACCCTCCACCATCGATTCCCCGGCGCTGCGATCGGCACTTAGCGGACGACCAGTAGCCGGCGGGACGCAGTGGGACGCGGCGGGACGCGGGGAATCGAGAGACTCCCGCGTTTCGTCGGCGTCTTGAGACGTCAACGCCGACCCGAGCGCCGCCTGCGGTTACCTGCCCACCCTTCCTGGTGGGCGTCACTTTCTGTTGACCCCCCGACTAACCCCGCGTAGCCTGACCGCATCCCGGAGGTGACGGCATGCGGCTCCGTCCCGCCCTCCTGCTGCTCGTCGCAGGCCTGTCAGCGGGCGTCGCCGATGCCCGACCGCGCACCGGCCCCTTCCGCATCGGGATGCTCACCGACTCCTGGGGGCCGACGCCGTCCATGGTGGGGCTGCGCGAAGGCTTGATCGAGCGGGGATATCGGGAAGGCGAGCACTTCGAGATCGGTGTCCGGTTCACACAGGGGGACATTGCGGCCCTGCCCACGGCTGCCCGGGGACTCGTCGGACATGGCGTCGACGTCATCTTCGTGATGGGCGCCAATGCTGCCAAAGCGGCCCGGGCGGCGACCACTACGATCCCCATCATCTTTGCGGGGGCTGTCGGTGATCCGGTCGGGCTGGGGCTCGTTGAGAGCTTCGCGCGGCCCGGCGGCAATATCACGGGCGTCACGGATCTGGACGTGGACCTGGCCCCAAAGCGACTGGAGATCTTTCGAGAGATCGTTCCGGGGTTGAGGCGGGTCCTCTTTGCCTACGATCCCGGCGACCCTTACGGAGTAGCGACCGCGCGGGGGTACCGGGAAGCGGCCCGCCGCCTGGGGATCGTGCTGGTGGAGCGGCTCGTGCACACGGAAGAAGAGGCCCGCGCTCTCGTCAAGCTGAGGCGTGGCGCGGTCGATGGGATCCTGGGCGCCTCGACGCTCTCCATGAATATCCCGGGCTTCATCCTGGAGGCGGCGACCCAGCAGGGTATCCCGACCATGTTCAACGACGCCTTCTGGGTCGAACGGAGCGGCGCGCTGGCTAGCTATGGACCGAACCTGCATGAGTCGGGCCGGCTGGCCGCGCGGCTCGTAGAGAAGATTCTCAAGGGGGCGAGCCCGGGGAGCCTACCGGTGGAGGCGAACCCCAAGTTCGAACTGGCGATCAATGTGAAAGTCTCGAAGAGGCTGGGTCTCTCGATCGCGCCGGCCGTGCTGTTCCGCGCTCAACGGATTGTTGAATGACTGGAAAGGTGACGAGGGATGCGACCATCTCCCGGTTGGTGAAGGTAACAACCAACCCGCCGTCCGGCAGGGCGGAGGAGGCACATATGAGGGTCCTCAGCAGGCGAATGCTCAGTTGGGGTCTGTTGGGAACGGCACTGGCGGTCGCCTCGGTCCTCGGCGCTTCACGGCCGGCCGGGGCGGTGGAGGTGGGCCAGCCGGCACCCGCCTTCAAGCTGCCGAGCACCAATGGCGTCGACATCTCCCTCAGCGAATTCAGGGGCAAGAAGTGGGTCCTCCTCGAGTTCTACGGCGCGGACTTCGCTCCGGTCTGAGCGGCGAATCTGTCGGCCAGGAAGGCCGACTTCAAGAGGTTCGAAGCCCTGGGGATCCAGAACCTCGGCCTCAGCTCCAATATTACCTTCTCGCAGCAGACGTTCGCCGAGTCTCTGAAGCTGCCGTACCCGCTGCTCAGCGACTTTCCCGACCGGAAGGTCATGCGCAGCTACGGGGTTCTCAATGAGACAACTCAGATGACCGCACAGAGGTCGTTTTTTCTCATCGATCCCCAGGGCATCATCCGCAAGAAGTGGATTATCGAGGACGGCGGGACGACGGTTGTTTATAGCGACACCCTGCTACGGGATATCCAAGAGGTGATCGGCAAGCGCTGACCATGACGCCGCGCGCCCCGGCAGCGATGGGAGCATGGTCGCCCGTCTGGCTCGTCGCCCGGCCCAGGTGGCTCGCGTTCGGGCTGCTCGTGGCCGCCCTGGCCGGTGCCGCGAGCGCCGACCCGCCGGCGCTGGCACCGCTGCTCAAGACTCTCGACCTCCGGGGCTATCCCTCCCGCACGGCACCTCCCCAATTCAGTGGCCGCACGCTCGGCGCCCGGCAACTGTCAATGACGGAGCACCGGGGGAGGGTGATTCTTCTGAACTTCTGGGCGAGCTGGTGTCTCGAGTGTCGCTCAGAGATGCCCGGACTGGAGCGGCTCCACCGCGAGTTCTCGTCGCGGGGACTCGTGATCATCGGGGTCAATGCCCGTGAGAGCAAGAAAGCAGTCGGGCGCTACGCCACGGAGCTGGGCCTGACATACCAACTCGTGTTCGATCCGGACGGCAAGATCAATGCCCTGTACGGCGTCATCGGGTTTCCGACGACGTTCGTCGTCGGCCGGGATGGACGCGCGGTGGCCTTTGCCATCGGACCCCGCCAGTGGGAGAGTGCGCCGGCCCGCGCGCTCATCGAGGCGCTGCTGGCCGAGCCGGTCCCAGGTACGGCCGTCCGATGACGGCAGGCCGCGGCCTTCTGCTGGTGCTCGAAATCGTGCTCACGATCGCAGGGCCGATGGCTCGCGCGACCGAAGCGCAATCGCCTCGCCTGGTCAAGATCGGAGCGCTGACGGAGTCATGGGGACCGACGCCGAGCATCCTCGGCTTCCGCGACGGTCTTCAGGAGCTTGGATACCGCGAGAACCAGAACTTCGTGATCGGAGTTCGCTTCACACAGGGCAACATTGCCGAGCTCCCCGAGGCCGCCCGCGCTCTCGTCCGCCACGGGGTGGATCTCATTGTTGCCAGTGGAGACAATGCGGCGAAGGCCGCCCGGATGGCGACGACCCGGATCCCGATCGTCTTCATGGGCGGAAGTGATCCGGTAGGCGCAGGACTGGTGAAGAGTTTCGCGCGACCCGGTGGAAACATCACCGGGATCGCGGATCTCGAGCTCGAGCTCGTGCCGAAGCGAATGGAGATTTTTCGCGAGCTCATCCCGGGTCTGAAACGGGTGCTCTTGGTCTACGACGCGACGAGCCCAGTCGCTGTCTCGAGACTGGAGGTGCACCGCGACGCCGTGCAGCGCCTCGGCCTCGCGCTCGTCGAAAGGCCGGTACGGACAGAGGATGAGGCTCGCTCCGTGATCAGCGGGGTCAGGAAGGGCGAGGTGGACGGAATCTTCTCGCCCCGCTTGCTGTCGCTCAATATCCCGGGCTTGATTCTCGAGATCGCACCCAAGCGGGCGATTCCGACCATGTTCGACGATGCGTTCTATGTGGAGCGGGCCGGGCTGGCAAGCTATGCCGCGAGCTTGTACGAGCTGGGCCGCCAGGCCGCACGCCTGGGGGACAAGATCCTCAAAGGCGCGAGGCCGGGTGATGTCCCGGTCGAGCAGCCGACGAAGTTCGAGCTGGTGATCAATCTGAAGGCCGCCAAGGCGCTCGGCATCACGATTCCTCAATCCATACTGGTGCGGGCGGATCGGCTTATCGAACGATGAGAGCGCATTCGTCGAGGCGCCACTTCGTCATCCCGGAATGGGCGGTGACGGGTGGGACGTAGTGGGACGCGGCCTACCGCGTTTTGCAGCGTTTTTGCACGGTCGCATCCCGCAAATTCTCAAGAAATTCAGGGTCGCGGTCTACGAATCCCTTACCCTCCACCATTTGAGACGATCACGGCCCGGTCGCGAGCCCGACCGGGCCGTGCTGTCTCAGCCGCCTCTACACCTTGCTCCAGCCGGGGATGGGGAAGATCGGGTCGGCGTCGGCGTAGGCCTTGGGGAGCACGACGCGGATCTGCCCCTTCTGGACCTGCTGCATCGTCACCGTGGCGTTGACGTTCTGCCCCTGCTCGTTGAAGACGATCGCGTCGCCGGGGGCGATGTGCTGCTTGAGGTTCGTCTTGGCGATCGCCTCGCGGAGCTTCGCCGGGTCGGTGGACGCCGCCCGCTCGAGCGCGTCGAGGAGGACGAGGGCGGCGTTGTAGCCCCAGACGGTGTGGGACTGGAACGGCGCGCTGAACCGGGTCTCGTACTGCTTGATGACCTCACGGGCGAAGGCGCTCGTCGGATTGTGCCAGTAGTTGCCGTCCATGATGGCTTCGGCGACCTTCCCCAGCTCCTTGATGAACGTCGGGTTCGAGTAGCAGCCGTTGGCGACGCCGATGATCCCGCCCCTGGGCTCGACGCGGAGGTCCCGGTAGGTCCGCATCTTGAGGAGCCCGTCGTTGAGATAGCCGGAGTCGAAGATCAGGTCGGCATTCATCGCCTTGATCTTGTTGATCTCCGTCGTGAGGTCCGCCGCCCGGGCCGCGTACGGGATGTTGCCGACGATCTCGAAGCCGTGCTGGGGCGCGGCCTTGGCGACCCGGTTGAAGAGCGCCGTGCCGAACGTGTTCTCGTGGAGCGCGGCGACCGTCTTGAAGCTGACGCCCTTCAGCGTGCAGACCTCGCGCACGTACTTGACGGTCTGCACCGCCATGTCGGTGGCGTTGGGCTGCACTCGGAACGTGGTCTTGAAGCCCCGTTCCGTGATCTCGTCCGCGACGGCCACGGTGACGATGTGGGGGATCCCGTGCTTCTCGGCGATCTGGGAGGTCTGCATGGCGACGGCGCTGGCGAACGCCCCCAGCAGGGCCACCGCGCCTTCACGGATCAGCCGCTCGGCCTCCGCGGCGCCCACCTGCGGCTTGAACTGGTGGTCGGCGTTGACGAGCTTGATCCTGGCGCCGCCGAGCGACTTGATCCCGCCGGCCGCGTTCTTCTGCTCGATCGCCAGCTGGCAGCCGTTGGCGACCGACGTGCCGTCCGGCGCGAGGGGGCCCGTCAGCGGGTGAATGGAGCCGACCAGGATCTCTTTCGGCTGCGCCCTGACCACGGTGGGGACCCCCACCGCGGCGGCGAGCCCCGCCGTGCCCGCTGCCCCGATGAATGCTCTTCGGCTGACTCTCGCCCTCGATGTCATCGCGCGCCCTCCTCTGAGTGCCGTCAGATCCCGAGATAGGCCGTCCTGATGTGCTGGTTGGCGAGCAGCTCCGGGCCGCCCCCCGCGAGCACGATGCTACCATTCTCGAGCACGTACCCGCGGTGCGACATGCCGAGGGAGTGCATGACGTCCTGTTCCACCAGCAGGATGGTCACGCCGTCCGCGTTGATTCTCCGTATGGTCTGGAAGATTTCCTTGACCACCATGGGCGCCAGCCCGAGCGACGGCTCGTCCAGCATGAGGAGCGTCGGGAGCGACATGAGCCCGCGGCCGATGGCGAGCATCTGCTGCTCGCCCCCGGAGAGCGTGCCCGCGAGCTGCCGCGCGCGCTCGCGGAGGATCGGAAACAGGTCCCAGACGCGGCTGAGGCTCTCCGGCCGCTTCCGCCGCGCCTGGGGCGGTGTGGCGCCGAGCTCGAGGTTCTCCCGCACCGTCATCTCCGGGAAGATCCTCCTGCCCTCGGGGACGCGGACGACGCCGCGCTCCACGATCCGGTGCGTGGGCAGCCGGTCCAGGCGCTCGCCGCGAAGCTCCACCGCGCCGCCGGTCGGCCTGACCAGCCCGGCGATCGCCTTGAGGAGAGTGGTCTTGCCGGCTCCGTTCGCGCCGACCACCGAGACGATCTCGCCCTCCTCGATGGAGAGCGACACGTCCCGCAGGACGCCGACGTCGCCGTAGGCGGCGTGGACGTCCCGCAGCTCAAGCAGGGCGGTACTCCTCGCCGAGGTAGGCGCGGATCACTTCGGGATCGCGGGACACCTCCTGCGGCGTGCCCTCCGCGAGCTTCTCGCCGTGGTGCAGCACGAGGATCCGGTGGGAGAGCGACATGACCGCGCGCATGACGTGCTCGATGACCAGCAAGGTCACCCCGCTCGCATGGATGCGGCGGGCGAGCTCGAGCATCTCGAGCGTCTCCGCGGGGCGGAGCCCGGCCATCACCTCGTCGAGGAGCAGGAGCCGGGGCCGGGTCGCCAGGGCGCGCGCCAACTCCAGGCGCTTCCTGTCGGCGATGGTCAGGCTCGGCGGGAGCGCCTCGCGCTTGTGGCTGAGTCCGACCAGCCTGAGCACCGCGTCGGCCTCGTGCGCCGCGCGGTCGGGATCGCCGATCGTCCGGAAGGCGCCGACCCTGACGTTCTCGAGCACGGTCAGGCTGTTGAAGGGCTGGACGATCTGGAACGTGCGGCCGATGCCCAGGCGGCAGATCTCGTGCGGCTTCCTGCCGATTAGACTCGCCCCGGCGAAGGTCAGCGTGCCCTGGTTCGGCAGGAACACGCCGGAGATCAGGTTGAACACCGTCGTCTTGCCCGAGCCGTTCGGCCCGATGAGACCGACGATCTCGCCTTCGGGCACCGCGAAGCTCAGCGCGTTGACCGCGCGGACGCCGCCGAAGGACCGGCTGACCCCGGCGAGCTCGAGGAGGGCCATGGTCACGTCGACAGCGCCCGCGCCATCGCGCGGTAGGGCCGTCGCATGCCCTCCAGGAGCCCCTGAGGAAGAAAGATGATCACGAGGATGAGCACGCCCCCGTAGACCATGAGGTCGAAGCCGCTGAAGGCGCGGACGTAGACCCGGGTGACTTCCGACAGGAGCTGGAGCGCGACTGCGCCCACCAGGGGGCCGAAGACCGTCCCGGCGCCCCCGATGATCGCCGACAGCAAGATCTCCACCGAGATCTGGACGCCGAACAGCTCGTTCACCTCGAGGGTGAGGAAGTACTGGGCGTAGAAGGTGCCCCCGAGCGCGGTGAGGAAGGCGCTGATCGCCATGGCCAGGAGCTTGTAGGCGAACGCGTCGATGCCGAGGGCCTGGGCGGCCTCCTCGTTGTCCCGGATGGCCATCCAGTAGGCGCCGACCCTCGACCGGGCGAGCCGGTGGCAGAGCCACGTCACCGCGATCAGCATGACGAGGATGATGTAGAAGTAGTGACCCTTGTCCCTGAACTGGAAGTCGAGGAGCGAGGTGCCCTTGAGCGGAATCGGCAGGCCCAGCGGGTAGCTCCTGGACATCCACGTTTCGAAGAGCAGACGGAGCATCTCAGCGAAGGCGAGCATGACGAGCGCGAAGTAGGGGCCGCGCAGGCCGTACCGGAAGCTCAGGAAGCCGGACCCGAGGCCCAGCAGCACGCCCGCGAGCCCGCCCAGCGCCATGCCGATCCACGGGCTCACCCCGTAGTGGATGTGGAGGAGCGTCGAGGTGTAGGCCCCGAGGCCGAAGAACGCCGCGTGACCGAAGGAGAACTGCCCCGCGTAGCCGCCGAGGATGTTCCAGGCGGCGCCCAGGTAGGCGAAGAAGAGGATCATCACCGCGAGGTGGATCACGTACTGGCTAGGCACGGCGGGCGCCGAAGAGGCCTTGAGGCCGGAAGAGCAGGACGACCACGAAGATCGTGTACATGACGACCTGCTTCATCGCCGCCGGGATGAAGACGGCGGCGACCGACTCGGCGAGACCGACGATCAGCGCGGCGAGCAGCGCGCCCCCGAAGTTTCCCATGCCGCCCAGCACCACGACCACGAACGCGGTGATCACGAACACTCCGCCGACGTATGGGTCGACGGCGTAGAAGGGCACCACCAGGCCGCCGGCCACGCCGACGCAGGCGCAGCCGATCCCGAACGCGAGCGCGTAGATCCTCCGCATGTTGATGCCGACCGTCAGCGCGCCCTCGCGATCCTGCGAGACCGCGCGAATGGCTTTTCCCAGGTCCGTCCGCTTGAGGAAGACGTAGAGAACGGCGGTGAGCGCCAGGGAGACGACGAAGGCGATCACTCGCGGGGAGCTGATCATGATCCCGCCGACCATCGGGGCGACGGCGAGGTAGGGGACCGTGACCGTCCGCGGATCGGCCTTCCACAGGAAGAGGGCGAGGTTTTCGATGACGAGGGAGATGCCGAGCGTGAGGAGCAGTTGGTCGTGCTCCGGCGCCTCGAGCACCGGACTGACGAGGACGGCCTCGATGAGGACCCCGACGGCGAAGAGCACCGAGCCGCTGGCGATCAGGGCGAGATACGGATCCACGCCCCAGAGGACGAAGAGCCAGTAGCTCACGTACATGCCGAGCATCATGAGGGAGCCGTGGGCGAAGTTGATGATGCGCATGACGCCGAAGATCAGCGTGAGCCCGACGGCGACCAGCGAGTAGATGCCGCCGTTGAGCAGGCCGCTCAGCAGCGCCTGGAGGATCAGCATGCCGGGCGAGGTCCTCCCCAGCGGTCGAAGAAGACGACCTCCGCCAGCGGCCGGCGCGGGGCGCGGCCGAACTTGCCGAGGGGGTAGCCGAGCGGGATGAGCGCCGCGGTCTCGACCTCGGGCGGGATGCCGAGGAGCTCCTTGATCGGGCGGTCGCGGAAGCGGTGGATCGTGGTGAGCGTGGTGCCGATGCCGAGGGCGCGGGCGGCGAGCAGGATGTTCTGGACCGCGGGGTAGATCGAGGCTCCCTGGGTGATGCCGGGCGACATCCCCCGCGCGTCGAGGCAGGCGAGGATCAGCACCGGCGCCTCGGCCAGGTGCTCGGCGAGGTGGCGCGAGGAGGCGACGACCTTGGCGAGCGGGCTGTCGGGGGAAGCCGCGAGGGCGTCCCGGTAGTAGGGGAGGTTGAACAGCTCCTTGAAGTAGGCCTCGCGGTAGTGCGCGCCGATCTTCGCCCGGAGCTCGGCGTCGCGGATCACGACGAAGCTCCAGCTCTGACGGTTGCCGCCGCTCGGCGCGCAGATCGCCGCCTCGAGAATGCGGTCGATCGCCTCGTCGGGGATCGGGTCGGGCGTGAGGCGGCGGATCGCGCGCTGGGTGGAGACGACCTCGAAGAAGTCCATGGCTTGCCTCCTCTCAGCGCCCGGTGAACGCCGGCGCACGCTTTCCCACGAAGTGCGCCACGCCCTCGCGGAAGTCCTCGCTCGCGAAGGACAGGCGCATCTCTTCATCAGCCACCGCCGTGGCTTCCGCGAGGGTCTGGAACTGAGCCTCCCAGACCTGGCGCTTCATCACCCGCATCGAGCGCGGGGATACCAGCGCGGCCAGCTCGCCCGCGTAGGCGCTGACGCCATCCCTGAACCGCGCCTGCGGGAGCACGTCGTTGACGAGGCCCATCCTGAGCGCCGTCGCCGCATCGATCTTCCGCGCGGAGAGCAGGAGGTCGAGCGCGTTGGCGGGGCCCACGAGGCGCGGGAGCAGCCAGGAGATCCCGTGCTCGGCGATGAGGCCGCGCCGCGAGAAGGACGTGGTGAACACCGCGCCCTCGGCCGCGATGCGGACGTCGCAGTAGAGCGCGATGACGAGGCCGAGTCCGGCAGCGGGTCCGTTGATGGCGGCGATGATGGGCTTCGGCACCGCCGGGAACCAGGAGTACTTCCGCTGGAAGTCCCCTCGCGCCGACGGGTCGAAGGGCCGCGGGCGCTCGCTCTCCGCAGGGACGCCGCCGCCGGGGATGGACTGGAGGAGATCCATGTCGGCGCCGGCGCAGAAGCCGCGCCCGGCGCCCGTGAAGACGATCACGCGCACGCCGTCGTCACCGGCGGCGGCGGCCATGGCCTCGCGGACCTCGCGCTCCATGGTGACGGTCCACGCGTTCAGCCGTTCGGGCCGGTTGAGGGTGACGGTGGCGATGCGGCCGGCGACGTCGTAGAGGATGTGCTCGTAGCCCATGGGGGCCTCCTTGGATTCGCTCGCCTCACACGCGGGGGCCCCAGCCCCCGGCCGTGCTGCGGCTCGCCCTGCAAGGCCCGATCATATGCTAGGCTCGCGCCATGCTGGACATCGTCGTTCGGAACGGCCAGGTCGTGACGCCCGAGGGCGTGGGCGCGTGGGACATCGGCATCCAGGGCGAGCGCATCGCCGCCGTCGCGGTGGCGGGAACGTTGCCGGGCGACGCGGCGGAGGTGATCGACGCTCG
Source organism: Candidatus Rokuibacteriota bacterium (assembly GCA_016179925.1). Taxonomy (GTDB): domain Bacteria; phylum Methylomirabilota; class Methylomirabilia; order Rokubacteriales; family CSP1-6; genus JACPCG01. The sequence continues at coordinate 16,746 of JACPCG010000093.1, read as the reverse complement.
CGGCCTGATCGTCGTGCCGGGGGGGATCGATCCCCACACGCACCTCGCGCATGCGATCATGAGCCATCCCGAGGAGCCGGGGATCACGCTGGGGCCCGAGGACGACACGCGCGGGATGGCGTACGGCGGCACGACGACGCACCTGGACTTCTGCTACGTGCGGCCGGGGACGGAGATCCCGCAGGCGATCGAGCAGCGCGCGGCGCGCTGGAAGGGCAACTCGTACGTGGACTACGCCTTCCACGTCACGCTCTCCGGCGCGCTCGACTTGCGGATCTTCGAGCAGATCCCCGAGGCGATCCAGCAGGGCTTCCCGAGCTTCAAGGTCTTCACGACGAACATCCTCCCGTCGCACCCGAAGCGCCAGGGCAACCGCCTCGACTTCGGCCGGATCGGCTTCGCGATGGAGAAGGTCGCGCCGCAGGGCGGCCTCATGGTCGTCCACGGCGAGGACGAGGACCTCGTCCAGTTCAACTACGAGCGCTTCCGCGCCGAGGGCCGGACCGACGGGACGAACCTCCACCTCGTCCACACCAAGCTCTCGGAGCTGCTGGCGTTTCGGCGCACGGTCGCGCTCGCGCGCGCCCTCGGCACGGCCGTGTACTTCGTCCACACCTCGGCGAAAGAGGGCGTGGAGACCATCGCCGAGGCGCGCGCCCAGGGGTTGCCGGTCTACGGCGAGACGCTCCACCAGTACTGCTGTTTCAACGCCGAGTACTACAAGACGCCGCGGGGCTTCTGCTCGCACACCTATCCCTCGCTCAAGTTCCCCGAAGACCAGGCGGCGCTCTGGGACGGCCTCGTCCGCAACGGGCTCTCGACGCTCGCGACCGACGAGTACCCGACGTCGCTGGAGCTCAAGCTCAAGGGCCGCAAGATCGACGACGTCACCGGCGGCAACGTCGGCGCCGAGGCGCGCCTGGGGATCGCCTACAGCGAGGGGGTCGTGAAGCGGGGGATGGCGCTCCAGCGGTTCGCCGACATCACGGCGACCAACGCCGCGCGAATCTTCGGCCTCTATCCGAAGAAGGGCGTGATCGCGCCGGGGAGCGACGCCGATCTGGTCTTTCTGGATCCGTCGGTGAGGAAGACGCTCGCGCGCGAGGACTTCCACGTGACCGACTACAGCCCGTGGGAAGGCTGGCAGGTGACCGGCTGGCCCGTGACGACGATGCTCCGCGGCCGGCTCATCGTGGACCGGGGCAAGCTCCTCGGCGCACCATCCGACGGCCGCCTCCTCTCGCGGAAGATCGATCCCGTCATGCTCCGCCGCCCCGCCTGCTGACGACAGAGTCGCCGCATGCCCCGGTACCAGTCCGCGGTCCTGAACGGCACGGTCGTCATCCCGCACGTCGGCGCGGTCCGCTGCGACATCGGCATCCGTGACGGCACGATCGCCGCGCTCGCGGAGGCGATCGCGCCGTCCGACGCCGCCCTCGTCGTGGACGCCCGGGGCAAGCTCGTCCTCCCCGGCGCGGTGGACTCGCACTTCCACATCGGCATCTACCGCGACCTGGCGCAGGACGCGCGGAGCGAGACCGCCTCGGCGCTCGCCGGGGGCGTGACGACGGTGCTCAGCTACTTCCGCACGGGCCAGCACTACCTCAACAAGAGCGGCCCCTATAGGACGATCTTCCCCGAGGTCGTCGCCGCGACGGAGGGGCAGGCCTTCACCGACTTCGGCTACCACATCGGCGTGATGACGACGGAGCAGCTCGACGAGGTGGACTGGCTCGTCGGCGAGCAGGGGGTCGGCTCGTTCAAGTACTACATGTTCTACAAGGGGCTGAACCTCACGGCCGACTCGACGCGCGGCAGCGCCTACACGATGGCCGACACCTACGACCTCGGCCACCTGTACCTGCTCATGCGGCAGGTCGCCGCGGCCGCGCGGAAGTACGGCGCCCACGGGCGGGTCTCGCTCTCGCTCCACTGCGAGCAGGCCGAGCTGATCCGTGTCTTCATCGAGGAGGTCAAGCGCCGGGGGCCGGGCGGGCTCGAAGGCTATCACGAGGCGCGCCCGCCGCTCACCGAGCAGCTCTCAATCGCGGAGGCGCTCGTGCTGACCGACGCGACCGGCTGTCCGGTGAACCTCCTGCATCTCTCGAGCGCCGAGGCGCTGGCGGCCGGCGCGGACGGGCGCCGCACGCATCCGCACCTGGACATCAGGCTCGAGACAACGCTCCACCATCTGGCGCTCACGCACGCGACCGCGCACGGGATCCTCGGCAAGGTCAACCCGCCCATCAGGACCGACGCCGACCGCGAAGCCCTCTGGCGGGGCGTGCTCGACGGCCGGATCGACACCGTCGTGAGCGACCACGCCTGCTGCGCCGAGGCGGAGAAGGGCGAGGACCTCTGGAAGGCGCTGCCGGGCTTCGGCGGGACGGCGCTGCTCTATCCGTATCTCGTCTCCGAGGGATACCTGCGGCGCGGCGCGACGCTCGCCCGCATCGCCGAGCTCGCCAGCGCGAACCCGGCGCGCGCCTTCGGCCTCTATCCGCGGAAGGGGACGATCGCCGTCGGCAGCGACGCCGACCTCGTCGTGCTCGATCCGAACCGCGAGCAGGTCGTCACGCCCGAGGCCCTCCATTCCGCCCAGGACTTCACGCCCTTCGCCGGGATGCGCGTGCGTGGCTGGCCGACCCACACGCTGCTGCGGGGGCAGGTGGTGTTCCAGGACGGCGCCGTGCGCGGGACGCCGGCGGGCCGGTACGTGAAGCGCCCGGTGGCGCTCCACGCGGGGGCGAAGGCTCGAGGAGCTTGAGGAGCCCGGAGCTGTCGAGCGCGCCGAACCCTTTCCGGCTCGCCTCGCCGTAGAGCCGCCAGGCTTCGCGCGCGACAGTCGAGCCCGCGCCGGCCCGCTCAGCCATCTCCAGTGGGAGCGCCCATGTTGCCGGTGCCGACGATCCGACGTGCATGGAGTTGGCGGGCTCAGGCGCGGGGGCGCCGGTCCGGGGTCAGGCCTTCTTCGTGGCGGCGGGACGGCGCGGGCAGGTCTTGTGGTACCACGTGGAGCCGAGCTTCACGTGATTGCCGTTCTTGCGGATCCTCAGCCTGCACTTCGGGCACGTCCCCATCGGGCGCTCCTTGTCGTCGTCGTGCGGGTATTTCGTCGTGGTGCGGGTATTATAGCAAGGCGTCCCAGGAGGGGCCGTGACCGATTGCGCATTCTGCGGCATCATCGCCCGGGAGAACCCGGCGGACATCGAGTACGAGGACGACGCCGTCCTCGCCTTCAAGGACATCTACCCGAAGGCGCCCGTGCACATCCTCATCGTGCCCAAGCGCCACGTCCCGTCCGTCATGGCGATGGAGCGTGAAGACGCGGAAGTCCTCGGCCGGTGCCTGCTCGCGGCGCGCGCCATCGGCGAGGCGAAGGGCTTCGCGGAGCGCGGCTACCGCCTCCACGTGCACTGCGGCCCGGAGGGCGGCCAGCTCGTGTACCACGTTCACGTCCACTTCCTGGCCGGCGGCCGAACGGGCCGTGGCTAGCCACTTCATCGACTTCCAGCTCTTCGGCGACCAGTTCTCGACGCCCGAGATCCGCGCGGTGTTCGAGGAGCGGACGATGCTCCAGCGCTGGCTCGACGTCGAGGCCGCGCTCGCCGCCGCTCAAGCGGAGCTCCACCTGATCCCGCGCGAGGCCGCCGAGACGATCGCGCGCGCCGCGCGCGTGGAGAACCTCGACCTGGACGCCGTCAAGCGCGATCTGGCCGTCACGGCGCATCCGATCGTGCCTATCGTGCGCGAGCTCGCGCGCGTGGCGGGGGACGCCGGGCGCTGGGTGCACTGGGGCGCGACCACGCAGGACATCCTCGACACCGGGATGGTGCTTCAGGTGCGGACGGCGCACGAGATCCTGCGCCGCGACCTCGTGGCCCTGATCCTCGAGCTGAGCGATCTGGCCGAGACCCATCGCGACACCGTCATGGTCGGGCGCACGCACGCCCAGCAGGCCCTGCCCATCACGTTCGGGTTCAAGGTCGCGACCTGGATCGCGGAGTGCGTCCGCCAGGTCGAGCGGCTCGACGAGTCGGCGCCGCGGCTCTTCGTCGGGGAGCTGGGCGGCGCCGTCGGGACCCTCGCGGGGTTCGGGCCGCACGGCGAGGCCGTCCAGCGGAAGGCGCTCGAGCGTCTCGGGCTCGGCGTGCCGCCGATCGCGTGGCACGCCTCGCGCGACACGATCGCCGAGTTCGTCGCGCTCCTCGCGCTGATCGGCGGGACGCTGGCGCGCATCGCCAACGAGGTCATCCAGCTCCAGCGCTCCGAGATCATGGAGCTGGAGGAGCCGTTCGCCCACGGCAAGGTGGGGAGCTCGACGATGCCGCACAAGCGGAATCCCGCCCACGCGGAGCGGATCGTCGCGATCGGGCGCCTCCTGCGCGGCCTCGCGGCGACCGCGCTGGAGACCACCGTGGCCGCGCACGAGCGTGACATGAGCGTGGGCCGGGCGGAATGGATCCTGGTGCCAGAAGCCGCGTGCCTCGCCGCGGCGGCCGAGCACTGGTCGCTCGTCGTCGTGCGCGGCCTGCGCGTCAACGCCGATCGCATGAAAGAGAACCTGCAGGGCTCCGGGGGCCTGCTCCTCTCCGAGGCGGTGATGCTGCGGCTCGGGGAGTTCCTGGGCCGGAACGCGGCCCATGACCTCGTGTACGACGCCGCGATGGCGGCGTTCGAGGGCAGGGGAAGCTTCCGCGACCTGCTCCTGGCCGATCCGCGGATCGCCGGCGTTCTGCCCGAGGGCGAGATCGACCGGTTGCTCGAGCCGACGACCTACACGGGCCTCGCCGGAACGTTCGTGGATCGGGTCGTGCGGGAGGCGCGCCGGCTGAACGCTTAAGCGTGCGCCGCGGCGGCCGAGCCCTTCGCCTCGAGCGGCAAGCCGGCGTTGGCCCAGCTCCCAAGCCCGCCCTTGAGGATCCTCACGTCCCGATACCCGAGCCGCCGCAGCTGGTGCGCCACACGGGCGCTCGTCGCCTCGTCGGGTCAGGTGCAGTAGGCGACGAGGGTGCGGTTCGGATCGCTGTCGAACCGGGCCACGCCGGCGGCGAGCTCCTGCGGGGTGACGTGCTTCGAGTTGGGAATCCTCACCGGGCTCTTCTCGTAGGCCGCAGTGTCGCGGACGTCGAGGATGAGCGGCCGCTCCGAGCCTGCGAGGAGTCGGGCGACCTCGGACGGGCGGATGCGGTAGCGATTGCGCCGCCAGCGGAGCGCCAGCATGGCGCCGTAGGCGGCGAGGCTCGCGATGGTGACCGCCGCCGCGACGGCCGCCCAGGGGAACGGCGTCGGCGGCGGGTTTTCCGCCTCGGCCGTCATGCGGCGGACGTCGGGAAGCTCGGGCAGGAGCCGGTTGGCTTCGGCGAAGTGCTTCAGGGCCCGCGCGTAACGGCCGGCGAAGAAGTCGTGGAGCCCCGCGTGCCACACCTCGTTGAACTTGCTCTTCTCGTCGAGCGGCACGGCGGTGGCCTTGAGGAACTCCAGCACGGCAGCCGAGGGGATGACGAAGTTGAACCCCTGGACGATCCCGCCCTCGACGCCGCCCTGCGTGGTCACGAACGTGAGCACGCCGAGCACGTCGCCCAGCGAGGTGACCACGGGTCCGCCGCTGTTGCCCCACGCTGCGGGCGCGTCGGTCTGGATCACGGCCTGGCCGGCGACGTCCTGCTTGAAGCCGGAGATCGCCCCATTCGTCACCGAGGCTTCGGCCTTCGCGGAGGCATTCAGGAGCTCGTGGCTCAGCACGACGCCGGGAAAGCCCAGGATGTGGATCTTGTCGCCGAGCTTCGCGCCCGACGAGTCGGCCAGCTTGAGCGAGGGCATGTCGGCCGCCTCGATCCTGAGCAGCGCGAGGTCGCGCCCCGGCATTCCTTCGCCGGCGACGGGCGGGCTGTACTTCGCGACCGTCGCGGGCAGGCGGATGCCGTTCGAGAGGATCACGTAGAGCGAGGGCTCGAGCTTGACCCGCGCGCGGCTGGCCGCCGCGGCCGCAGCCTCTGGCGAGAGATTGCCACACGCCTCCCGCACGGCGCCGCGCGCCTGCTGCTCGGCGACCCATTTCGGCGGCCGGTGCGCGGGTGAAACGACGTGGGCGTTGGTGATCATCCAGCCGCTCGGGCTCAAGAACCAGCCCGTGCCGGTCTCTCTGAACGGCGCGGGAGAGATCTTCGTCTCGGGGCCGCCGCCGCAGAGCACGACGACCTCGGCCGAGACCTCGGCAACGACGAGGGCGACCGCCGGCTTCGCGCGGAGCAGCGCTTCCTGCACCGAGACTTCGGCGGCGGCGGAACTCGGGACGAGGAGAAGAAACGCTAGCGAGAGACGGCGACGCATCGAACGAATGTTATACCCGGGGTGCCACAAAAAGAAGGCTCCAGGGGTTGCCCCCTGGAGCCTTGATGCTGCGTGAGTCGGTCCTTACCTCAGGATCTTGATGGCGGCTTCGGCCTTCGCCTTCGCCTCGTCCATCTTGCCGGCCTTGCAGGCCGCCTCGGCCTCACGGATCAGCTTCGCGGCGTCGCCGCCACGCGGAGCCTGCGCCATGTCCTTCGCGCCGGCCGCGCCGCTACGAGGCGCCTGAACGTCCTGACCACGGGGAGCCTGGGTGTCCTGACCACGCGGGGCCTGCACGTCCTGGCCACGCGGAGCCTGGGTGTCCTGCTTGCCACGCGGAGCCTGTACGTCCTGACCGCGCGGAGCCTGGGTGTCCTGCTTGCCACGCGGGGCCTGCACGTCCTGACCGCGCGGAGCCTGGGTGTCCTGCTTGCCACGCGGAGCCTGTACGTCCTGGCCGCGCGGAGCCTGCACGTCCTGGCCACGCGGAGCCTGCACGTCCTGGCTACGGGC
>JACPCG010000093.1:0-9857 GCA_016179925.1 Candidatus Rokuibacteriota bacterium | reverse complement strand
GCCTGCACGTCCTGGCTACGGGCGCCAGCGAGCGAACGCGGCGCCTGGATATCCTGAGCACGCGGGGCCTGCGTGTCCTGGCGAGCGCCGGCGAGCGAGCGCGGCGCCTGGACGTCCTGGCCCTTGCTGAGCAACTGCTTAGCCTGGGCCACTTCCGGCGGGCAGGGCGACTGCGCGTCCACCGCCGGCGCCAGGGCGCCGAACACTGCCACGCTCATGATCGCTGCAAGAAATCTCTTCATCGCTCTCCTGTTCCTTTTGTAGGTTGTTGAAGCGTTTTGTTACCTGGCTGACCTGTGATCCGACCCAACGCGATTTCGGCCTGTCGCCGCCTTCCAGCCCCCCTTTCGCAGTCGCATAGTCTCTCGGGAACCTGTGCCCCTGAGCAGAGCAAGGAGGTTGCCAATTGTTTCCCATCCCAAGGACTTTAAATATCAATGGCTTACGTTCCAGGACGAAGCTGTCTGCGCGGCGTTGTGCCCGACGCCGCGTCGGGTGCGAGTCCGGCATTCTGCCCGTCCGGCAGGGAGCCCTGTGGTACGCTCCTTGACACCTATGTCCCGTCTGGCGCGCCCTGCGCCCACGCTGCTCGTGCTGCTCCTGGCGGGTGCGTGCAGTGTGGTCTCCGCCCCCGCTCCGGAGCGCTCGGACACCCGGACGCCCGCCCGCAAAGTGCTGAACAACGGGGTGCGAGTCGTGGTCCAGGAGTTCGGGGAGAGCGAGGTCGTGTCCCTTCACCTCTGGGTAAGGGTGGGTGGCCGGGACGAAAAGCCGTCGGAGCTCGGCCTCGCGCACTATCTCGAGCACATGCTCTTCAAGGGCACGCCCCTCCGGGCGCCGGGGTTCGTGGACCGCGAGATCGAAGGCCTCGGTGGCCGGATCAACGCGGGCACTTCGCTCGACTACACCTACTATCACGTCGTGCTTCCAGGCAGCCGCGCCGTCGCCGGTATCGAGATGTTCGCGGACATCGCCGTGAATTCCACGCTTGCCGAGAGCCTGCTCGACCTCGAGAAGCGCGTGGTGCTCGAGGAGATGCGCCTCGGCGAGGACAATCCGCGACGCTATCTGTTCCGGCAGCTCTACCAGATGCTCTTCGACGGCCATCCCTACGGCCGGCCCGTGATCGGGACGGAGGAGCTCGTGCGCGGGCTCACGCGCGAGACGCTCGTGAGCTTCTACCGCCGCCACTACGTTCCCGAGTCGTTCGTGCTGGTCGTGGTGGGCCCTGTCAAGACCGCCGAGGTCCTGGCCGCCGCGGAGCGGACGTTCGGACGCTTGCCGCGCAGCGGCTTCCAGCGCCTGCCGGCAACGACGCCGCAGGACCTCCCACCGAAGAAGCTGAGCGTCGAGCGGCCGGGCACGCAGGCGTACCTCGGGATGGGCTGGCACGGCCCGAAGCTCGATCACGCCGACACGCCGGTCGTCGATCTCCTCGTGGCGGTCCTGGGCCAGTCGCGCTCGGGTCGGCTCACGCAGGCGCTCCGCGAGCGAGCGCGCCTCGTCACGTCCGTGAGCGCCGGGTACTCGGCGCTCGAGGCGGCCGGCGCCGTGGTCGTGAGCGCTCAGCTCGATCCGGGGAAGCTCGAGCGCGCCGAGGCGGAGGTGCTCAACGAGATCCGGCGGGTACGGGAGCGGGAGGTGACCGAGGGGGAGCTACGGCGGGCCGTCACGGCGGCCGAGGCGCGCCACGCGTTTTCCTCCGAGACCGCCGAAGGCCGCGCGTGGGCGTTCGGGCGGGCCGAGGCCGTCTGGCGGCTGGAGGACGAGCTCGCCTACATCAATCGCCTCCGCTCGGTCAGGCCCGAGCAGATCCGCGTCGCCGCGCGCCGGTACCTCGACCTCGAGCGGTATACGCGGCTGGCGCTGGTGCCGAAGCCGCGATGAGGCGCTGGGTGACGCTCGGTGCAGCCGGACTCGCGGCGCTTCTCCTGGCCACACCCGCGTGGGCAGAGACGCCTCCCGTCGCGCGCCACGTGCTGCCTAACGGAATGACGGTCCTGGTGCGGGAGAACCCGGTGGCGCCCGTGGTCGCCGTCTCGCTCCAGGTGAGGGCGGGCTCGCGCTTCGAGACGGCGGAGACGGCCGGCGTCACGAATCTCCTCCTCCGGAGCATGATCCGCGGCTCGGCCAGGCGCTCCGCCGTCCAGCTCGCGGAGGCGGCCGAGGAGATCGGCGGCAGCGTGGACGCCTCCGGGGAGGTGGAGACCGCCGAGATCCGTGGCGAGGCGCTCGCGCGCCACTGGGAGATGCTGCTCGGCCTCATCGCGGAGGTCGCGCTCGAGCCGGCACTGGCGGCGGAAGCGATCGAGCAAGAGCGGCGCCTGGTGCTGAGCCAGATCCAGACGCGCGGCGAAACGCCGTTCCCGCTGAGCTTCGACACGGTCATTCGCGATCTCTACGGCGGCCACCCGTACGGCTGGCACAGCCTCGGTCTCAAGGCGAGCGTGGAACGGTTGTCGCGCGAAGCGTTGCTCGCCCATTATCGCGAAGCCTTCCAGCCCGAGCGGATGGTGCTTGCCGTGAGCGGCCAGGTGCCGGGCGAGCGCGTGGCCAAGACGGCCGAGCGGCTCTTCAGCCGTCTCGTCCGCTCGGCCGGCGCCCCGGCGCCAGCCGCCGCCGGTCCCGCGCCGGCGGGCGGGCGCCGCGTCGTGGCGCGGCCCGCCCAGCAGGCGCAGATCCTGATCGGCTATCTCGGGCCGGGCCTCGCCGACCCCACGTACCCCGCGCTGCGGGTGCTCGGCGCTGTGCTGGGCGGCGGGATGTCGGGTCGCCTCTTCGTCGAGATTCGCGACAAGCGCGGGCTCGCGTACTCGATCGGCGTCCTGACGCCGTACCGCACCGGACCCGCCTTCTTCCTGACCTACCTCGGCACGGCCCGACAGAACGTCGCCGCGGCGGAAGCCGCCGTGCTCGAGGAGCTCGAGCGCATCCGCACGACGCCCGTGGGCGCCGAGGAGCTCGCGCGGGCCAAGGCCTACCTCCTCGGCAATCTCGCGATGGACCGGCGCACGAACGCCCGCCGCGCGTGGTATCTGGCGTTCTTCGAGGCGGTGGGAGCGGGCTGGGGCTTCCCCGACCGGTACGCGCGCGCCGTCGAGGCGGTCACGGTAGCGGAGGTCGCGGCGACCGCACAGCGCTATCTCCGGCGCCCCACGATCGTGCTGCTCGAGCCGCAGGCCCGCTGATGCTGCCGCTCAAGGACGACGTCCCCAGCAGCAGTGTCCCATTCGTCACGATCGCCCTGATCGGGCTCAACGCCGCCGTGTTCCTCTACCAGGTCTCGCTCGGCATGGACGCGGACCCGCGCGCCGCGCGCGCGGCGCAGGCGTTCGTCGCCGAGTTCGGGATGGTCCCGTGCCGGCTCACGGGCGCGTGCCCGGTCGCCGACCAGTTCCCGCACCCCGTCGTCACGATGTTCACGTCCATGTTCTTGCACGGCGGCCTGTTCCACGTCGGCGGCAATATGCTCTACCTCTGGATTTTCGGCGACAACGTCGAGGACACGCTCGGGCACGGGCGCTTCGCCGTGTTCTACGTGCTGTCGGGCGTCGCCGCGGCGCTGGCCCAGACGCTCGTGAATCCACAGTCGTCGCTGCCGATGATCGGCGCGAGCGGCGCGGTCTCCGGCGTGCTGGGCGCGTACCTCGTCCTCTTCCCGTACGCGCGCGTGCTCGTGCTGTTCATCTTCGGCTTCTTCGTCCGGGCGGTGTACGTGCCGGCGATGATCGTGCTCGGGTTCTGGATCGTGGTGCAGTTTCTCAACGGCGTCATCACCTTCAGCGCGTCGGCTGCGGGTGGCGCCGAGACGGGAGGGACGGCGTGGTTCGCCCACATCGGAGGGTTCCTGGCGGGCATCGCACTGCTGTTTCTGGTGCGCCCGCGGCGCAGCGGTCGCCTATAATGAAACGGATGGCGCGCGTACGCATCGACCGGCTCCTCGTGGATCGCGGGCTCGTGGAGAGCCGCGAGCAGGCGGCGCGCCGCATCATGGCGGGCGAGGTGCTCGTGGACGGCAAGCGCGTGGACAAGGCGGGGGCGCTCGTCGCTCCTGAGGCGGCCGTCGAGCTCCAGGGGCGCGCGCCCTACGTGAGCCGGGGCGGCGAGAAGCTCATCCACGCGCTCGAGGCCTTCCAGCTCAAGGTGGCGGGGCGGGTGTGCCTCGACGTGGGCGCCTCCACCGGAGGGTTCACGGACTGCCTGCTGCAGCGCGGCGCGACGCGCGTGTACGCCGTGGACGTCGGCACGGCGCAGCTCGACGCGAAGCTGCGCAAGGACCCGCGGGTGGTCGTGATGGAGCAGACGAACGCGCGGGCGCTCGATCCGCGGATCTTCGGCGACCAGCCGACCCTGGCGGTGATCGACGTGTCGTTCATCTCGCTCGAGAAGATCCTGCCGGCCGTGTTCGGGGTACTGGCGCCGCGCGGCGAGGTGCTCGCCCTCGTGAAGCCGCAGTTCGAGGTCGGCCGCGAGGCGGTGGGCAAGGGCGGCGTCGTGCGCGACCCGACGCTCCACCGCGCGGCGGTCGCGCGCCTGGCCCGGTTCGCCGTGCTCCGGGGCTGGCACGTGCTCGGCGTGACGGGCTCGCCGCTCCGCGGCCCCAAGGGGAACCGGGAGTTCTTCCTGCACTGCTCGTCGCACGGCCGCACGGCGAGCGACCTCGAGTCGCTGATCGCCAAGAGCGTCGAGGCCGTCGGGTGAAGCGGGTCGGGATCGTCGCCAAGCCGGGGGCGGCGGAGGCCCGGGACGTCATCCCCCGGCTGCTCGAGTGGCTCGGCGGCCGCGGCCTCACCCCGGTCCTCGAGAAGGAGACCGCGGCGCTGGTTCCCGCGGCGAGCGTCGCGTCCGTCGGCAAGCCGGAGCTCCCCGCGCAGGTGGACCTCGTCGTGGTGCTCGGCGGCGACGGCACGCTCCTGTCGATGGCGCGCGCGGTCGGCGACCTCGGCGTGCCCACGCTCCTGTCGATGGCGCGCGCGGTCGGCGACCTCGGCGTGCCGCTCCTCGGGGTGAACCTGGGCGGGCTCGGGTTCCTGACGGCGACGACCCTGGACGAGATGCTGCCGGCGCTCGAGGCGCTCCTCGCGGGCCGGATGGCCGCCGACGAGCGCATGATGCTGACCACGCGCGTCGTCCGGAACGGCCAGCGCCTCGGCGAGTACGCCGCGCTCAACGACGTCGTCATCACCAAGGCGGCGATGAGCCGGATCATCGACCTGGCGGTATCGGTCGAGGGCCAGCACGCCACCGAGTACCGCGCCGACGGCCTCATCATCTCGACGCCGACGGGGTCCACGGCCTACAGCCTCTCGGCGGGCGGCCCGATCCTGTTCCCTACGATGGACGCGATCGTGCTGACGCCGATCTGCTCCCATACGCTCACCAACCGGCCGATCGTGCTGCCGGGCATGCACCGCGTCGAGGTGACGCTCCTGGCCGACCAGGAGGTGATGGTCACCGTGGACGGCCAGGTCGGCGTGAACCTCAAGCAGGGCGACACGGTCGAGGTGGTCAAGGCCGCCGCGCGCATCCGCCTCATCCGCTTTCCGCAGAAAGACTTCTTCTCGGTGCTCCGGACCAAGCTCATGTGGGGGGCGCGCTAACCCGGGCTATTCAGGCTCGCCACACGCGCGGGTCGCACGGTGCCGCGCGGAGGGCAGCCCCGGGAGGGGTCGACGAGATCCGTTCCCGCCGCGGGGCCCCGGACCCCGCGCGCAGGACCGAGGCCGCCGCGACGGGGTGCGCGGCCGCCGACCGCGTGGTCGAGCGACCCCTCCCGAGGCTGCGCTCCGCGCGGCACCGTCCGCCTGCGCCAGGCCCGCCCGCCACACGCGACTACCGTTCCTGAATGATGCGCGCTAGCATCAGTCCCGATGCTGCGCGAGCTGCGAATCCGGAACTTCGCCGTGATCGAGAGCGTGACCGTGCCATTCGGGCCCGGCCTCAACGTGCTGACCGGCGAGACGGGCGCGGGCAAGTCGATCCTGATCGACGCGATTCTCCTGCTCCGGGGCGCCCGCGCCCAGACCGATGTGATCCGCGCGGGAGCCGAGACCGCCACGGTCGAGGCCGTCTTCGAGGTCGAGCCGCGGGGGCCCGTCGCGGCGGCGCTCGACGAGGCGGGGCTCGCGCTGGAGGACGGCCAGCTCGTCGTGCGGCGGGAGCTCTCCCGGGCCGGACGCCACCGCGCCTTCGTCAACGACTCGCCCGTGACCGTCGGGCTCCTCGAGCGCCTCGGCGACCATCTCGTCGAGGTCCACGGCCAGCACGAGCACCAGCGGCTCCTGGAGCCGGCCCGGCAGCTCGAGCTGCTCGACCGCTTCGCCGAGGCCGAGGACCTGCGCGAGCGCGTCGCGGGACTGGTCGCGAAGTACCGGGAAGCGCGGGCCGAGGTCGAAGCCACGCGCGCGGCGGAGCGCGACCGCGCGCAGCGCGAAGACCTCCTGCGCTTTCAGCTCTCCGAGCTCGACGGCGCGCGTCTCCGGCCCGGCGAAGAAGACGAGCTCCGCCAGGAGCGCAGGCGCGCCCAGCACGCCGAGCGGCTCCTGGGGGGTCTCGTCGACGCCGCGGGGCTGCTGCACGAGGAGGAGGGCTCGGCGACCACGCGCCTGCACCGTGCCGCGCGCGTCCTCCTGGACCTGGCGCGCCTGGACCCGGCGTTCGCCGGGCCCGTGGAGGCGCTGGAGGCCGCGGGCGCCCAGATCGAGGAGGCGCTCGCGCGGATCCGGGCGCTGCGGGAGGCGGTCAGGGTCGAGCCGGGGCGGCTCGAGGCGATCGACGAGCGCCTGGACGTCCTCATGCGCCTGAAGCGCAAGTACGGCGACTCCGAAGAGGCGATGCTCCGCTTCCGGGAGGAGGTCGCCGCGCAGCTCGACCGATTCGCACGCCACGAGGAGATCCTGGCCGCGCAGGAGCGCACGCTCGCCCAGCTCCACGCCGAGCTCGGCGAGGCGGCCGGCGCGCTCTCGGACCGGCGGCGGGCGGCCGCCGAGCGACTCGGGCGAGAGGCCGAGCGTGAGGTCAGAGCCCTCGGGATGGAGCGGGCCGTGTTCCGGATCGCGCTCGAGCGCGGCGCGCTCGACGAGGTGAGCCCGCGTGGGCTCGACCGGACGGAGTTTCGGCTCTCGGCGAACCCCGGCGAGGAGGCGCGGTCGCTCGCGCGCGTGGCCTCCGGCGGCGAGCTGTCGCGGACGATGCTCGCGCTCAAGAGCGTGCTCGCGAAGGCCGACCGCGTGCCGACGATGATCTTCGACGAGGTGGACGCGGGCATCGGCGGCCGGGTGGCGTCCGTGGTCGCGGAAAAGCTCGCCGCCGCGGCGGCGGGCCGCCAGGTGCTCTGCGTGACGCACCTGGCGCCCATCGCCGCGCGCGCCGACCGCCACCTGCGCGTCGTCAAGAGCGTGCGGGCGGGGCGCGCGCGCGTCGCCGCCGACACGCTCGTCGGCGCCGAGCGCGTCGAGGAGATCGCGCGCATGCTCGGGGGCGCCGGCGTGACCGAGACCGCGCGGGGCCACGCGCGCGAGCTCCTGGGCGCCGCGCGCGGCCGTGAAAGACGGGGCTGATCGACCCGGTGTGCCATAATCGACGGAGATGATCGAGGCGGTCCTCAAGAAGCTCTTCGGTACCAAGCACGAGCGCGACGTCAAGCGCATGCTGCCGGCCGTCCAGGCGATCAACGCGGTCGAGCCCGGGGTCCAGGCGCTCGACGATGCGGGCCTCCGTGCGAAGTCGGACGAGTTCCGGAAGCGGCTCGAGGGCGGCGAGCCCATCGACGACGTCCTCGCGGAGGCGTTCGCCGTGTGTCGCGAGGCGGCCCGCCGGACGGTCCGGATGCGCCACTTCGACGTCCAGCTCATCGGCGGGATGGTGCTCCACCAGGGCAAGATCGCCGAGATGGCGACGGGCGAGGGCAAGACGCTCGTCGCGACGCTGCCCGCCTACCTCAACGGGCTGACCGGCCGCGGCGTGCACATCGTCACGGTCAACGACTACCTGGCCAAGCGCGACGCCCAGTGGATGGGCCCGATTTACGACGCGCTCGGACTCAGCGTCGGCGTGATCCAGCACGAGGCCTCGTTCCGCTACGACCCGACGTACGTGACCTCGGACATCCGGATGACCGCGCTCCAGCCCTGCACACGCCAGGAGGCCTACCGGGCCGACGTCACCTACGGCACGAACAACGAGTTCGGGTTCGACTACCTGCGCGACAACATGCGCTTCACGCTCGACGAGTTGGTGCAGCGCGAGCTGCACTACGCGATCGTGGACGAGGTGGACTCGATCCTCATCGATGAGGCAAGAACACCCCTGATCATCTCTGGACCGGCGGACGAGTCCACCGACCTCTACTACAAGATCGACCGCGTCATTCCCAAGCTCAAGCGCGCGGCGACCATCGTCGAGGGCAAGCTCTCCGAGATCGAGGAACAGAAGGCGGGCGACTTCATCGTGGACGAGAAGGCGCGCGCCGTGGCGCTGACCGAGCAGGGGATCGCGACCTGCGAGCGGCTGCTCGCGGTGGACAACCTCTACGATCCCCAGCACATCACCGTCCTCCACCATATCAACCAGGCGCTCCGCGCCCACGCGCTCTTCCGGCGCGACGTGGACTACATGGTGAAGGACGGGCAGGTCGTCATCGTGGACGAGTTCACCGGCCGGCTCATGCCGGGGCGGCGCTGGTCGGACGGCCTCCACCAGGCGGTCGAGGCGAAGGAAGGCGCGCGCATCGAGCGCGAGAACCAGACGCTCGCGACGATCACCTTCCAGAACTACTTCCGCATGTACGACAAGCTCGCCGGCATGACCGGGACGGCCGAGACCGAGGCGGAGGAGTTCGCCAAGATCTACAAGCTCGACGTCACGGTGATCCCGACGAACCGCGCGCTCATCCGGACCAACTACCCGGACGTGGTCTACAAGACCGAGCGCGAGAAGTTCGACGCGGTGGTCGGCGACATCATCGAACGGAGCCGGCAGGGCCAGCCCGTCCTCGTCGGCACGGTGTCGATCGAGAAGTCCGAGCAGCTCTCCAAGCTCCTGAAGAAGCGCGGCGTCCGTCACGAGGTCCTGAACGCGAGATACCACGAGCGCGAGGCCGAGATCGTCGCTCAGGCCGGCCGCGAGGGCTCGGTCACGATCGCGACGAACATGGCCGGCCGGGGTACCGACATCCTGCTCGGCGGCAACCCCGACTTCCTCTCCAAAGAGATTCTGGGAAAGAAGGGCATCGAGCCGGCGACCGCCTCCGCGGAGGCGCGCGGCGCGGCGCTCGAGGAGGCCAGGCGGATCACCGAGCCCGAGCACGAGCGCGTGGTCGCCCGCGGCGGCCTCCACATCGTCGGTACCGAACGCCACGAGGCGCGGCGCGTGGACAACCAGCTCCGCGGCCGCTCGGGGCGGCAGGGCGACCCGGGCTCCTCGCGCTTCTACCTCTCGCTCGAGGACGACCTGCTCCGGATCTTCGGCTCCCAGCGCATCCAGAAGATCATGGACCGGCTCGGCATGGAGGAAGGGGAGCCCATCGAGCACAAGCTCGTCACGCGCGCGATCGCGACGGCGCAGAAGCGCGTCGAGACGCACAACTACGAGATCCGCAAGCACCTGCTCGAGTACGACGACGTGATGAACAAGCAGCGCGAGATCATCTACGGGATGCGGCGCCAGATCCTGGAGGGCGAGAGCCAGGCCGACACGATCGCCGAGTGGGTCGAGGACATGGTGGCCGCCACGCTCGACGGTTACGCCGCGCGGGACGCGCACCCCGAGGACTGGGACCTCGCGGGGCTCGGCGAGGCGCTGCACCGCCAGTTCGACGTCCGGCTCCCGCCCGCGCGCTACACGGAGGTCGCCTCGCG
>JACPCG010000092.1 GCA_016179925.1 Candidatus Rokuibacteriota bacterium | reverse complement strand
GAGCGCGTCCGCCCGAAGGCGATCACGCTCGTCCACAACGAGACGTCCACGGGCACGACCTACCCCGCCGCCGAGGTGGGCACGATCGCGCGCTCGGTGGACGCGCTCTTCCTGCTCGACACCGTGTCCTCGATCGCCGGCCTCGACGTCCGCAGCGACGAGTGGGGCGTGGACCTCAACATGACCGGCTCGCAGAAGTGCCTGGCCGCGCCGCTCGGCATGGCGCTCGTCGGCGTGAGCCCGCGCGCGTGGCGGGCGATGGAGCGCCGGCGCACACCGGCGCGGAGCTGGGCGTACGACCTCCTGCGCTGGAAGGAGTGGTGGATCCCCGTGTCGCGGGGCGGCAAGGTGCCCGACGGGGGGCCGCGCCGCCAGCCGGTCTCGATCCCCACGCATCTCACCCACGCGATGCGTGTCGCCGTGCAGTTGATCCTCGAAGAAGGGCTGGCGCATCGCTTCCGGCGCCACGAGATCGCGGCGACCGCACTCCGTCGGGGATTCGCGGCGATGGGGCTCGAGATGTTCCCCGACGCCTCGATCCTGTCGAACACGGTCTCGTGCGTGAAGGTGCCGAAGGGCATCGAGACCGCGGCGGTCGTGGTCCAGATGCGCGACCGCTACGGCATCCTGATCGGCACGGGCCTCGACAAGATCCGGACGACCACGCTCCGCATCGGGACCATGGGCGTCACGGCGAGCCCGCTCTACGTGCTCCCGACGCTCTCGGCGCTCGAGCTCGCGCTGCGCGACCTCGGGTACAAGTGCGAGCCCGGCGCGGCCGTCGCCGCCGCGCAGGCCGCGTTCGCCGACGCCGCCTAGTGTCGCGTCTACGAAAGCATGCTGACGGTCACGCGACGGGGTCGACGGGCGCGACGATTCTCAACATGGTGTCGGTGACGGGGTCCTAGCCGGTGCCGCTGATCGTCGTGCCGGACGACTTTCCGAGCGTCTTCGAAGGCACGCCCGCCCACGAGCGCCTGAAGAAGCTCGGGGAGGTGCGCGTGTACACCGCGCGCGGCGCCGACGACCCGGCCGAGCTGATCCGACGCGTGGACGGGGCGAACGCGGCCGTCAACATCCGCGCCCATGCCCGCTTCACCGACGAAGTGTTCGCCGCCTGCCGCAGCCTCAAGCTGGTTTCGATCTGGGGCACGGGCACCGACAACGTGGACCTCGAGGCCGCGGGCCGCCGCGGCATCACCGTGTGCAACACGCCGGGCGTGAACGCCTTCGCCGTGGCCGAGCACACGCTGGCGCTCATGCTGGCGACGGCGCGGAAGATCCCGCGAATCGACCGCGAGATGCGCGGGGGGGCCTGGCCGCGCGAGATGCTGGGACAGCTCTTCGGCAAGACGCTCGGCGTCTTCGGCACAGGCAAGATCGGCGCCCGCGTGGCTGAGCTCGGCCGCGCCTTCGGCATGGACGTCAGACTGTGGAGCGCCCGCGGCTCGACCTCCGTGACGCGCGACGAGATCCTCCGCGCCGCCGACTTCGTCTCGCTCCACCTGCGCCTGGCGCCGGAGACGCGCGGCTTCCTCGGACGCCGCGAATTCTCGCTGATAAAGAAGACGGCGATCCTCGTCAACACCGGCCGGGGCGCCCTCGTCGAGCGCGAAGCGCTCCTCGACGCGCTCGCCCAGGGCAAGATCGCCGGCGCCGGGCTCGACGTCTTCCACGACGAGCCGCTCAAGCCGGGAGATCCGCTCCTGGCGCTCCCGAACGTCGTCCTCTCGCCGCACAACGCCGGCCAGACGCCCGAGGTGCTCCGTGACGGCCTGCTGCGCGCGGTCGAGAACACCGAGAACTTCCTCGCGTCGCGGCCGACCGACGTCGTCGTCGGGCCGGTGCGGTAGGCGGGCGATGGCGGCGACGGCGCTCGAGATCCAGCACCGCGGCGCCGTGCTCGACGGCCGGCCGTTCGGGGCCGCCGGCGCCTACGAGAAGATCGCGGGCGTGCTCCGCTTCGCCGTGGATCCCGCGAACCCGGCCAACCGGGCGATCATCGACCTCGGGCTCGCGCCGAGGAACGCGCGCGGCGCGGTCGAGGCGTCCGCCGATTTCTACCTGCTCCAGCCCGTGGACCCGGCGCGCGGCAACCGCCGCCTGCTCCTCGACGTCCCGAACCGGGGCCGCAAGGTCGCGCTCGGCATGTTCAACAGCACGCCCCGCGTGCCGGACCCCTCGACGCCGGAGGACTTCGGCAACGGCTTCCTCATGCGCCACGGCTACACCGTGGCGTGGGTCGGCTGGCAGCACGACGTTCCGCGCCAGGACGGCTTGATGGCGCTCACCGTTCCCGCGGCACGCGGCGCCAACGGCCCCATCAGCGGCCCGGTCCGGTGCCTGTGGCGGCCGAACTTCCGCGCGGCGACCCTCCCGCTCGCCGATCGTTACCACATCCCGCACCCGACCGCCGACCTCGACGACCCCGGCGCGCGGCTGACCGTCTGCGACCACGTGGGCGCGCCCGCCGTCGCCGTGCCCCGAACGGCGTGGCGCTTCCCCGACGCCTCGCACATCGCGCTCGCGGGCGGATTCGAGCCGGGGAAGATCTACGAGCTCGTCTACCGCGTGGAGCACCCGCCGCTCGTCGGCCTCGGCTTCGCCGCGGTCCGTGACGCGGCGGCGTGGCTCCGGTTCGCGAACGCCGCGCAGGGCAACCCGTGCGCGGGCCGGCTCGAGCGCGCCTACGTGTTCGGCGTCTCCCAGAGCGGTCGCTTCCTCCGCCACCTCCTCTCTCTCGGCCTGGACGAGGACGAGGCGGGCCGCCCGGTTTTCGACGCCGTCGTCCCGCACGTCGCCGGCGCGCGCCGGGGCGAATTCAACCACCGCTTCGGCCAGCCGTCGCTCAACGCGCTCTGCGCCGTCGGCAGCCTCTTCCCGTTCACCGACGGCGAGCAGAGGGATCCGGTCACGGGCGAGCGCGGCGCGCTGCTCGGCCGCCTCCTGGCCCGCGGTCGCATGCCGAAGATCGTCACGATCAACACGTCGGCGGAGTACTGGCGCGGGGACGCCTCGCTCGTCCACACCGACGTCGAGGGCCGCGCGGACGTCGGGCCGCTCGCCGGGACCCGCGTCTACCTGTTCGCGGGGACCCAGCACACGCCGAGCGCCCTCCCGCCGCCCGACGCCGATCCGAACACCGGCGGGCGCGGGCTGCAGCCGTTCAACGTCGTGGACTACGCGCCGCTGCTCCGCGCGGCGCTCGTGAACCTCGATCGGTGGGTCACCGAGGGCGTCGAGCCGCCGCCGAGCGCGGTGCCGCGCCTCGCCGACCGCACGGCGGTCCCACCGGAGGCGACCGCGCCGGTCTTCGAGAAGATCCCCGGCGCGCGATTCCCCGACAGGATCGAGCGGCCGCGGCGGCTCGACTTCGGTCCCGAATGCGCGCGCGGCGTCCTCACGGAGCTGCCGCCGAAGGTCGGCGCGCCGTTCGTCACCTTCGTCTCGGCGGTGGACGGCGACGGCAACGAGACCGCCGGCCTCCGCCCGGTCGAGCTTCTGGTACCGCTCGCGACCTACACCGGCTGGAACCCGCGCCACCCCGAGCAGGGCGCGCCCGGTGATCTGATGAGCATGATGGGCTCGACGCTCCCCTTCCCCGGGACGCGCGCCGAGCGCGAGGCCAGCGGTGACCCGCGCCGCTCGATCGAGGAACGCTACCCCTCGCGCGCCGCCTACCTCGAGCGGGCGCGCGCGGCCGCGCTGGCGCTGGTCACAGCACGCCACATGCTCGCCGAGGACGTGGACGCCGTCGTCGAGCGCGCCGGACGGCTCTGGGACTTCATCACGACCGGGACGCTCTAGACCGCTTATTCACGAACGACATCGCGCTCCGTCGAGCGGGTCCTGGCGCCGGATGCGGCCCCGGAGCCGACGGGCGCGTGCGACAGGGGTCGCGGCGACCCGGTCCCGCCCCGTGGCCGCGGACCGGGCGCGCCCGGCTGGAGCCCAGCCGCAACGGAGCAGCGGACGCGTGCCGCGTGGTCCCGCGACCCCTGTCGGGCGCGCCCGTCGGCTCCGCCGCGCGATCGTCAACATGATTTCGCAGGCGCGACACTCGCGCGATACCACTCGTAGATCTCCTCGCCCGTCGTGAGCCAGACGCCCTTCTTCTTCTGGATGTAGTCGTAGGCCGCCTCGAAGTACTTGATCCGGTGCGGGACGCCGTGGATGTACGGGTGGACGGCGAGTGCCATGACGCGGGGGTTCGTGGCGCCCTCGAGGTACAGCCGGTCGAACTGATCCTTCACGCGCCCGAGCCAGTAGCCCGACTCGTGATGCTGGATGACCATCATCGGGATGTCGTTCAGCTCGAGCGTGTAGGGCACCGACACGAGCGTGCCGGCCGTCGTGCGGATCTCGTAGGGCTGATCGTCGTTGACCCAGTCGGAGACGTACTCGATCCCCTCCTCGGCGAGGATGTCGAGCGTCTCCCACGTCTCCGTGAGCCCGGGGCCGAGCCAGCCCTTCGGCTTCCGGCCGGTGAAGTCGCGCAGGAGCTTGATGGACTCGCGCACGGCGGCGCGCTGGTCGGGCAGCAGGTGCATGGCGCCCTGCTTCACGCCGTGGCCCATGAACTCCCAGCCCGCGTCGAGCATCGCGCGCGCCACGGGCTCGTAGGCGCGGCAGACGTCGGCGTTGATGGCGGTCGTCGCGCGGATCTTCCGCTTCCGGAGCGCGTCCAGCAGTCGCCAGAAGCCCACGCGCATCCCGTAGTCGTGCCACGCCCAGTTCGGGACGTCGGGTACCGTCTGGACGCCCTGCGGGGCCGTGAGGTACTGGCGGGCCATCGGCTTCTCGATGTCCCACTCCTCGATGTTGACGATCGTCCAGACGGCGATGCGCGCCCCCTTGGGGAGTTTCCAGGGACGACGGGCGGCGATCGGCGAGTAGTCGAAGCGCTCGTTCGGGAGTCTCACGAAATTCCTCCTTTGGGGTGATGCACCGGTCGGGTGCGCCTATAGTACAATCCCGAGCCGTGACTCCGCCCAGGGCCGTCGACATCCACGCCCACTTCTACCCCGAAGCATTCCTCAAGGTCATCGACGACGAGGGGGCGCCATTCGGCGCGCGCGTGGACCGCTCGAACCCGAAGGGCCCGGCTGTCGTCCTCGGGGGAGCGGCCGGGCCGCCGCTCGATGCGACCTACTGGGACCTCGACCGCCGCGTGCGGGCGATGGACCGCGCGGGCGTCGCCGTCCACGCGCTGTCGCTGACGGTGCCGATGACCCACTGGGCCCGGGGCGCGGCCGCCGCGCGCGCCGCGCGCGCGGTGAACGACGCCATGGCCGAGGCCCACCGCGCCTACCCGGAGCGCTTCGTCGGTTGCGCGACGCTGCCGATGCAGGAGCCGGCCCTGGCGCGCGAGGAGCTCGAGCGCGTGGCCGACCTCAAAGGCATCCGCGCGGTCTACATGGGCACGAACGTGAACGGCCGGGAGCTCAGCGACCCCGAGTTCCAGCCCCTCTTCGAGCGCTGCCAGGCGCGCGGGCTGCCGGTGCTGCTCCACCCGATCTCGGTGATCGGGCAGCAGCGCCTGGCGCCGTTCTATCTGAACAACCTCCTCGGCAACCCGTTCGACACGGCGATCGCCGCCGCGCATCTCGTGTTCGGCGGCGTGCTCGACCGCTTCCCGAAGCTCCAGGTGTGCCTGCCCCACGCGGGCGGGGCGTTGCCGTACCTCTACGGCCGCCTGACCCATGGCCAGGGCGTGCGGCCCGAGACGCGCGGCGCCGCCCGGAAGCCCTTCAGGGCCTACCTCCGCCGCTTCACCTACGACACGATCAGCCACTCGCCCGAGATCCTCCGCTACCTGATCGCGACGGTCGGCGCCGACCGCGTCATGCTCGGCAGCGACTTCTGCTTCGACATGGGCTACACCCGGCCCTGCGACATCGTCACGAAGCGCGCGCGCCTCTCCCGCGCCGACCAGACGCGCATCCTCGGCGGCAACGCGCTCCGGCTCCTCGGGCTCGCCTGACGCGCGTCATGGACTTCTGGATCAGCCAGCTCTTCAACGGCGTCTCCTACGGGGCCCTGCTGTTCCTCCTCGCGGGAGGCCTCTCGCTCATCTTCGGCATGATGCGGATCGTGAACATGACCCACGGCTCGTACTACCTGCTCGGTGGCTACGTCGCGCTGACGGTCATCTGGCGCGGCGGCCACTTCGTCCTCGCCGTGCTGCTGGGCGCCCTGGCCATCGCGCTCGTCGGCATCGGGGAGTGGAACGCGTTCCTCAAGCGCCTGAGCGGTCAGGAGCTGGGGCAGGTCCTGACGACGATGGGGTTCGCCCTGATCTTCCAGGACCTGGCCCTGGTGATCTGGGGCGGCGACCCGTACACGATCCCGGTCCCCGCGGTCCTCTCGGGCTCGTACATCGTCGGGCAGCTCTACTTCCCGGTCTACCGCATCTTCATCGTCGTCATCGCCGCCCTCGTGGCCGTGATCCTGTGGCTCGTGCTCGAACGGACCCGCATCGGCGCGATGATGCGGGCGACCGTGGACGACCCCGAGATGGCACGGGGAGTCGGGATCAACGTCTTCCTCATCTCGATGGCCGTGTTCGCGCTGGGCGCCACGCTGGCGGCCCTGGCGGGCGCGGTGGCGGGGGGCTTCGTGGGAGTCTATCCGGGCGCCGACTTCGAGATCCTGCCGTACGCCTTCGTCGTCGTGATCGTCGGGGGCATGGGCAGCCTCAAGGGCGCGCTGATCGGGAGCCTCATGGTCGGCCTCCTCGACAACTTCGGCAAGGCGCTCTTTCCCGAGCTGTCGTATTTCACGCTCTTCGCCCCTTCACGCTCTTCGCCCCGATGGCCGCGATCCTGGCGGTGCGGCCGACCGGGCTCTTCGGCCGCGCGTGATGCGACGCGCGCTGCCGCCCGGCACGCCACGGATCGCGATCGTCCTCGCCTTCCTCCTGTTGCTCGTCGCGCCGCCGTTCTTGTCGTCGTTCTTGCTCGCGCTGGTCACTCAGGCGGTGATCTACTCGATCCTGGCCATGAGCCTGGACATCATCCTCGGGTACATCGGCCTGGCGTCGCTCGGTCACGCCGCCTACCTGGGGGTCGGCGCGTACAGCGTCGGCATCCTGGCGACGCGGCACGGCGCCGGCTTCTGGGCCACGCTGGCCGTCGGCGTCCTGCTCGCGACCGCGGTCGCCGCCGTCTTCGGCCTCGTGGCCCTGCGCGCCACCGGCGTCTACTTCCTCATGATCACGCTGGCCCTCGGCATGGTCGTCTGGGGCCTCGCCCACCGATGGGTGTCGATGACCCAGGGCGACAACGGGATCTCCGGGGTCCCCCGCCCGGACCTCGGCCTGCCGTGGTCCTTCGCGCAGGGCCTCCCCTTCTACTACCTGGCCTTCGCGGCGTTCCTCGTCGCCTTCGGGGTCCTCCGGGTCATCGTGGGCTCCCCGTTCGGCAAGAGCCTCGTGGGGATCCGCGAAAGCGAATCCCGCATGCGCACGCTCGGGTATCACGTCTGGCTGCACAAGTACATCGGCTTCATGATCGCCGGGGGCGTCGGCGGGTTCGCCGGCGTGCTGTGGGCGTACTACAACGGCTTCGTGAGCCCGGCGGATCTGGAGCTGGCGACCTCGGTGGAGATTCTCCTGATGGTCGCCCTCGGCGGCCGCGGGACGCTGCTCGGGCCCGCGCTGGGCGCGGCCCTCATCGTGTTCCTGAAGAACCTCGTGTCCGTCTACACGCAGCGGTGGCTCCTGATTCTTGGCGCGGTGTACATCGGCACGATCGTGTACGCTCCCGAGGGCATCGTGGGAGCCGTGAGACAGTGGACGAGGCCGGGCGAGCCGCCGGACGTCGCGGCGCTTGGGGCCCGCCGTCCGAGGCGAGTGGCGTCTTGAAAGGAGAACGAGCATGGGCAGGAAGATGATCGTCTCGGTCCTCGCAGCGCTGGTCCTGGTCGCGATCTCGGGCCCCGGACAGGCATGGGCTCAGAAGGGGCCGATCAAGATCGGCTTCCTCGCCCCGCTGACGGGCGGCGCCGCCCAGGTCGGCAAGGACATGGTCAACGGCCTCACGATGTGGCTGGAGGAGCACGGCAACCAGATCGCCGGCCGGAAGGTCGAGCTGATCGTCGAGGATACGCAGGGCCAGCCCAACATCGCGCTGACCAAGCTCCGCAAGCTGGTCGAGAGCGACAAGGTCCACGTCCTCTCGGGCGGCCTGTTCGCCCACGTGGGCTACGCGCTGGCGCCGAAGGTCGACGAGTACAAGATCCCGATGCTCTACCCGGTCATGGCGGCGGACGATCTCACGCAGCGGAAGCCCGCCAAGTGGGTCGTCCGGAACGGGTGGACCTCGAGCCAGCCGTCGCACCCGTTCGGCGAGTGGGTCGTCAAGACCCTCGGCTACAAGCGAGTCGTGACCATCGGGATCGACTATGCGTTCGGCTGGGAGGTCGTCGGCGGATTCCAGAAGAGCTTCGAGGAAGCCGGGGGCCAGGTCATCCAGAAGCTCTGGCCGCCGCTCGGCACCACCGACTTCGCGCCCTATTTGTCGCAGATCCGCCGCGACGCCGACGCGGTCTTCGCCCTGATGGTCGCCGCGTCGTCCCTCAGGTTCCCCAAGCAGTACCAGGACGCGGGGCTCAAGGCGCGCCTGCCGCTCCTCGGCGGCGGCACGACGTTCGACGAGTTCGTCCTGCCCTCGCTCGGCGACGAAGCGATCGGCGGGATCACCCCGCTGATGTACAGCGCCGCGCTCGACACGCCGGTGAACCGGCGCTTCGTGAAGGATTACCGCGCGAAGTACGGGAAGGTTCCCTCCTACTACTCCGAGGTCTGCTACACCACCGGGCGCTGGATCAACGACGCGGCGAAGGCCATCGGCGGTGACCTCGAGGACCGGGAGAAGTTCCTGGCCGCGCTCCGCAAGGTGGAGGTGCCCGACGCACCGCGCGGGCCCGTCAAGCTCGACGCCTACGGCAATCCGATCCAGAACATCTACATCCGGAAGGTCGAGAAGAAGGATGGCGAGCTGTGGAACACGGTGATCCACACGTTCCCGGCCGTCTCCCAGTTCTGGAAGTACCCGCCGGAGCAATTCCTGAAGCAGCCCGTGTACGACAGGAACTTCCCGCCGTGCAAGTACTGCTGAGGGCATGACGGAGGCACCCGCCCTCGCGCTGAGCCTCTCGGGCCTCTCGAAGGAGTTCGGGGGGCTCCGCGCGGTGGACGACGTGAGCCTCGCGGTGACGCCGGGCGAGCGCCGCGCCATCATCGGCCCGAACGGCGCCGGGAAGACGACCCTGTTCAGCCTGATCAGCGGGGAGACCCGGCCGACGGGCGGGCGGATCGCGCTCTTCGGCCGCGACGTCACCCGCCTCTCGCCGCACCGCCGCGCGGCGCTCGGGCTCGCCCGGACCTACCAGATCACCAATCTCTTCCCCCGGCTCACCGCCCTCGAGAACTGTCTCCTCGCCGTCCAGGCGCTGACGCCCGCGAAGCTCCACCTCCACCGCGGCCTCGCCCGGTACCCCGCCCTCTTCGCGCGCGCCCGGACCGTGCTCGAGGCCGTCGGGCTCGGCGACAAGGGGGGCGAGACGGTGCGCACCCTGTCGCATGGCGAGCAGCGCCAGCTCGAGGTCGCGCTGGCGCTGGCCGGCACGCCGCGGCTCCTCCTGCTCGACGAGCCGACCGCAGGGCTGTCGCCGGCGGAATCTCACTCGATGACGGCGCTCCTGAAGAACCTCGATTCCGCCATCACGCTGCTCGTGATCGAGCACGACATGGACGTCGCGTTCGAGCTCACCGACCGGATCACCGTCCTGCACTACGGACGGGTCGTCGCCGATGGCCTCCGGCACGAGGTCAAGGCAAACCCCCTCGTGCAGGAGATCTATCTGGGAGCGCCCTGATGCTCGAGGTGCGGGACATCCATACCTACTACGGCGACAGCCACGTGCTCCAGGGCGTCTCCCTCCGGATGGAGCGCGGCCAGGTCGTCGGCATCCTCGGGCGCAACGGCATGGGCAAGACGACGCTGGTCCGCTCGATCATCGGCTTCACGCCCCCCCGCCGGGGCCAGGTGCTGTTCAAGGAGCGCGACATCACCGCGTGGCCCTCGAACCGCGCGGTAGCGCTGGGGCTCGGGCTGGTGCCGCAGGGGCGCCGGGTGTTCCCGTCCCTCACGCTGCTGGAGAACCTCGCGGTCGCCGCCAAGGCGAACGGCGGCCCGTGGACGATCGAGCGGGTGATGGACCTCTTCCCGCGCCTCCGCGAGCGCGCCTCGCATCGCGCGGGCAAGCTGTCCGGAGGCGAGCAGCAGATGCTGGCGATCGCGCGGGCCCTCATGACCAACCCCGAGCTGCTGCTGATGGACGAGCCCACCGAGGGCCTGGCGCCGTCGCTCGTGCGCGAGGTCGGCCGCATCATCGGCGAGCTCAAGCGCGAGGGGCTCTCGATCCTGCTCGTCGAGCAGAACCTGCCGCTCGCACTCTCGGTGGCCGACCGGGTGCATGTCCTCTCCCGCGGCCAGATCGTCCACACGTGCGCGCCGGGTGAGTTGATGGCCAACGAGGAGATCAAATCCCGCTACCTGGGGGTGTGAAACATGGCCGATCCGCGCACGCTCGACCGGGCGTTCAAGTTCATCATGGGGCGCTTTGTCGCCACGGGGCACGGGCCCCACTACACGGAGCTGGCGGCGGCGTTCGGTGTCGCCGTCGAAGAGGGGCGCCTGCTCTTCCACGATGTCGTGAAGGCCTTCTCCCCGTCCTGGCTTCATCCGGAGACGGACTACCTCGTCTCCTTCCCGCCGTTCCACAGCCTCCCCACGCAGTATCGCGTCACGGTGGACGGCGCGCAGAAGTGGTTCGCCCAGTGCGGCTTCGAGGCGACGGCGATGACGTGGCTCTTCCCGGGAAAGACCGTCCGCGTGGACGCGCCCTGCCTCGACTGCAACGAGCTGCTGGCCTTCGAGATGCGAGACGGCCAGTTCCTCCGCGTCGAGCCAGGGACGATGGTCGGGCACCTGAACCAGCCTCGGATCCCCGGCAAGGACCGCCTCGCCTTCCTCTGAAGCCACATGAACCTCTTCCGGGGGGAAGAGCACGTGCGTCGCTGGGCGCTGCTGAATCCCGCCGCCGCGGTGGAGGGCCTGATCCCGCTCGCGGACCTCGCCGCGTGGTTCGGGATGCCGAGCCGCCGCCACCTCCTCGACGACGACTATCTCTCGCGCTGGTACCCCGAGCGGGACCGGGAGCGTCGCACCGCGATGGAGCGCCTGGGTAAGGCGACGCCCTTCTGGCTAGGGAGCTGAGGACGAACCCCGCCACGGCTTGATCCGCGGCCACCATCGCCGAACGTTGCCGCGATAGACGTCGTATGCAGGGCCGAACTTGCGCCGGAGGGTCGGCTCCTCGTAGAGCAAGACGAACCCGTGGAAGAGTAGCCACACCGCCCCCGCATAAACCAGAAGGATGACGCTGCCGAAGAGCAGCGCCTGGCCGGCAATGACCGCCAACACCGCAACGTACATCGGATTCCGAACGTGCCGGTAGAGTCCGGAAACGACCAGCCTTTCAGGCGGCGCGACCGGTGCAGGAGTGCCACGCCCTTCGATCGCAAAACGCAAAAAGCACTCGACAAGAATCGCGACTCCCACAACCGCGAGGACACCGCCGACCACACGTTCGCCGGGAACGCCGAGCAGGGGAGGCTGGAACCGCCATTTGGACAGCACGTACGGGACCCAACCAGCAACAGTCCCCGGAGCGATCACGAAGAAGACCAACGATCCGAGGAGTGGTCCAACCCTACCGCCCACGCCCCTCGCTACCTTGCCCCACCTCACCTCCGTCCGCATAACGCCGGCGCTCAGGCCGACACCGAGCCAGTGCTGCATCGGGCGCTCCAAGCGGTTGTTCGGCTCCGTGGAGGTGGTGTACCCATTTGCATGGAAAGTTCGGGGGTTCTCCAGTCGGAGAACGCGCGGAGTTTCGATCATTCGACGAGCTGATCCGCCCGCAGGAGCAGCGACGGTGGGATCGTCACGCCGAGCGCTCTCGCTGTCTTCACGTTGACCACGAACTCAAACTTGGTTGGTTGCTCGACGGGCAGGTCAGAGGGCTTGGCGCCCTGGATGATCTTATCCACGTAGGTGGCCGCGCGCCGGAAAAGATCAGACAGGCTCGGGCCATACGCCATCAGACCACCCGCGTCGACGAAGCCCCGTACCGTGTACATGGCGGGCAGCCGGTGCTTCGCCGCGAGGTCCACGATCTGGGCCCGGTGGCGGAGTGTGAAGGGTTGGGCCGTCACGATGAGCGCTTCGGCTCGCCCGGCGCTGGCGGCCTGGAAGGCGCCCGGGAAATCGCTGGGCTCGCGCACCGCCAGGCTCCGGAGGAAGAGCCCCAGGGCACGAGCTGCCACCTCCACCCGATTGTACGCCAGCGTCATACCCGGGTCGTTGGCGCTCCAGAGAATGGCGACCCGCGTGAGGCGCGGAACGGCTTCCTTCAGCAACTCGATCCGCTTGCCGTCCAGGTCCTCGTCGAGGAGGCTCAGCCCCGTGACGTTGGCGCCCGGTCGGGCTAGGCTCGCCACGACTCCGATCCCGACGGGATCGCCCACAAATGCCATGACAATGGGGATCGTACTGCTCGCCCCCTTGGCCGCCAGGACCGCGGGCGCACCCTGGGTGACGATCACCGCGACATTGAGGCGGACCAGGTCGGTGGCCAGATCGGGGAAACGCTGCTCCCGCCCCTCGGACCACCGGTACTCGATGACGACGTTCCGTCCCTCAACGTAGCCGAGGTCGCGTAGGCCTCCGCGGAAGGCGTCGAGCAAGGGGCTCCGCTGCCCGGGCGGCGGCGAGGCCCCGGGCAAGAGCATGCCGATCCTCGCCACCTTCCCCGTTTGCTGCGCCCCGGCAGCGAGCGGCGTGGCGAGCAGGGCGAGGGCAAGGGCCAGCGGCGCGAGATGCATTGTCCACCCCCTTGGGAACTCCCATGACGAGATACCTCCAGTGGCCGCCCCGCGCGGCAGAAGGTCTTCGGGCTAACCAAGTCACCCGAAGCGCGCGCCATTCCGCGTTCCGTCTCGCCTCATACATCTCGCGATACCTTCGACGGCGCCCACCACGGCCGGCCGTCACCGCTGTCCCTCCACCTGTGCGGCGAACGATCAGGATCTGAACTCGGGCTTGCTGTCAATGAACCCCCTTGTTCTCCCGAAACTTGCGACCACCGAAGCCTCCAGTCGGGCACCGTGCTCGCCAGCGGCACGTCGCAGTGTATCCCGTCGGCCTATTCCTTGGATATCCCGACGGACCACGCATGGAGCTTGCCCGCTCGCCGACGATGGCCGGCTCCGCTGACGACTGACCACGGCTCCGGTCCGCCTCCCCGTGTAGGGAGCGTAGGCGACGAGACCCGGGCTTCGCAAGTCACGATTCTGATACAGGCGCAGATGAGGCGCATGACCGTCCCCATCCATCAGCCCTGAGCATCCTTCAGCCGCCGCTCAGCCGTAGATCTCGGGGTTCGCGCAGTTCGGGGGGCGGCGGCCGTCGATGACGGCGAGGATGTTGTCCACCACCACGTCGGCCATGCGCGCGCGCAGCTCGACCTCGGCGCTGCCGATGTGCGGGGTGAGGACGACGTTGGGCAGCGCGAGCAGCGCGGGGGCCACCCGGGGCTCGTGCTCGAAGACGTCGAGGGCGGCGCCGGCGATCCGGCCCTCGCGGAGCGCCGCCACCAGCGCGGCCTCGTCCACCACCGGCCCCCGCGAGGTGTTGATGAGGTACGCGGTCGGCTTCATGCGCGCGAGCTCCGCCGCCCCGATGAGGTGACGCGTCGCGGGCGCGAGCGGCACGTGAACGGAGACGACGTCCGCCTCGGCGAGCAGCTCGTGGAGCGAGAACCAGCCAAGCCCGAGCGCCGCCTCCACGGATGAATCCAGACGCCGGGGGTCGGTGTAGAGCAGGCGCATCCCGAACCCGCGTGCCCGGCGGGCGACGGCCTGACCCACGCGGCCGCAGCCGAGGAGCCCGAGCGTCGCGCCCGCGACGGCGTGCCCCTCGAGCCGGCGCGACTGCGCGCCCGGGAACACGCCGTCGCGCACGAGGCGATCGGCCTCGCAGACGCGTCGGGCGACCGCGAGCAGCAGCGCCATCGCGAGATCGGCGGTGGCCTCGGTCACCATCGGCGGGATCGTGCTCACGGGGATCCGGCGCGCGGTCGCCGCGGCCACGTCGATCTGCTGGGGCGTGATCGTCATGGTCGCGATCATGCGCAGCGCCGGGTTGGCCGCGATCACGCGGGCGTCCACGGTGTCCTGCACGAGGCAGAACAGGATGTCGCGCGTGCGGACGGCCTCGGCGAGCTGGGCCGGCTCGAGGATGCGGAGCGGATCGCGGTTACCGTCCACATCCGCCACGCGCCGGAGCCGCTCGATCGCCCGGGCGGCGACGGGCTGGGTGATGAAGACCCGCGGGCGGCTCACCGCATCCAGCGGACGATGCCCGTGACGCCGTCGACCGCGACCGTGGCGCCGTCGGGGATCCGCCGCGTGGCCTCCGGCACGCCGAGCACGGCGGCCAGGCCGCGCTCCCGCGCGAGCGCGGCAAGGTGCGAGGTGCTGCCGCCGAGCTCGGCGACCACCCCGGCCACCCGCGGGAGCACCGCCGTCAGCGCCGGCCCCGCCACCTGGGTGACGAGCACGTCCCCGAGCTTCACGCGGGCCAGCTCCTCCTCGTGGTCCACGATGCACGCGGGCCCCGAGGCCCAGCCGACGCCGGCCGCCTGACCAGTGAGGCCGGGATGGCGCTCCCACAGCTCGTCCGGCACCGCCGGGGGTGCCAGGCGCAGCGGCCGCGCCTGGAGGATTTCGAGCCCGCGCGCACCGAGCGCCCACTCGAGCTCGACAGGCCCGCCCAGCGCCGCCTCCGCCCGGAGGACCATCCGCCCCAGCGCGACGGCCTGAGCCTCGTCCAGGCACGGTGCCCCGACGAGCTCGGGTGGAACCGCCTGAGGCTTCGGCCCCGCGCCGGGCACGCAGCGGACGCGGCGGTCCTTCCTTCCCGGCTCCACGCCGACGAGCGCGCCAGCGCGCGAGAGGAGGAAGCGGTCGGGCACCACCTCGCCCTGGGCGATCGCCGAGCCGAGCCCCCAGGTCCCCGTGAGGAGGATCCCGCCCTCGGGCGTCTGGCTGAGCGCCCCGCCGGCCGCCCACGCATCGACGAGTGGCTGGACGAGGACGGCCATCGCCGTGGTCGCGGGATCCACGCCGTGCGAGCCCATGTAGCGGAGGGCGCGCATCGCCCACAGCGAGGCCCAGCACGCGCGCGCCGCCGTCACCAGGTCGGCCTCGTTATCCACGCCGAGGTAGGTCTCGAACTGGCCCGCGAAGGATGTCTCCGGCGTGTCCTCGAGGAGCGCCGAGGAGCGCACCGCGACCGGTACCTGCGTGGAACCGGCGAGGGATCGCCACGCGTCGACGAGCGGCCCGGTGACCGCGGCGGGCAGCGCCGCCCGCTGGAGCCCGAGTCTCACCGCGAGTGCCAGCCGGCGCGCCTCGGGACGCTCGGCATGGGCCGCACGGCGCGCCGCCTCGGCAACGCCGGCGGCGTCGAGGACGGCCCGGTAGGCGTCGGCGGTGAGGCAGAAGCCGTCGGGGACAGCGAGACCCGCCCGGCGAAGGTCGGCGAGGCGCGCGGCCTTCGGCCCAGCCAGCGCAGGCGTCACCGTCTCGGGGCGCTCGAGCGACACGATGAACGTCACGGCTCAGCCTCGGGAACGATCACCATGCGCAGCACGGCTTCGGGAGCGCGCTCGTAATCCTCGAAGGCGGTCGCCACGCGCGCGAGCGGATACGACCGCGTGACGAACCCTCGCAGGTCGATGGCGCCGGAGGCCACGAGGTCGATCGCCGGCTCGACGTCGCCGGGTGTGAGGGCGCGGGAGCCGTACACCGTCAGCTCTTTGAAGTAGAGGGGGAAGGTGGAGAAGCCGGTAACCGGATGGTGACTGATGCCGTACACGAGGAGCCTCCCGCCCGGGCCCGCCATCTCGATGGCCTGAGCGATCAGCGCCGGCTGGCCGGCGGCGTCGATCACCACGTCGGCGCCGCGCCCCCCCGTGGCGTCGCGGACCGCGGTGAGGACATCCTGCCGCCCGGCGTCAACGACCTGATCCGCCTTCATCCCCCGCGCGAGCTCGAGCTTCCACGGGCTGCGCGAGACCGCCAGGACCGGGCTCGCGCCCGAGAGCTTGGCGAGCTGCGTGTGCAGCAGGCCGGCCGCGCCCTGACCCAGCACGACCACGGAGTCGCCCGCCGCGACGCGCGCGCGCTGCTGGGCGTGGAGCACGGTCGCCAGCGTCTCGATGAGCGTGGCCGCCTCGAGCGGCAGGTGGTCGGGCAGCGGGTGGACGTAGCGCTCGGAAAGGACGAGGTGCTCGGCGAGCGAGCCATCCAGCTCGCGCCCGAGGAGGCCCGCCTCGAGGCAGAGGTTCCCCCGCCCGCGCGCGCACGAGTCGCAGCGGCCGCAGGCGATGATCGGGTTGACGAGCACGCGCTGGCCGGGACTGACGCGGGTGACGCCGGCGCCCGCCGCCTCGACGACGCCGGTCGCCTCGTGGCCCATGACGACCGGGTAGCGCACGCCGGGATGCTGCCCGGTGTAGATCTCGAGGTCGGTGTGGCAGACGGCCGTCGCCGCCACGCGGACGACCACCTCGCCGGGCCGGGCCACCGGCGTCGGCCGCGTCGCCAGCTCGAGGCGCCGCGGCGCCTGCAGCACCGCCGCGCGCGTCATTTCATTCACTCACCAAACCCCGAGCGTTGGGGGGTCTGGGGGGCCCCCCAGTCCATCAATCCACGAAGGTGATCTGTTCCACCGGGAAGTTGGAGATGATCTCGGTTCGGTCCGGGTGGACGATCAGCATCTCCTCGATCCGCACGCCCCACTCGTACTTCTTCCCGTGCTGCGTCTCCAGCGCGAACACCATGCCCGGCTTGATCTCGAGCGGATGATCGAGCGACCAGATGCGCGAGATGACGGGCTGGTCGTACTGCGCGAGGCCGAGGCCGTGCCCCCAGAGATTCGCCGCCGCCTGGTCTTCTTCCTCGTAGCCCCACGCCTCCTTGGCCGAGGGCCACTTGAGCGCGATGTCGCGCGTGGTCACGCCCGGTCGCACCGTGTTGATGGAGTCGTAGAGCCACTTGAGCGCGGTGGCGTAGTAGTCCTTCATCTCCTGCGTCGGCGGCTTGCCCACGCAGTAGGTCCGGTAGTAGCACGACTTGTAGCCGTTCCAGGTGAGCGCGGCGAGGTCCATGAAGACGATCTCGCCGGGCTTGATGATCCGGTCGGAGAAGTTGCGCCAGTTGGGCCAGGTGTTGGGGCCGGAGGAGACGATGACGTCCTCCACGTCCTCCATGCCCGGGATGTTGTAGAGGAACTCCATGATGTGCGCCGTCACCTGGTTCTCGGTGAGCCCGGGCTTGAGAAAGCGCATCGTCTCCCAGTGGGCGGCATCGCCGATGGCGCCCACGATCCTGAGACACTCCTGCTCGTCCACGTTCTTGATGGCGCGCGCCTCCATCATCGGCGTCATGCCGTCCACCCACTTGAGCCTAGCCTCCTGGAAGGCGGCGAGCATGTTGATGTCGACGAAGTCCACGCCGAGGGTCTGGTCGGCGACACCGAAGCGCTTCATCTCCTTCACGATCGCATCGGTGAACTTCTTCACCTGCTGCTTGGAGGCGGGGCCGGCCGCTCCCTTGATCCAGGCATACGACCAGCGGATGTTCTCCTCCGGGATCCACGGCGCGTGCCGCTGGATCTGGAAGCCGATGTCGCCCTGCTCGAACAGGACGGGTGCCCCATCCCCGCACAGGAGCGCGTACCTGAGCCCCGGCTTCAGCCGATTCCACCCCGGCGTCAGCGTGCTCGTCACGTAGCGCACGTTCTCGTCGTACATGAGGAGGAGCGCTCCGAGCCCGTGGGCCTTCATCCGCTCCCGCGCGCGCTCGAGCCGGTACTTCCGAAGGCGGTCCCAGTTGATCCGCTGCTGCCAGTCGACGCCGACGGTTCCGAAGTTCGCCATGGCTGACGCTCCCTTCGGCCTACTTCGGCTTCCAGCCCGCGGGAGCCCGCACCGTTGAGAGGTCGACGGTTGCCACGTCGTCCTTGGTCACCGAGAGGATCGGCGTGTAGAGCAGCTTCGGGACCTCGCGCTTCTCGAGGATGTTGACGGCCGCGCGGATCGCCCACCGCCCCATCGTCACCGGCTGCTGGACGACTGCCTGCGTCACCACGCCCTCGCGCACCATGCGCTCGGTGTCGGGCTGGAAGTCGGCGGTGACGATCATGACCTTCCCCGCCTTGCCGGCGGCCTTGAGGGCCTGGGCCGCGCCGATGGCCACGAAGTCGGCGGAGTTGTAGACGGCGTCGATCTGCGGGAACGTCTGCAGGAAGTCCTCCATGTTCTTGAGGCCCTGGTCGGGCGTGTTCAGCGAATGGCGCTCGCCGAGGATCTTGATCCCGGGGGTGTTCTTCTCGATCCACGCCCGGAACGACTTGGCGCGCAGCTCGAAGGCCGAGGCGCCGGCCGGCCCCGACTGCATGACCACGCTGCCCTTCTTCAGCCGCTCGTGCAGGAACCTGGCCATCGTCTCGCCGATGACGGTGTCGTCCGAGCGGATGCGGATCGCCACCTTCTCGTTGTTGGTCATCACGTTGACGTTGACGACCGGGATGCCGGCCGCCGCCGCCCGGTCCACGACCGGCACCGTGCCGGGCCCGCTCACCGCCACGAGGCAGATCGCGTCCACCTTGCTCGCGATCAGGTCCTCTATCTGGGCGATCTGCTTGTCCAGGTACTGGTAGCCGCCCGCGTCGTGCAGGATGACCTTGGCCCCGAGCCGCTCGGCCTCGTCCATGTAGCCGTAGGCCTGACCGAGGAAATGGGGGTTGGTGAGCTGCGGGACGAGCACGCCGATGGTGTAGGACTTCGAGGGCTTCCCGGGCCGCGGGTAGGACTCGTGGCTCGCCGCCCACGCGAGCGTCGCCCCGACCGCCAGCACTCCCAATGCCACCAAGATCCGTCTCATGGCTCCCTCCTTCTTACTTGGGCTTGCGCTTCAGGCGCGGCGCTCCCGCCGCCACAGGTCGAATCCGACCGCCACGATGATGATCGCGCCGATGACGATGAGCTGGATATACGACGACACGTTGATGAGGTTGAGGCCGTTGCCGAGCACGGCGATGACGATCACGCCGAAGAGCGTCCGGATGAGGCTGCCGTCGCCGCCGCCGAGCCGGGTGCCGCCGATCACGACCGCCGCGATCGCATAGAGCTCCAGCGTCTCCCCCACCGTCGGCTGCCCCGAGAGCGTCCGTGAGGTGATGACGATGCCGGCCACGCCGGCGCAGAAGCCGGAGAGGCAGTAGACGAAGAACTTGTGCCAGCGCACGTTGATGCCGGCGGCGATTGCGGCCGCCTCGTTGCCGCCCATGGCGTAGACGTACCGTCCGAAGGACGTGCGGCGGAGCAGCCAGTGGGCGCCCACGAAGGCGACGGCGGCGATCACGCCCGGCACCGGCAGCGGGCCCAGGCTCCCCGCCCCGATCCACTGGATCTCGGTGGGCAACCCCACCACCGGCATGCCGCCCGTCACCGTGAAGGCGGTGCCGCGCGCAAGCGAGAGCATGCCGAGGGTGACGATGAAGGGCGGGATCCTGGTGCGCGCGATGAGCAGGCCGCTGACGGCGCCCGCCAGCGTCGCCGCCAGGATGCCGCCCACCACGCCGGGCACCAGGCCGAAGGCGACGAGCTGCATGGACCCGAGCACGCTCACGACGGCGAGCAGGGAGCCCACCGAGAGGTCGATGCCGCCGCTCACAATCGCGAACGTCTGACCGATGGAGAGCAGCGCCAGCACCGAGGATTGCCGGGCGACGTTGGTGAGGTTCGTCCAGCTGAAGAAGTTCGGGTTGAGCGAGCCGAACACGAGGCCCATCAACAAAATGAACCCGGGCAGCGCGACCCGGTCCCACGCGAAGGGCAGCAGGCGCGGACGCGGCGCGGCGGCCACCGCGGTGTCGCTGTCGGCCGTCATGACACGCGCTCGCCGGCGCCCACGATGAGGCGCACGATCTCGTCCATCGTCGTCTCCGCCACCCGGCGCACGCCCACGTTCGTGCCGCCGTAGAGCACCATCACGCGGTCGGCGACGGCGAAGACATCCTGAAGCCGGTGGCTGATGAGGATCACCGACACCCCGTGGCCCTTGAGATCGCGCACGAGGTCGAGCACCTTGCCCACCTCGCGCACGGCGAGGGCGGCCGTGGGCTCGTCCATGACGATGACTCGCGCGTTGAACGACATCGCCCGGCCGATCGCCACCGCCTGCTGCTGCCCGCCCGAGTAGAGGCTCACCGGCTTGCGGACCGAATCCATGTTGATCCGGAGACGGCGGACCACGTCCCAGGTCGCCGCCTCCATGGCCCGCTCGTCAAGCTGCCGCACGAGGCCGCCCAGCAGGCGGCGCGTCTTCTCCCGCCCGAGGAACACGTTGGCGACCACGTCGAGCGACGGCACCAGCGCCAGGTCCTGGTAGATCATCTCGATGCCGCGGGCGCGCGAGTCGTGCGGGTTCCGGAAGTGGACGGGCCGCCCCTCGAAGAAGACGCGCCCGGCGTCGGGCTGGTGGACGCCGGTGAGGGTCTTCATCAGCGTGGACTTGCCCGCGGCGTTGTCCCCCACGAGCCCCAGCACCTCGCCTTGACCCAGGTCGAGATCGACGCCTCTCAGCGCCTCCACGGCGCCGAAGCGCTTGACGATCCCCTGCATGCTGACGAGCGCGCCCGGCTCAGTCACGGCCGGCCTCCGCCCCGCCGAGGGCCCGAGAGGCGTCCGCCGCCGCCTCCCGCACGAGCGCGGCGAGCCGCGACACCCGCTCGTCGTCGAACGCGTGGCCGACCGCCCGGATGCGCAGGAGCTCCAGGCGGAGCTCCCCGGGATCGGTCAGGGTCGAGGGCGTGTAGGACTTCCTCATGGGAGAACGCGATTCCGCAAGGCACCCGTTCGTATCACCCCGCCCGCGGCGCTGTCAATCAGCCAATTGCACTTCTCGGCGCGCGAGCGCTCGAGGCGTTCAGCGCGGTCGCCGACGCCGGAAGCGGAAGCTGATCGCGGCGGGCAGGATCCCTGCAGCCTAGGACGAAGCCGTCTTCGAGCGCGCCCGTCTCACGATCCCGAGAACTCTCGATAGGTTCCGGGCTTCGTCCACCACTTGTCGAGGGAGCCGCCCCCGTCGCGGACGGCCGGGCAGTTGTAGATGAGCGGAGCGTTCCCGGTGTCGCCGGAGTCGGCGACGGTGCTCGACGTGGTGTCCACACGGTTCGTGGAGATCACGGCGCCGGTGATCGACCCGCCGCCGATGCCGTTGAGGTTGACGTCGTTTTGGGCGTAGACCAGGCCGTTCAGGGTAACCTGGCCGCTGATCTGTATCGTGCCCGCGACGACGAGCCAGCCGCTCCAACCTCCGCTCCAGTTGCCGTGAATATCGACGGTGATCAGGTCCGAGGACGGCGATGCAGCCGTGCACCCCGGTGGGGACCCGCTGGCGGCGCAGAGCGGGTTGCCCGAGGGGGTGTCAACGAAGATGAGGCCGTTGGGGGGCGGCGACGTCCAGGTCTGGTTCCCCTGATAGTAGGTGCCACGGGCCTTGGCGATGGACTTGAGGATCGCCATGTCGGCGTCGCTGAGAACCATGCTGCTCGGGAAGGTCGCGCCCGGCTGAGTGGTCGAGCCGCCCGCCGGGGCATAGAGGTTGGGGCCTCCAATGGTCGTGACCGGCCCGTTGCTGCCGACGGCAGAGGTCGGCGTCACTCCGGAGCAGTAGCTCCCCGCGGGCGTAGTCCCTTGTACCGACGTTGACCCGTTCACGGTCGCGGTGCCGCCGACCTTGATCTCCGTGGTGCTGCCCGGGGGGTTCTCACCGCCGGCGCAGACGCCGCACATCGGATTGATCCACTTCATCGACATCACGACCGCCGTGACCTTCTTGATCGCGATCGGGTTGGTGTCGTTCGGCACGTAGCCGACCGCCGTGACGACCTTCTCGTTTGATGCCGCACCGTCCGCGACCGTCACCTTGAAGCCCCCGACCGATCTCACGGAGACGAACGTCGAGCCGTCGTAGAACGGTGTCACCGAGCTCGGGATGAGGTTCCCGGTCGTGGCGTCGGTCGTCAGCGCGCCGCTCGGGGGGGTCGCACGCATGCCCGCGCTCAGGGCCCAGAGCGCCCGCTCCACCCCCGTCTCGGCCAGCGCGCGGGCCTGGGTGCTGGCCATGTGATTGCTGGCGATCTGCGGCTCGCTCGT
Organism: Candidatus Rokuibacteriota bacterium; assembly: GCA_016179925.1. Taxonomy (GTDB): domain Bacteria; phylum Methylomirabilota; class Methylomirabilia; order Rokubacteriales; family CSP1-6; genus JACPCG01. The sequence continues at coordinate 6,036 of JACPCG010000092.1, read as the reverse complement.
GGCAAGGACAGCGAACGCCGCCATGAGGGCTGACAGAATCGCCATGACGATCATCGCCATCGGGAACGCGACACCCTGCTCGTCGTTCACGGGTTTCCCGGTCTTCATTCGTTCCTAAAAGGCGTTCTCAGCATCGGGAGGCGCGCCGCGGCGCCTCCGGCCGGCGCGCCTCCAACCACGCGGCAGCGCGAGCGAACCCGCCCCAACACGCCATCGGGTGAGTCGTCGGGGCGGCGGGCCCGCCGCCTGCAGGCCGAAGACATAGCGCTGTGGCGCCCGGCATGTCAAGGCCAAAGGGCTGGGCCGAAGGGCTGGGCGGGCCGAAAGGCTGGCGATCAGGATTTTCAGGTCTGGTCCCTCGAGCGGCTTCGGAAGTGCCGGAGCCGGTCCTCGTCGACCGTGACGCCGAGCCCGGGCCCGTCGGGCGGACGCACGCGGCCGCCGACGGCCCGGATCGGCTCCGCCACCAGGTCCTCACGAAGGTAGTGGTTCGTGATGCCGACGCCGTACTGGAGGTCGCGCACGGCCACGGCCAGGTGGACCAGGGCGGCCGTGGCGATGCTGGACTCCGCGACCTTGCCCGTGAGGTGGAGCGGAAGCCGCGTCGTTTCGGCCGCGTGGATCGCCCGCAGCGCTCCCGCGAAGCCTCCCGCCTTCAAGAGCTTCACGCTCACGATCTGCGCCGCTCCCTCCCGCGCGTGCGCCAGGACGTCCTGCACGGTGAAGATCCCCTCGTCGGCGAGGATCGGGACGGCGCAGGCGCGGGCGATCGCGGCCATCCCGGCGAGGTCGGATGCCGGCACCGGCTGCTCGAAGAAGCAGAGCCCGGCCCGCTCCGCGCCGCGCGCGAAGCGGAGGGCCTCGGCCACGCTCCACGCCTGGTTGGCGTCGGCGCAGAGATCGCACTCCGGGCCCACGGCCTCACGCACCCGGAGGGCCGCGTCGATGTCGCGTTCGACCGTCGTGGTGCCGACCTTCAGCTTGAAGAAGGTGAAGCCATCGCGCATGCGCGCGGTCGCCTCGCGCGCGTCCGCCCCGGGATCGGCGTTCCCCAGGTGCCAGAAGACGCGCGCGGCCTCGCGCGAGCGGCCTCCCAGCAGGTCGTAGACCGGGGCGTGGAGGGCCTTGGCGGCCAGGTCGTGGAGGGCCATGTCCACCGCGGCCTTCGCCCCGTGGTTGCCGGCGAGCCGCCGCTCCATGGCCGCCTGCAGGGCTTCGCGCCGCATCGGATCCTCGCCCAGGATCGCCGGGGCCAGGAACCCGTCGATCGCGGCCAGGAGCGAGCCCTGCGTCTCGCCGGAGAAGGTCGGCGAGGAGGCGCACTCGCCCCAGCCCGTCAGGCCGGTGTCGGTCTCGATCTTGACCACCACGTTCTCGGCCGTGGCGACCTCCGAGCCGGCCATGCGGACGGGCTTCGCCAGCGGCAGGGACACCCCAATCGCCTCGACCCGTTCGATCTTCATGGCTCCTCGCTCTTCGCGCGAAGATTCGACCTTCACCTGAAGGTTCGCCCTTCGCCTGATTCGCCCTTCGCCTTGACCCGCCGCGGACGCGGCGCTATGGTCTCGTCCGCGGAACGAGATGGTCGGCGTGCGCCAAGGTTGCCGACTCCGCCGTTGATGTCAAGCCCCGCATTCCCGTGAGGAGCGTCATGCCTGCGAAGCCCAGACCGCGCGACGTCGCCGCCGCCAAGAACTACACCGACATCCTGTTCGAGGTGAAGGACCAGGTCGCCTGGATCACGATCAACCGCCCGCGCGCGCTGAACGCCTTCCGCGAGCAGACCCTCGATCAGATGATCGACGCGGTGAAGTCCACCCGTGAGGACCCCACCATCGCGTGCGCCGTCTTCACCGGCGCCGGCGACAAGGCGTTCTCCGCGGGCGGCGACTTCTTCGCCATGAAGCGCCTCAACTTCGCCAACGGCGCCATGTGGAACGACCGCATGCAGGGACTGGCGATGGCGATCCGCGGGGTGCCGATCCCGGTGATCGCGATGGTCAACGGCTGGTGCATGGGCGGCGGCCACGAGCTGGCGCTCTGGTGCGACCTCGTCATCGCCTCGGAGAACGCCGTGCTCGGCCAGACCGGCGCCAAGGTCGGCGCCTGCCCCACGGTGGGGGCCACGCAGTACCTGCCGCGCATCATCGGCGAGCGGCGCGCGCGCGAGATGATCTTCTGCGCGCGGCGCTTCACCGCGAAGGAGGCGGCCGCGATCGGCCTGATCAACAAGTGCGTGCCGCAGAAGGACCTCCTCGCGGAGACGCTCAAGTGGTGCGAGACGATCAAGGGCCACAGCGCCCTGACGCTGCGCATGACCAAGAAGTCGTTCAACTTCGAGTCCGATCTGCTGTACGCGTCCTGGCAGCACGGGATGGAGCTGCTGGCGCACGTCTGGGGCTCGGACGAGGCCCGGGAGGGGATGAACGCGTTTCTCGCCGGTCGGACGCCGGACTTCAACCGGTTCCGGAAGCGGGATCAGAAGGCCCTGGCCGAGTACCTGGACGGCTGCGAGCGCGATCTGAACGCTCCCCCGGCGCTGCGCCGGAAGCGGCGCTGACGATGGCCGCCGCAGGCGGAGCGCTCGACGGCTTGCGCGTGCTCGACCTCACGCGGATCCTCGCGGGCCCGCTGTGCACCATGATGCTCGGCGACATGGGCGCGGAGGTCATCAAGGTCGAGCCGGTGGGCAGAGGCGACGACACCCGCGGCTGGGGTCCGCCCTTCGCCGGGGGCGAGTCGGCGTACTTCCTCGGGGTGAACCGTAACAAGCGCTCGCTCACGCTCGACCTGGCCGGCACGGAAGGCCAGGCGATCCTCGCCGGCCTGATCGGGACGAGCGACGTGCTGGTCGAGAACTTCAAGCTGGGGACGCTGGAGAAGTGGGGCTTCGATGACGGGTGGCTCGGAGCGAAGGCGCCGCGCCTGATCCGCTGCTCGATCACCGGCTACGGCGGAAGCGGCCCCCGGGCGCGGCAACCCGGCTACGACTTCATCCTCCAGGCGGAATCGGGCCTGATGAGCATCTGCGGCGAGCCGGACGGACCGCCGACCAAGTACGGGGTCGCCATCGTCGACGTGTGCACCGGGATGCTCGCCTGCAGCACGATCCTCGCCGCGCTCGAGGCTCGCCATCGCACCGGCCGCGGCCAGCACGTCGAGGTGTCGCTCTACGAGACGTCGCTGGCGATGCTGGTGAACGTGGCCGCGAGCTACCTCGTCGCCGGTAAGGACGGCGGCCGCTTCGGCAACGGCCACCCGAGCATCGTGCCGTACACCACCTACCCGACCCGGGACGGCATGATCGCCGTGGCGGTGGGCAACGACGCCCAGTTCGCGCGCTTTGCGGAAGCCGTCGGCCACCCCGAGTGGGCGCGCGACGGGCGGTTCGTCAAGAACCGTGACCGCGTCGTCCACCGGGAGCTACTCGACGGTCTGATCGCCGAGACGCTGCGCGGGGACGTCGCGGACGCGTGGATCGCGCGGCTCGGGGCGGCGGGCGTGCCGTGCGGCCGGATCAACGCGGTGTCCCAGGCGCTGGAGGATCCCCACACCGCGGCCCGCCGGATGGTGGAGACCGTCGAGCATCCGGCCATCGGCGCGCTCCGCCTGCTCGGCATCCCGTTCACGCTCCACGACACCCCGGCCACGGTGCGGCGGCCGCCGCCGACCCTGGGCCAGCACACCGAGGAGATCCTGCGCGAGAAGCTGGGAATGACCGAAGAGCGCATCGGTGCGCTGCGCGCGCTGAACGTGATCTGACGGCGAGCCCTCTTCGACCTGGCGTCGGCCAGGAGGGCGCTCATGCATGCCAAGAAGGCGGCCGAGTTGCTCCAAGCGTGGGGTGACAGGCCCTGCAGCCACCCCGCTGTCGAGAAGCTGGGTGCGCATACTGGTTTCGAGGCCTGCACGCAGTGCGGACGGGTTGTCGAGCGGGACAGGCAGGGCAGGCCCATTCCGCATCCTGGAGGCTCGGACGCGAGTCGGACCCGACCGTCCCAAACCTGAGGAGCAGTGAACCTGATGCGCGCCGGGCCCGCCAAGCCAGCGTGCGATGAGTTCAGGGTGTGCGGGCAACGTACTCGTTCAACAGCCCGGTCTCTGCACGTAAAGATCGAGATTCGCGCACCGGGGGGATCACGGCCCCGGACGGTCAGCGCGGCCCCGCCAACGGCCCATCCGTTACCTACAGTGCACTCTTGCCGTGACAGCGGGGTCACGCGAGAATTGCACAGAAGCGTACATCGCTGTACATTTGGAATCCATCCCCGTTCGGCCAGGCCGCGTAGCGGCGGCGCCAGGCGGCGCCTCCAAGGGAGGAAGGAACAATGACACGCGTGTCGATCAGCGAGGCGCGCCGGCGGCTCCCGCAGCTCGTGCGCGCGGTCAAGCAGGACCGGGGCTCGGTCGTGCAGATCACGGTGCGGGACGAGGTCGTGGCGGAGCTGCGGGCTGCCCTGCCCGAGCCCGAGCCGGGCGCGGCAGCCCGGGCCCTGCTCGAGCTGGCCCGCAAACTTCCAAAGCCACGGCGACGAGGTCGTCCGACGGACGTGTCCGCCCACGTCAAGGAGTACCTCTACGGCCGGCGCCGCTGAGGCCCGGCCGGCCGTTCCCGGGCGCGTGTTCTGCGACACCTCGTATTTCTACGCGTGCGCCGACACCGACGATATGTACTACCGGCGGGCGCTGGCTCTGGCCGGTGAGGCGGCGAGGCTCGGGACACAGCTGTGGACCACGTGGGACGTCATCAGTGAGACCGTCACGCTCCTTCGCTACCGCCACAGCGCGGTGGCTGCCATCCGCTTCCTCGACGATGTCAAGCCGGGGCTGCATGTCGTGGATTACGGTGCGGATCTTCGCGTCGAAGCGGAGCAGGTCTTCCGTCGACATACCCGCGATCACCGTCTCTCGTTCTGCGACGCGATCTCGTTCGTGGTCGTCACCACGCTGCTCGAGCGCATGCCCTGCTTCGCATTCGACGAGGACTTCCGCCGGCTGGGCCTGACGGTCATCACGACCCCTCACTGACGCGCGAGGGCGAGCGCCTCCTGGCGCACCCGCTCCCGGAGCGCGGCCGGCCTGATGACCCGCACGTCCCATTTCGCCGCTCAACAGACGGGGGCTCGGAAGAGTCAATGGGCTCCGAGGGGCCGACGCTCAGACTCGCGTCGAGCCGGGAGGTTGGGAGCTGTGGATGCTCTGTCAGTTCACCGGGGTGGAGATGCCTGAGGTGTACGGCACGTTTGCACGGCCCCCTGACAATTCGGTTCCAGCGCGGACGGCGGGTTCGGGGACGGGATTTTCAGTCCGGCGCGCGGGAGACCGGGCCCACGATCTCCCGGAACCTGGCCCGCAGGAACCAGCGGACGAGGGGCGAGAGGAGCATCAGGATGGCCAGCGCCATCAGGGCGGCCGCGATCGGCCGCTGGAAGAACACGGTCAGGTCGCCGCGCGAGTAGATCAGCGAGCGCCGCAGCGCCGCCTCGAGCTGGGGGCCCAGGATCATCGCCAGCACGAGCGGCGCCGGTTCGAAGTCGAACTTCCGGAGAAGATACCCGAGCGCGCCGAAGACGATCGTCGTCCCCACGTCGAAGACGCTGTTGTTGATGCTGTAGGCCCCGACGAGGACGAACACCACGATGAAGGGCGCCAGCACGACGTACGGCACCTCGAGGAGCTTCACCCAGAGGCCGATGAGCGGGAGGTTCAGCACCAGCAGCATCACGTTGCCGATCCACATCGAGGCGATGAGCCCCCAGAAGACCTCGGGACGTTCCGTGACGAGCAGCGGCCCCGGCCGGATCCCGTGGATCAAGAGCGCGGCGAAGATGAGCGCGATCGAGGCGTTGCCGGGGATGCCGAGCGTCAGGAGCGGGATGAACGAGCTGGTCGCGGCGGCGTTGTTGGCCGCCTCGGGCGCGGCCACGCCCTCGACGGCGCCCCGGCCGAAACGCTCGGGGTGACGGGAGAGCTTCTTCTCGAGCGCGTAGGAGACGAACGAGGAGATGATCGCGCCGCCGCCCGGCAGCACGCCGA
>JACPCG010000213.1 GCA_016179925.1 Candidatus Rokuibacteriota bacterium | reverse complement strand
GTCCTCATGGCGACGGCGATCGTCGTCGGGCTCTGGCTCGGGCACCGGCGGGCGAAGCGCGAGGGGCTCCCCGCGGACGACATCATCAGCTGCGGCCAGTGGGCGATCCTCGCCGGGCTCGTCGGCGCGCGCCTCTACGAGGTCGCGTTCAACTGGGACTACTACGGCCGCTACCCGGCGAAGATCATCGCGGTCTGGGAGGGCGGCCTCGCCATTCACGGCGGGCTGATCCTCGGGCCCCTCGTCGGCGCGTGGCTCGCCTACCGCTGGAAGCTCCCGGTGCTCCGTGGCCTCGACGTGGCGGCGCCCTCGATCGCGCTCGGGCAGGCGATCGGGCGGTGGGGGAACTTCTTCAACGAGGAGGCTTTCGGCCGGCCGACCGATCTCCCGTGGAAGCTCTACATCTCGCCGCCGCATCGCCCCCTCGGCTTCGGCCAGTACGAGTACTTCCACCCGGCGTTCCTCTATGAGTCGCTCTGGGACCTGCTCGTCTTCGGGCTGCTCGTGGGCCTGCTCCGGTCGCGGCTGAGGAGCCGGCCCGGAGCGCTCTTCTTCGCCTACGTCGGCCTCTACTCCGTCGGCCGCTTCGCGATCGAGGCGATCAGGCTCGACAGCTTCTGGCTGGGCGCCTACCGGGTGCCCCAGCTCGCGAGCGTGCTCGGCGTCGTCTTCGCCGTCGCGGGCCTCGCCTGGGCCCGCCGCCGCTCGTCGTCGCTCGCGACACGCTGAGGCCCGCCCGGTGCAGCTCGAGCAGCTCGGTCCCTACCTCTGGCGGATTCCCCGCGACGCGGAGCGCGGCATGCGCGTCCCGGGCCTCGTCGTCGCCGACGAGCGCCTGCTCGCGGCCATCAAGTCCGACGCCTCGCTCGAGCAGGTCGCCAACGGGGCGACCCTGCCCGGGATCGTCAAGGCCGCGCTCGCGATGCCCGACATCCACCAGGGCTACGGGCTGCCCGTGGGCGGCGTCGTCGCGACGGACGCCGAGCGCGGCGTTGTGAGCCCGGGCGCGATCGGCTTCGACATCAACTGCGGCGTCCGGCTCCTCCGCACCGCGCTGGAGGCGGCGGAGATCGGCGACCGGATGGAGCGGCTCGTGGAGGCCCTCTTCGCCGCGGTGCCGACGGGCGTCGGCTCGCGCGGCTCGCTCTCGCTCGACGCCAAGGCGCTCGACGAGGTGATGGCGCGGGGCGCCGCGTGGGCGGTCGGGCGCGGCTACGGGCTCGGCGAGGATCTCGGCAGGATCGAGTCCGACGGTTGCATCCCCGGCGCCGATCCCGTGCGCGTCTCGGAGCGCGCGCGCGAGCGCGGCCGGCGTCAGCTCGGCACCCTCGGCTCGGGCAACCACTTCCTCGAGGTCCAGGTCGTGGAGGAGGTGCACGACGAGCGCGCCGCCTCGGCTCTCGGGGTCCGCGCCGGGCAGGTGACCGTGATGATCCACACGGGCTCGCGCGGCCTCGGCCATCAGGTGTGCACCGACTACCTCGACGTCACGGGCAAGGCGCTCGGCCGCTACGGCATCACCGTGCCCGACCGCCAGCTCGCGTGCGCGCCTGTCGACTCCCCGGAGGGCCGCGCGTACCTGGGCGCGATGGGCGCGGCGGCGAACTTCGCCTTCGCCAACCGCCAGGTGCTGAGCCACTGGGCGCGCGAGGTCTTCGAGCGGGCGCTCGGGATCGGCGCGCGCGACCTGGGCATGGCGGTCGTCTACGACGTCGCCCACAACATCGCGAAGGAGGAACAGCACGCGGTCGAGGGCGGAACACGCCGTTTGCTGGTCCACCGCAAGGGCGCGACGCGCGCCTTTCCCGGCCAGCCGGTGATCGTGCCCGGCGACATGGGCCGCGCCTCGTACCTCTTGCTCGGCACGGAGGTCGCGATGCGGGAGACCTTCGGCTCGACGTGCCACGGCGCCGGGCGGCTCCTCTCGCGCACCGCGGCGGTGAAGGCTGCGCGGGGGCGGCGGATCGACCAGGAGCTTCGCGCGCGCGGCGTCGTGGCGCGCGCCACGGGACGCGACGCGCTCGCCGAAGAGATGCCCGAGGCGTACAAGGACGTGACGGAGGTCGTGGACGTCGTCCACCGGTTCGGGATCTCGTCGCGCGTGGCGCGCCTCCGACCGCTCGGCGTCATCAAGGGCTAGTGCGACCGCGTGGTAGACTAGGCCGATGTCCTGGATGCTGAAGAAGAAATCCCAGGCCCTGCTCGCTGCCGAGCAGGGGACCGTGCGGAAAGACTGGGGCGGCAAGGTCTCGATCGCCCTCGTCTATCCGAACTCCTACGCCGTCGGGATGTCGAACCTCGGCTTCCAGACGATCTACCGTCACCTCAACGCGATCCCCGACGTCGTGTGCGAGCGCGTGTTCCTGCCCGATCCCGAAGACATCGACGAGCTGCGGCGCACCCGCGGCGTGCCCCTGTCGCTCGAGTCGCTCCGGCCGCTGACCGACTTCCACATGGTCGGGTTCTCGGTGACCTACGAGGGCGACTACATCCACGCGCTCCGCCTGCTCGGGCTCGCGGGGATCCCGCTGCGCGCCGCCGAGCGCCGGCCGCACGACCCGCTCGTGCTGATGGGAGGCGTGTGCGCCTTTTCCAATCCCGAGCCCGTGGCGCCCTTCATGGACTTCATCGTCGTCGGCGAGGGCGAGGAGCTGGTCGTCGAGCTGATGGCCGCCTACCGCGACGGCTACCGGGACCGCGAGGGGTTCCTCTCCGCGCTCGCGGCGCTCGAGGGCCTCTACGTCCCCGAGCGCTACGACGTCGCGTATGCCGCCGACGGGACGATCGCGTCCGTGACGCCGCGCGGGGGCGCGCCCGCGATCGTCACCAAGCGGCGGCTCAGGAACGTGAACGCCTTCGAGACGATCGCCACGGTGAAGACGCCGCAGGCCGAGTACGGCCACATGGCCCTCCTCGAGGTGGGCAAGGGCTGCGGCCGCGGCTGCCGCTTCTGCCTCGAGGGGCAGGTCTATCGCCCGGTGCGGCACCGCAGCGTTGAGGCGCTCCGCGCGACGGTGAAGGAGCTGGCGGCGAGCGGCGAGAAGCGGGTCGGGCTCGTCGGCGCCTGCGTGTCCGACTACCCGTGGATCGGCGAGCTGCTGGAGGTCATCGACGAGCAGGGCCTGGAGCTCTCGATCTCCTCGATCCGCGCCGACAGCCTCACGCCCGCGCTCGTCGCCGCACTCGCCCGCGGCGGCCACCGGACGCTGACCGTCGCGCCCGAGGCGGGCACCGAGCGCCTCCGGCGCGCGATCCGTAAGGCGATCACCGACGAGCAGATCCTCGCGGCGTGCGATCTGGTCCGCGCTCACGGCATCCCGAACTTCAAGACGTACTTCATGCTCGGCCAGCCGACGGAGACGGATGAGGACGTGGAGGCGATTCCGCGGCTCGCCGAGCTGATGCTCGAGCGGCTGCGCGTCCTCGACCCCACGGGGCGTCCCTTCGGCCGGCTCACGCTCTCGATCTCGTCCTTCGTGCCCAAGCCCTGGACGCCGTTCCAGTGGGCGCCCTTCGACGGCGCCGAGTCGCTCCAGGCGAAGCTCGAGACCGTCAAGCGCGGCGTGCGCCGCTTTCCGAACGTGCGCGTGCTCCACGAGAACCCCCGCGAGGCCGCGCTCCAGTCCCTGCTGGCGCGCGGCGACCGGCGTGTGGGCGACTTCCTGGTCCTGGCGGCGACGTTCGACGGGGACTGGCGGCGGGCGCTCCGCGAGTGGGACGGCGACCCGGCCTTCTACACGACGCGGGAGCGCTCGACGGACGAGCGGCTGCCGTGGGACCATTTCGAGGTGGGCGTGAAGAAGGCGGGATTGCTCCGCGAGTGGGACCGCGCGTTCGCCGAGGCTGCGATGCCGGCCGGAGTCGCCTGATGCGTCTCGACGACACCTACGGGCGCCCGCTCCGCAACCTCCGGCTCTCCGTCACCGACCGCTGCAACCTGCGCTGCCACTACTGCATGCCCGAGGAGGAGTACACGTGGCTCCCGCGCGGGGAGATCCTCCACTTCGGGGAGATCGCGGCGCTCGTGGACGTCTTCATCGAGCTGGGCGTGGACAAGGTGCGGCTGACGGGCGGCGAGCCGCTGCTCCGGCGCGAGCTGCCGCGCCTGGTCCGGATGCTGGCCGAGCGGCCGGCCCTGCGCGACCTCGCCATCACGACCAACGGGATCCTGCTCGGCGAGCAGGCGCCGGCGCTCAAGGACGCCGGCCTCGGCCGCGTGACCGTGAGCCTCGACACCCTCCGGGCCGAGCGCTTCACCGCGCTCACGCGACGCGCGAACCACGCCCAGGTCCTCGAGGGGATCACGGCGGTGGCGCGCGCCGGGTTCACGGAGACGAAGCTCGACACCGTGGTGATCCGCGGCGTGAACGACGACGAGCTGGCCGACCTCGTCGAGTTCGCGAAGACGGTGCCCGCCGAGCTCCGCTTCATCGAGTACATGGACGTCGGCGGCGCGACGCGGTGGTCGATGGACCAGGTGGTCTCGCGGCAGCAGATGCTCGCGACGCTCGAGCGCCGCTACGGCCGCATCGAGCCGATCGTCGAGGATACCTCGGCCCCGGCCGACCGCTACCGCCTTGCCGATGGGACCGTGTTCGGGATCATCTCGTCCACGACCCAGCCGTTCTGCTCGAAGTGCGATCGGAGCCGGCTCACCGCCGACGGCACCTGGTACCTCTGCCTCTACGCGC
>JACPCG010000212.1 GCA_016179925.1 Candidatus Rokuibacteriota bacterium | reverse complement strand
CACCGAGATCAAGATCGGCAACACGAACCCGTACAGCGGCCCGGCCTCCGCATACGGGACCATCGGCAAGATCATCGGCGCCTACTTCAAGAAGGTCAACGACGAAGGCGGCGTGAATGGCCGGAAGATCAACTACATCACCCTCGACGACGGCTACAGCCCGCCGAAGACGGTCGAGATGGTGCGCCGCCTCGTCGAGCAGGAGCAGGTCGCGTTCGTGTTCCAGACGCTCGGCACCCCGACGAACAGCGCGATCCACAAGTACATGAACCAGCAGAAGGTGCCGCACCTCTTCGTGGCGACCGGCGCCACCAAGTGGGGCGATCCGCAGAACTTCCCCTGGACGATGGGCTGGCAGCCCAACTATCAGGTGGAAGGCAAGATCTACGCCCAGTACGTCATGAAGAACGTCCCCGACCCGAAGATCGGCATCCTCTACCAGAACGACGACTACGGGAAGGACTACGTCAAGGGTCTCAAGGACGGGCTCGGCGACGCCGCCAAGAAGCTGATCGTCATGGAGCAGACGCACGAGGTGACCGATCCGACGATCGACTCACAGATCGTCAACCTCAAGAACAGCGGCGCCAACGTCTTCTACAACGTGACGATCCCGAAGTTCGCCGTCCAGGCGATCAAGAAGTCGCACGACATCGGCTGGAAGCCGCTGCACCTCCTCAACAGCGTGTCGAGCTCCGTCGGCGTCGTCCTGAAGCCGGCCGGCCTCGAGATCTCGAAGGGGCTGATCACGGTCTTCTACATCAAGGACCCGACCGATCCCCAGTGGAAGAATGACCAGGGCATGAAGGACTGGCTCGCGTTCATGAAGAAGTACTACCCCGAGGGCAACACCGAGGACGTGTTCAACGTCTACGGCTACACGGTCTCGCAGAGCCTCGTCCACGTCCTCAAGCAGTGCGGCAACGACCTCTCGCGCGCCAACATCATGAAGCAGGCGGCGAACATCAGGGACCTGCCGCTGCCGCTGCTGCTGCCGGGGATCAAACTCAACACGAGCCCGACGGACTACTACCCGATCGAGCAGGAGCAGCTCGCCAGGTTCGACGGCGAGCGCTGGGTGCTGTTCGGCGAGATCTACGACGCCGGGAAGAGGTAGCGCGCAGCGCGGGCAGGGGCGTCCCTGCCCGCGCCCGTAGCGCCTCCGCGAGCGTCAGTCGAGCCCGGACCTCACCGCCTGGAGCAGGGACTCGGGGGTGAAGGGTTTCTCCAGCAGGATGACGCCGGGCTCGAGCACCCCGTGGTGGCCGAGCGCGTCGTCGGTGTAGCCCGACATGTAGACCACCCTCGCCTCCGGCCGGCGCGGGCGATCTCCCGGACCAGCTCGCGGCCGCTCATCCCGGGCATGACGACGTCGGTGAGCAGCAGGTGCACGCGGTCCGGGTGCTGCCGGCAGACGCGCAGCGCCTCGGCGCCGCTGGCCGCGTCGATGACCGTGTAGCCGTTCGTCTCGAGGACTTCGCGCGCGAGCTCGCGGACCTCGTCCTCGTCCTCCACGAGCAGGATCGTCTCCGAGCCGCCGGGCGGGGCCGCGGGCGCCCGCTCCGGCTCGATGGCGGCCGGCGGCTCTTCGACGCGCGGCAGGTAGATCGAGACGGTCGCGCCCTCGCCCGGCGTGCTCTTCAGCTCGATGTAGCCCTCGTGCTGTTTCACGATGCCGTAGACGGTGGCCAGGCCGAGCCCGGTGCCCTTGCCCTTGTCCTTGGTCGTGAAGAACGGCTCGAAGGCGCGCGCCTGGACCTCCCGGCTCATGCCGACGCCGTTGTCGCTGACCGACAGCATCACGTGCGGGCCGGTCCGGGCGCCGGGATGGCGGCTGACGAAGGCGTCGCCCAGCTCCACGTTCGCCGTCTCGATGACGAGCCGGCCGCCCCGGGGCATGGCGTCGCGCGCGTTGACGGCGAGGTTGATCAGGATCTGCTCGAGCTGCGTCGGGTCGGCCTTGACCCGATCGAGGCCCGCGCCGGGGACGACGACCAGGTCGATGTCCTCGCCGATGAGGCGGCGGAACATGGCCGCGGCGTCGGCCACGGCGTTGTTGAGGCTCAGCACCCTCGGCTGGAGCACCTGCTTGCGGCTGAAGGCGAGGAGCTGGCGCGTGAGGGCGGCCGCGCGCCGCGTGGTCTGCTGGATGGCGCCGAGGTCGTGGCGCGACTTCGGGTCCGCCGCGAGACGGCGCAGCAGGATCTCGCTCCGGCCGTGGACGATCGTCAGGAGGTTGTTGAAGTCGTGCGCGACGCCGCCGGCCAGCCGCCCGATCGCGTCCATCTTCTGCGCCTGCAGCAGGTCGTCCTGCGCGCGCGACAGCTCCGTGTAGGCCTGCTGGACCTCCTGGAAGAGACGTGCGTTCTCGAGCCCCGTCGCCGCCTGGGCGGCGAACGCCGCGGCGATCGCCTGGTCCTCCTTGGAGAATCCGCCCTCGCAGCGCGTCCGGATGGAGAGGACGCCGACGACGCGCTCGCCGATCTTGACGGGGACGCCGAGCCAGCTCCGGTAGCCGAGGCGGCGCAGCGCATCCCGATGCGCCGGCAGGTTCCGCGGATCCTCGGCCGCGTCCTCGACGAGGAGGGGAGCGCCGGTCGCCGCGACGAAGCCGCTCAGGCTCTCCCCGATCTTGAGCCGCGGTACGAGCATCGCTTCCTTCGCGTCGCCCCACGTCCCGGCGATGACGAGGTCGTCTCCGTCCACGAGACGGAAGCCCACGGACTTCGAGTCGAGGACCTGGCCGCACGCGCGGGCGATGGTTTCGAGGAGCGACTCCAGGGGCTGGATCTGCGCGAGCTGGTGGCTCACGTCGAGGAGCGCCTCGAGGCGGACCTGATGGGCCCGGAGCGCCTGTAACAACTGGCCGTTCCTGATCGCGGTCGCCGCCTGCTGCGCGAGCCGGAGCAGCGTCGACTCGTCCCGCGCGGTGAAGGGGCGGGGCGAGCGGTTCTCGGCGTAGAGCAGGCCCTCGATCCGCTCCTCGGTCCGGACCGGGACGACCAGCGCCGTCATGACCCCTTCGCGTCGCACGATGTCGAGGTAGTCGCTCGAGATCCGCGGATCGCCGGCGTAGTCGTCCGTCCGGAACGGACACCCGGTCAGCAGGACCTGGCCTCCGATTCCCTTGCCGGGCTCGATGCGGATGCCCTCGTACGGGCCGTGGAGGGCGCCGGAAGAGTACTGGAGGACGATCGCGTCCGACCCGGGGTGCCTGAGCGCGATCCAGCCGAGATCGGCGCCGCACAGGTTCTTCACCGCCACGCTGACGCGCTCCAGGATCGTCCCGAGATCGAGCGACGCGTTGATCTGCCCCGCGAGCTCCGCGAAGATCTCGGCCTCCCTGCGCCGCCGCTCCGTCTCCTCGAAGAGGCGGGCGCTCTCGAGCGCCATCGCCGCATGGTTGGCGAACGCCTGCGCCAGCCGGAGGTCGTCTTCGGAGAAGGCCCGGCCGTCCCGGTCGCCGATCGCGATTCCGCCGATGAGGGTGTCCTTGACGAGCAGCGGCAGCGCCAGCACGGAGCGGTAGGACGCCGCTTCGATCCGCGCGCGGAGCTCGGGAGTCAGCGTGATCCTCGCGTCGGTCAGGGGGTTGGGCGTGGCGATGGGCCGGCGCTCGCTCACGGCGAGGCCGATCACGCCAGCTCCCTGTGGAAACGCCGTCCCGGTCTCCAGGGTGTCTCCCGAGCGCGAGCACGTGACGAGGTCGCCGGACTCGGGGTCCAGGCAGTACACCAGCGAGGCCTGGGCCCCCAGCAGTGCGCGGAGACCGTCCGCGATGCGCTGGGCGACCTCGTGGGCACCGCCCGATTCCGAGAAGCAGCGGCCGACGTCGGCGAGGACCTCGGCCTCCCACCGCCGGCGAGTGGCTTCGGCGTAGAGCCGGGCGTTCTCGATGGCCAGCGCCGCCTGGTCGGCGAAGCTCTGCGCGAGGGCGACTTCCTCGGCGTGGAAGGCCCGGCCTGCTTCGGCGCCCACGGCGAGCCCGCCGATCACCTGGTTGCCGGCGATCAGGGGAAGGGCCAGGACCGAGCGGTAGTCCGAGCGCTCGATCGCGGCTCGCCGCTCTTCACCGAGCGTGATGCGCGGATCGGTGAGGACGTCGGACGTCGTGATCGGGCGGCGCTCGCTCACGGCGAGGCCGACCGTCGCGGTCCCCTTCGGCACGACCCGGGCCCACTCGGACTGCAAGTTCGTGCCGGCCAGCATCACGAGATCTTCCGTGCCGGGCGCGATCTCGTAGGCCACCGCCATGCGGGCACCCACGAGCCGGCAGACGCTGTCGACGATGCGCTGGCCGACCTCGCGGGGATCGAGGGATTGGATGATCAGACGGCCGACTTCGGCGAGGCTCTCGGCCGCGCGCCGGCGTCGCTCGGTCTCTTCGAAGAGGCGCGCGTTCTTGATCGCGATCGCGGCGTGGTCGGCGAGCCTCGAGAGCACGGCCTCGTCGCGGTCGCTGAACGGACGGGGTGAACAGTTGAGGACGTAGAGGAGGCCCTCGATCTGCGCGTCGCCCGGGATGGGGACGGCCACCTCGGCGACGACGCCGTCCTGGAGCGCCCAGTCGAGGTAGTCCTTCGTGATCCGGGGATCCGTGGCATAGTTCTCGGTCCGGAACGGGCGTCCGGTCACCAGGACGTGTCCCCCGGCGCCCCGCCCGGGCGTGATCGAATGGCACATGGCGACCAGGGACTTG
>JACPCG010000211.1 GCA_016179925.1 Candidatus Rokuibacteriota bacterium | reverse complement strand
GCGCGTGAGGAGCACCACGATGAGCAGGACGAAGGCGATCGCGTCCCGCCACGAGCCGCCCAGGAAGAAGATCGCCACGCTCTCGACGATGCCGTAGAGCAGCCCGCCCACCACCGCGCCGGGCACGCTGCCGAGCCCCCCCAGGATGATCACGGCGAACGCCTTGATCGCCGGCAGCGTCCCGGCGTACGGACCGAACGGATTGATGATCCCGTAGAGCGAGCCCGCCAGGGCGCCGAGGGCCGCGCCGATCCCGAAGGTCAGCATGTCGACGCGCTCGACCCGGATCCCCATCAGCATCGCGGCGGTGCGGTTCTGGCTCGTCCCCCGGACGTCGCGCCCGAGGCCCGTGCGATAGAGCACGACCCAGAGCCCGAGCACGATCGCCCAGGCCAGCGCCAGGAGGATCACGAAGTCGTAGCGGAGCGTGATGAGCCCCAGGTCGAGCACCTCGGTGGCGTACGGCGTCTTGATCTGCACGTACTCGCGGAAGCGCGGCACGAAGATCCGGGCCAGGGCATTCTGAAGAATAAGGATCAGCGCGATGCTGAAGAAGATCTCGTTGATCTTGGCGGTCCCGCGGAGCCGGCGGAACCCGACGCGCTCGATCACGATCCCGAGGACGCCGACCGCGGCCATGGAGACGAACACGCCGACGTACGGGTTGAGGCCGAACGCGTGCGAGAGGATGAAGGTGACGAACGCGCCCGTCATCATCAGCTCGCCGTGGGCGAAGTTGACGACCTTCATCACGCCGAAGATGAGCGTGATGCCGGTCGCGAGCAGCATGTAGACGCTGCCGCTGACGAGCCCCCAGAGGAGGATGCGGAGGAGGGTCCCGGCGTCCAGGACCAACGTCGAGACCCCCCCGCCCTACGGCTGCTTGTACTTCGCTTCGGCGAGGTCGGCCGGCCATACGATGACCGGGCGCAGCTCCTTGAGCTTGTCGTCCCAGAACATTTCCTGGACGAAGAGGACGAACGGCACCTCGTGGTACTTGGGGTCGAAGCGGATCTTGCCGCCGTGCACGGGCAGCACCATCTGGTCCATCTCGAGCTTGCCGAGCGCCTCGATGACCTTCCGCTTGTCCACGCTCCCCGCCCGCTCGATCGCCTTGGCGGCGACATGCACCGCGTCGTACGCCGACACGCCGAGCAGACCCGGGAGCTGACCGAACTTCTCCTGGTAGCTCTTCCGGTAGGCGGCCCACTTCGCGAAGGTGGCGCCCTTGGGAATCGCGTGCGTGCTGTAGAGGCTGAGGATCGTCGTGTACTGGCCGATCCGGCCGAGGTCCTTGTAGTAGAGCGGGTCGTCGGCGCAGGCGCAGACCGGCCCGATGTGGGTCTTCTTCGGGTCGAAGCCGACGTCGAGCACGGCCTGCTGGATGGAGGCCACGGTCTCGCCGCGGAAGCCCATGGGGACGAGGACGTGCGGGGTGAGGGCCTTGATCTTCGTGAGCTGCGGCCGGTAGTCGGTCTCGCCGACCTTGAAGCGCTCGAGCGCGACCGTCTCGATTCCCGCGCCGACCTCCTTGACCCGGTCGTTGTAGCCGCGGACGTACTCCGCCCCGAACGGCGAATCCTGGTAGAGCCACGCCACGCGCAGCGGCCGGTCCGGGGACATGAGGGGCTTGATCTCCCGGACCAGGAAGTCGACGATGCCGGCGCCGTACATCAGCCCGGTCGCCTGGTAGTGGAAGACCATGGACTTCGTCGGGTCGGGTCCCATGTCCTGGTTGCGCGTGAAGAGCGGCGTCGAGGGCGTCGGGATGTACGGGACACCGTGCTCCCGGATCTGCGGGAGCGCCGCCATGCCGAAGGCGCTGCCGAGCCCGCCGAAGACGAGGGCGACCTTGTCCTGGACGAGGAGCCTCGTCACCGCGGACACCGCGCCCTCCCGGGACGTCTGGTCGTCGCCGATCACCAGCTCGAGCTTCAGGCGCGCGTTCGCCTCCTTGACCATGACGCCGCCGGTGGCGTTGATCTCGTCGACGGCGAGGGAGGCTGCGCGCCGTTGGTCCTCGCCGGTGGCGGCCGCCGGACCCGTCATCGAGGTCAGCAGGCCCAAGCGCACCGTGCCGAGCTGCGCGAGGGCCGGGAGGACGCCGACTCCCGCGACGATCGTGATGAGCAGCGCTGCCGTCACGAGGCTGGTTGCTCTCAACCGAGGCATGGGACACCTCCCGTGGTCGGGTGCATGACTGGTGGTGGAAGAATAGCGGAACGTCGGGCCCTCCACCAGCCGCAGACGGGAAGTTCCTCGACTTCCTGAGGCGAACAACCTATTTCCCTGGCTCGACTTGAGGCGCGAGGCGGACGAGCCACCGCATCAGCGCCGCCCCATCGCTCACCTCCGAGGGCTTGCCCCAGCCGAACCCTGCTCTTCCCTGCGATCAGGCGAGCACGGAATTTTGTTCGCGAGGCTCAGGGGCGATGCGTATCGTGGTCTTGTGACGTGGGGCCGCTTCTTCATCATTCCGACGTGGCTCAGCCGGGAGCTGGTGTTCTGGCGGTGGCGGCGCGACTGGAGGCGTCGGAAGCAGACGGACCACGGGTCGGCGACGGCCATGGAGGCGCGCTGGGGCTTTTTCTAGGTCTTCGTCTCCCGCACCCGCACGCCCGCCGCCTCCTCCTGGAGCAGCCAGGGCGCGGTCGAGTCCTTGTCGCCCCAGCCGCGCGCCAGGGCCTCCACCATGATCTGCTCGGCGACGGCGGCCATCGGCATCGGCACGTCGTACTCGCGCGCGAGCGCCGTGGCGAGCCCGATGTCCTTCCGCGCGAGCTTCAGCGCGAACCGCACCGTGTCGAAGTCGCCCTTGAAGATCACGTTCGGGAGCATCTGCGAAAGCATGAGGCCCTGGCCGAAGGAGGCGCCGCGGATCGCCTCGAGGAGGGCCTCCGGCGTGACGCCCGCCTTCACGCCGAGCGTGAAGCCCTCGGCAACGACCGCGCGCGTCGCGATGCTGACCATGTTGTGGACCAGCTTCGCGATCGTCCCCGCGCCGATCGGTCCCATGTAGCCGACCTTGTCGCCCACGGCCTGGAGCACCGCCTTGACCTCGCGGTAGATGGACTCCTCGCCCCCGACCATGACCTGAAGGGTCCCGCGCTGGGCGCCCCACACGCCGCCGGAGACCGGCGCGTCGAGGACATGGACGCCCTTCGCCTTGAACGCGGCGTGGATCTTCCGCATGACCGTCGGCGAGCCCGTCGACAGGTCCGCATAGACGCTGCCGGGGACGGCCCCCGCGAGGATCCCGTCCGTCCCGAGGGCCACCGCCTCGACCTCGGTCGGGCCCGGCAGGGAGGTGAGGATCAGCTCGCTCTCTCGGGCGGCGGCCTTCGGGCTCTCCGCCCACTTCGCGCCGCGCTCCAGGTGTGGCTTCGCCGCTGCCGGCCGCACGTCGTGCACGACGAGAGCGTGGCCGGCCTTGATGAGGTTGAGGGCCATCGGCCCGCCCATGTTCCCGAGCCCGATGAATCCGACGCGCATAGAGACCTCCGATTCGCGCGCGGTCGGCGCGCTCAGCACCCGTAGAGCCGCGCCCAGTTGTCCCAGAGAATCCGGCGCGCGGTCGCCTCGGGCAGGGGGAGCTTCAGGAACTGCTCGGTCGCCCGCGGGTACTTGGCGTCGCCGTGCGGGTAGTCGGTGGAGAAGACGAGGTTGTCCGGGAGCGCCCCGGCGGCGTGGACGCCGGGTTCCTCGTCGCACTCGATCTTCCCCATGGTGTGCCCTCCCAGCCGGTCAGACCGTGACGGGACCAGTTTGGAACGGACGCCTATTCTAGCCGACACGCGGGCCACGCTGAAGATCACGCAAGGCGCTGGCTGCGCAAGCCTCGGGCGGTGCCTCTGCGAACGTGCGCCTGGGTCGCCACCTTCCTCGGCCAGGACGAGGGCAAGGTACGCGAACGCGCTCGCCCTGCAGCGGAAAGAACACTGCTCGCGAAAAAAGAGAGCCGGTTACCGGCGGAGAAAGCCGAAAACGGCGAGTACGGCAGTCAGGAAGGTGAACCACCCTGAGACGATCCACATGAACGTGGTGAGCTTCTGGTTCATGTCCGTGAACCGGTGGTTCAGGTCATTGAGTCGCTGGTTCATGTCACCGAACCGCTGGTTGACCTCCGCGAACCGCTGGTTCATGTCCCCTCGCAGCTCGCCGAACCGCTGGTTCATGTCCCCTCGCAGCTCGCCGAACCGCTGGTTGACCTCCGCGAACCGCTGGTTCACGTCGGCCCGCAGGTCGTCGAAGCGCTTGTGGAGGTCGTCGATCCGTTTGGACAGCTCCTCCTCGGTCATGTTTACACCATATGGGAGAACTCTGTGCCGGGTCAAGGGTCGCAGCCCCAGCTTGTCGCAGCCCCAGCGGCGGCCGCACTTCTGCTCATCGCCGAGGAGACCGCCGTTGTGGCGCAGGGACTTCGGGAAAAGGCGGAGGAGTTCAGGAAGAGCGGCGGCGAGATCTACAGCTCGCGGAGGGCGAGGGAACGTCGCCCGCGCGGAGGATCGTGGGATTGGTGATGCGTGAGCGGCGGCGCGCTCAGCGAGTGCGGCGGATCAGGACGCGGACGCCGACCTCGTCGTGCTCGGCGTGCAAGAGCGCGTGGCCCGTCCGCTTCGAGAACGCCTGCATGTCGGGGACGAACCCCGGGTCGGTCGCGAGGACCTCCAGCACACCGTTCAGCGCCACGCCCTTGATGGCCCGCGAGACCTCGATGACCGGCCCCGGGCA
>JACPCG010000091.1 GCA_016179925.1 Candidatus Rokuibacteriota bacterium | reverse complement strand
GTCCTGGATCACGTGGAAGTTGGTCACGATGTGACCCTGGCGGTCCCACACGAAGCCGCTGCCCGAGCCCTGCGGGATCTGGAAGATGTCCATCGTGAAGATGTCGCGCCGGAGCGCGATCGCCGTGATGAAGACCACGGAGGCCTGGGCGCGACGGAAGACGTCGATGTCGCGCTTCTCCTCGGGCGTGAGCCCCTCGGGCAGCGGTGCCGGCGACTGCGCGAGCGCCTGCCCCGCGAGAACGACGACCGCGAGCACGACGAAGACGAAGCCGGCGTAGCGACGCGTCATGACTCCCCCCGAGCCCGGCTGATACGGGCGGCAGCCATCCTACCGCGAGCGCGACCGCCGGAAAATCGCCTTGACAGGCCCCGGCCCCGAGCGCAGAGTCGCCCCACCCTTCCCGAAGTCCCACTCGTTCCCGGGGGAGGCGCGCCATGGCGAAGACGACCTGGCAGCTCACGGGCGATTACTTCGAGACGTGCAGCTGCGATTACGTCTGCCCCTGCATCCCGACCAACCTGACGGGGAGGCCGACGAAGGGCCACTGCTTCTTCGCGTTCGGTTTTCGGATCGAGCAGGGACGCCACGCCGGCGTCGCCCTCGACGGGCTCGGCTTCGCGGTGGTTGGCAACGCGCCCGGCGTCATGGGCGAGGGCAACTGGTCGGTCGGCCTGATCGTGGACGAGCGGGCCAGCGCCGAGCAGGAGCAGGCGATCACCGGAATCGCGAGCGGCCAGGCCGGCGGGCCGATGGCGGCCCTCGGGCCGCTGATCGGCAAGTTCCTGGGCGTGGAGAAGCGGCGGATCGCCTTTCAGAAGGACGGCATGCGCCGATCCATCTCGATTCCGGGCGTGCTGGACCAGGCCGTCGAGGGCGTGGCCAGCCCCGTGAATCCAGCCGAGCCGCTCGCGATCGACAACACGCTCCACCCCGCCAACTCGCGGCTCGCGCTCGCCCGGGCTACGCGCAGCCACCTGCACGCGTTCGGCCTCGACTGGGACGACGCGAGCGGCCGGAACAACGGCCATTTCGCCCGCTTCAAGTGGGAGGGCTGAGCGCCCGAGGGGGCGCGAAGGAGGACATCATGCCAAAGTATCTCTTCCACGGATCCTATCTGGCCGACGGCATGAAGGGCCTGATCAAGGAAGGCGGGACCGCGCGACGCGCCAACATCGAGAAGACCCTCGGAGCGCTGGGCGGGAGGCTCGAGGCGTTCTACTACGCGTTCGGCGATGCGGACGTCGTCGGCATCGCCGACCTCCCCGACAACGTGACCACGGCCGCGCTCGCTCTGACCATCAACGCGTCCGGCGTGGTGAAGGTCAAGACGACGGTGCTCATGACGCCCGAGGAGGTCGATCAGGCGGCGAAGAAGTCGGTCAGCTATCGTCCGCCGGGCAGTTGAGGCGTCAACGCGACGTGTCCGCGGGGCCTACCGTGTCGCCGCGCCCGGTCATGCAGCGCTCGTAGGCCTCGCGGCGATTCCTACCGGCGGCAGATGTAGATGTTGTTCTGGGGTCCGGGCGCGTCCACCACCTCGACGGACGTGAAGCCCGCGTCCGCGAGCATCCGCCGCGCGGTCTGCTCCCCCCACACGGTGCCGAGGCCCGCCCCGCCCACGGCGAGCGAGACCGTCATGCAGTGCAGCACGCTCATCCCGTACATGTAGGGCGTGAACGGGTTGCCGATGTTGTCCTCGAGGTTGCTCGAGGCCTTCGGCTCGACCATGAGGTAGATGCCGTCGCGCGCCAGCGCCGCGGCCGCGCGCCCCAGAACCGCGGCCGGATCCTTCTGATCGTGGATCGCGTCGAACGACGCGATCAGATCGAAATTCGGCTCGGCGGGCAGTCGGGTCGCGTCGAGGACCTCGAAGCTCGCGTTGGTGAGCCCCATGTCCCGGGCCTCCGCACGCGCGCGGGCGATCGCATCCTCACCCAGGTCGTAGCCGACGAACGTGGACTTCGGATACTCGCGCGCCATGAGATTGATGGCGTGCCCGGTCCCGCAGCCGAGGTCGGCCACGCGGATCCCCGCCGCGAGCCGCTCCGGCAGGCCCTTCGCGGCCGGGAGAAAGCCCTTGATCAGGAGCCCGTCGTAGAGGAGGCGCCAGGAGGCGTCCTGGGCTTCGGTGAAGTCCGGCCGAAACTCCTCGTAGGGCACGCCGCCCCCGCTGCGGAAGCACTCGACGACCCGGGGCAGCCGCTTGGCGAGCATGGGCAGCCCCTGGCTGCCCGCGGCGAGGTTGCGGCTCGAGGTGCCGGTGAGGCACATGGCGTGCTCGGCCGGGAGCGTGAACGTCCGCGACGCCGCCTCGTACGTCACGATGCCGCCCGTCGCCATCGCGCCGAGCCACTCGCGCACGTAGCGTGAGCCCCGTCTTGTGGCCGATGTCCACCATCAGCGTCAGGAGCCCGCTCGTGTAGAGGCCGAAGATTTTCCGCGCGAACTCCTGCACGCGCTGCTTGTCCGGCTTCTGGTCCACCCCTGACTCCTTTCGCGCCCCGCCGTGGCCTCCGGCGACCTTCATCGCGCCTTGGCCTTCGTCGCGTAGAAGCTCTTCACCGACCTCGTGCCCCAGTACGTCCCCGAGATCGTGTCGCCCTGCAGCCGTCCTTCGAATGCGCGCTTCGCATCGCGGGTCGTCAGTTCGAGCCGCTCCCCCTTCAGCGTTCCGCGCACCCGCACGCCCCGCAGCGAGCCCGCCGGTCCCCCCTCCGCATCGTAGGTGCCGCTGACCGCCTCTCCCGCTTGCGTCAGACGGAAGACGAGGCTGCCGCTCTGCCCGCTGCCCGTTCGCCACGTCCCCGTCCACGTTCCGTCGAGCGTCGGCGCCTGGGTCCACGCCGTCGCCGGAGCGAGCAGCATCACCGCGAGCACGAGCTTTCTCACGACCGCCTCTAGCGCACCCGCGCTTTCGCCGCCGCCTTCGTGAAGGCGCGCAGCTCACGGTTGAAGCGCGGTGCATTCTCCACGAACGGCCGGCCCCGCCGGTTGCCGGTCTCCTCCACGTGGAGCTGGATACCGCCGCCGCCCGTGATCGTGTGCGCCTTCATGGTCGCCTCCCGTCGGACAGGTGGGGCGAGCCTAGCGCCGGGCCCGGACGGGGTCAAGGACGGCCATACTTGACTCGGGGGCTATCGTTGCGGCTCGATACCTTCATGGACGGGCTCAAGGTCGGGGACATCGTGCGGCTCGCAGACGGTCCGCCGGACCGTCGCGGCCGGATCTTGAAGTTCGCGGAGGAGGAGATGATCCGGTTCGCGCTCGTGGAGTGGTCCGACGGGTCGCGGAGCGCCCACCCGGAGGAAGACCTCTCGCTCGTCACGCCTCCTTGACCGTGAGCACCGGGCAGGGCGCCATCCGGATCACCCGGTCCGCGACGCTGCCGACCAGCAGCCGGTGGATCTGCCCGCGCCCGTGGGTGGCGAGGAGCACGAGATCGGCGCGCTCGTCCTTCGCCGCCGCGACGACCTCCCGGTAGGGGACGCCCACGCGGAACATCGTGCGCACCTTGCAGCCGGCGGCCCGGGCCGCGGACGCCCACTGCTCGAGCAGCGCCGCCCACTCACGTCCGGCGACGGAGAACTCCTGGAGCGCTTCGCCCGTCAGTGGCCCCTCGAAGACCCGTTTCCCGGGCACCGTCTCCTCCTCCTCGTCCGCGCGCGGGATGCCGAGCTGATGCTCGGCCTGCAGCCGATGCAATTCCGCCCGCCGTTCTTCCCTCTCGAGGGTGTCCAGCGGGGTCCCGGGCAGCACATGCAGCAGCACCAGTTCTGCGCCGAGCGTCGCGGCAACGCGCTGCGCCAAGCTCCATGCTCTCTCCGACCCCTCGGAGAAGTCCGTGGGAACCAGGATTCGCGGGAACAGCCCTTCCGCCGTCATAGGACACCCCCGTCTCGCCTTCGCTCGTACCCCTGCACAAAACCTGCCGACGCGAGCAGGGAGCTTCGCTCTGCAGAAGTGCTTGAAGAGACGGCGGACTCGACGGCACGGCCGGACCGCACATGGGGCGCGACGGCGCCCGGAGGGGCAGTGGCGCCACAACGCGGCGGAAGGTCCCGGGATGGTCTCCCCGGCCGGGCGCGCTCCCTGATCCGCCGGTCAGCTCTCGAAGTCGTGGAAGCTCCCGCCCGGGACCCGCGGCTCGTCCACGAAGAGCCGCTGGTAGAAGCCGAGGTTGTTCCCCCACGGATCGCTGAAGTCGAAGAACGCGACGAGTTCGGGGATGCGCGTGATGGCGGAGCAGCGCGCACCGAGCCGGCCCTCGACGCGGCTGTGCTCAGCGTCGATGTCCTCGACGCGGAAGCGGAGCGGATGCGCCGGCCGCGCCTCGCCCTCGCCGAGCTGGAACCAGAAGTCGTCGAAGCCTTCCCACTCGACGAAGTCGCGGTGGGGCTCGAAGTCGGGCTTCCGCCCGAAGAGCCGCGAATAGAACTCCACGCCGGCCCGAAAATCCGCCACGCGGAGCTCGACGGTGCAGCCGCCGAATCGATCCGTCATCGCTTCCTCCCCTGGACGAGCTCGTCGAACGGGCCCGAGATGCGGAGGATCTCGTTGACCTGCCAGGTGCCCCGGCTGATCGTGATGACGAAGAGATCGCCGGCGATGCCGGCGCGGCGGGTGTCCGGCGTGACCGGCGCGAAGCCGAGGCTCCGCGGGGCGTCGCCATCCGTGAAGCTCACGAACTCGACGCGCTTGCCCTCGGCGTCGAGGAAGACGATCTTCGCCGCGTGGCGATCGGCGACGAAGAGGTGTCCCGTCGGGCTCACGCCGAGCGCGGCGGCGATGGGCCCGCGCAGCGCCACCGCCGGCGCGCTCCCGGGCGCGGCTGTCCAGACCTCGCCGGCGCCCCGCTGCCACGGCGCCTCCACGTCTCCGTCGCTGCCGATCCAGAGCCGATCCCCGCGCGCCACCACGAGCCGGGGCCGGCTCACGGCGAGCCAGCGGGGATCCACGACGCGACCCGAGGGATCGAGCTTCACGACGGCGCCCCGGGCGCGATCGGCGACGTAGATGTTGCCCGCCGAGTCCACGGCGGCGCCCTCCGGCTGGCTCAGCAGCGGCGCGCCACGCTCGGGCGTGCCGCCCGCGACCAGCTCCGCGCGCCCGTCGACCAGGCGGTAGAGGACGCCGACCTTCCGCTCGCGGTCGAACGTCGTCACGAGGAGCTCGCGCCCGCCGCGGACCGCGGCCACCTGGGCGTTGGGCAGCGGCGGGCCGTAGAAGAAGCCCGCCTCCGTGGCCGGCGTCAGGCGCGCGCCGCCCGGCGTGATCCGGTAGATCGGCCACACGTCCTCCACCTCGCCGCCGGAATAGCGGCGCCCCGTCCGCGCGAGATAGAGGGTGCCCGTCTCGTCGAAGGCGAGCGTGGACAAGGACGGGACGCCGCGCGTGCCGATCCCGGCGCCGAAGCCCTCGCCGCTGACGTAGACGTGGACGGAGAAGCCGGGCGGAAGCTGCAGCCCAGCGGCCGCCGGCGCGGGCCCGAGCAGCAGCGCGGCGAGCAGCGCAGCCGCCCGGCGCGCGATGCGGAACGCCGCGCGGGGGCCGTGGGGCGCACGGGGCGGGCGCTCCGCGACCCGCGGCTTCTGGGGGTGGACCCGAAGCCGCGCACCGGGGAACGGCGCTCGCGGGTCGCGGCCAGCGTGGCCGAGGAGGGCCCGTCCCGTGCGCCCCACGGCCCGCGGCATCAGAGGTCGATCCGGCGGCGCGCCATCGCGCGCTCCCATTTGCGCTCGTGGTCCTCGTCGAAGAGCATGTAGATCACCGTCTGGACGAACCTCGGGTCCGGCCCAGCGCCGCGATGACCGTCCTCGTTCCGACCCTCACTCCTTCCTCCCTCGAATCTCGTCGTTGTGCTCGCCGAGCTTCGGCGGGGCCAGACGGATCTCGGGCCGCACGCCGTCGAACGAGACCGGCAGCCCCACCAGGCTCAGCGCCTCGCCGGGGACGCGCTGGAGCATCCCGAGGGCGATGGTCTGCGGCAGCACGATCGCCTCGGGCAGGGTGTTGATCGGCGCGCACGGCACTCCCGCGGCCTCGAGCCGATCCATCCACTCGCCCTTGCTGCGCGTGAGCATGATCTCGGCGATCTGCGCGAGGAGTTCCGGCTTGTGGGCGACGCGCGCCGCATTGCTCGCAAACCGCGGCTCGGTCGCCCACTCGGGATGCCCGAGCGCGCCGGCGAGCTTGGCGAAGAGCCGGTCGTTGCCGGCCGCGACGATGATCGGGCCGGTCTTCGTCTCGAAGCCCTGGAAGGGGACGACGCGGTGGCTTCCCGTTCGGTGGCGCTCGGGGACGACGCCGGACACCTTGAAGCTGGCGACGTGCCCCTTGAGCCACGCCAGACCCGCCTCGAACAGCGAGGCGTCCACGACGCAGCCGCGGCCGGTCTGCTGGCGGTTCACCAGTGCCGCGAGCGCGCCGACGGCCGCCCACATACCCGACCCGTAGTCGAGGATCGAGGTCCCGATCCGGGTCGGCGGGCCATCTTCGTCCCCGTTCATCATCATGAGGCCGGAGAAGGCCTGGACCATCGGCTCGTAGCCCGGCTTGAGCGCGAGCGGCCCCGTGCTGCCGAAGGCCGAGACGGAGCAGTAGATCAATCGCGGGTAGCGGGCCGTGAGCGCCGCCGGACCCAGCCCCAGTTCGTCGAGCGAGCCGGGGCGCAGGTTTTGAACAAGGACATCGGCGAGGCTGACGAACTCCACGAGCCAGGCCGCCTCCCGCGGGTCCTTGAGGTCCACCGTGATCGCGCGCTTGTTGGCGTTGACGGCCAGAAAGCCCGGCGAAACGCCCTTCCAGAACGGTGGGCCCCAGCGCCGGGCGTCGTCGCCCTCGGGGCGCTCGATCTTGATGACGTCCGCGCCCAGGTGCGCGAGGATCTCGGCGGCGACGGGCCCCGCCAGGTTCTGTCCGAGCTCGACGACCCGGATTCCCGTCAGCGGCAGCATCGGCTCAGCGGAACAGCGCGCGCGCGATCACCATGCGGTGCACCTCCGACGGGCCTTCCCCGATGCGGCGCACGCGGGCCTCGCGGTACCAGCGCTCCAGCGGAAATTCCTTCGACACGCCGTAGCCCCCGTGGATCTGCACGGCGGCGTCGATCACGCGCCCCAGCACCTCGCTCGAGTAGAGCTTGGCGATCGAGGCCTCGACGCGCGCGTCCTCGCCGCGATCGGCCTTCCACGCCCCCTCCCAGATGAGCCAGCGCGCGGCGCGCAGCTCGACCTCGGCGTCGGCCAGCATCCACTGGATCGCCTGGCGCTGGCTCAGCGGGACGCCGAAGGTCGAGCGCTGTTTGGCGTGGGCGACGGCCATGCGGTGCGCGGCGACCGCGACGCCGAGGTTGCACGCCGAGTAGGGAAAGCGCTGCTTCACCAGCAGGTCGAACGCGAGATCGAGGCCCTGGCCCTCCTGGCCGACGAGGTTCTCGGCCGGGATCTCGCAATCCTCGAAGACGACGTCGTTCGGGACGGCGGACGTGCGGATCGTGCGGATGTTCCTGGCGGTGAACCCCGGCGTGCCCCGCTCGACGATGAAGCAGGAGATGCCGGCGCGCCCTTTGGCGCGGTCCGTGCGCGCGAAGACCACGCCCCAGGTGGCCTCGTGGGCGTGGGAGATGAAGACCTTGCGCCCGTTGAGCACCCAGCGGTCGCCGCGCCGCTCGGCGCGCGTCTGGATGGCGCCGGCGGGGTCGGACCCGCCCGAGGGCTCCGTGATGGCGAAGAAGGTCCTCCGGCCCTCGCGGATCGTCGGCACCGCGTACTTTTCGATCTGCGCGCGGGTCCCGGCCCAGATCGCGGGCGGCGGGTAGCGGCCGAAGACGCCGCAGCCCGGATTGTAGAGGCCCATCCGGTGCTGGGCCATCGCCTCGAGGACGACGCACATGCTGAACGTGTCGAGCCCGCCGCCGCCGTACTCCTCCGGCGCTGCGAGCGCCCACAGCCCCGCCGCCTTGGTCTTCGCGGACAGCCGCTCGAAATCCTCGTCCGGGATCTCGGGCGCGTCCGGGTCGAGGCGCTGCTCCAGCGGGAGGATCTCCTCCCGGATGAAGCGGCGGACCTGGTCGCGCAGGACGCGCAGCTCCTCGGGGAGCGTGAAGCCGGGGAATACCGTCATGGGCGGAGCGATGATACCATCGGCGCGCCATGCCGGACGACGCGCTCTCGACGAGAGCCGACCGCGCCGCCTCCGCGGGGTCGAGGAGGAAGGGAAGATGATGAAATTGATCTACGAGGTCAAGGACAGCGTAGCCCACATCACGATCAACCGGCCCGAGGCCATGAACGCCATGGATGCGGAGGTGTACGCCGAACTGTCGAAGGCCTGGATCGACGTGCGCGATAACCCGGACGTCTGGGTCGCCATCATCACCGGAGCGGGGGAGAAAGCGTTCACGGCTGGCGCCGACCTCAAGTCGTTCATCACCCGGACCCCCGGCAAAGCGGACTTCTGGCTCACCCAGAAGGACATGATCCTCAATCGCGGGCTGGAAGTCTGGAAGCCCGTGATCGCGGCGATCAACGGCTACTGCCTGGCCGGAGGCATGACCCTGCTGTTCGCCACCGACGTGCGGATCGCCGCCGAGCACGCCGTGTTCGAGATCTCGGAGGTGAAGCGCGGCATCCTGCCCGGCAACGGCGGCACGCAACGCGCGCTCAGACAGCTTCCCTACGCGATCGCCATGGAGATGCTGCTGCTCGGACGACGTCTCACGGCGCAGGAGGCGCTCGCCTACGGGCTCGTCAACCGGGTCGTCCCCCTGAAGGACCTGCTGCCGACCGCGGAGCAGGTGGCGAGACAACTCTGCGAGAACGGCCCGCTCGCGCTGCGCGCCGTCAAGGAGCTGGCCATCAGGAGTCAAAGCGTGCCGCTCGAGCACGGCCTTCGGCTCGAGCAGGCCTTCCAGGAATTCCTGCGCACGACGGAGGACGCCAGGGAGGGTCCGCGGGCGTTCGCCGAGAAGCGGAAGCCGGCCTACAAGGCTCGGTGAAGGAGCACGACCATGAAGCCCTACCGCTCGGCGCTGTTCGTCCCCGGCAATCGCCCGGCCTGGATCGAGAAGGCGGTGGGGTACGGCGCGGATTGCTTGATCCTGGACCTGGAGGACTCGGTCCCCGATCAGGAGAAGGTTGCGGCCCGCCCGATCACCAGGGCGGGCGTCGAGGCGCTCAAGGCGAAGGGGCAAGCCGTGAACGTCCGCGTCAACGGCTTCGCCACGGGGCTCACCTTCGACGACCTCGAGGCCGTCGTCTGCCCGCAGCTCGACGGCGTCGTGCTGCCGAAGGTGGAAACCGCCGCCGATCTGCACGCGCTCGACGCGCTCCTGACCCAGCTCGAGCGGCGCCGGGGGGTCCCGGTCGGGACGATCGAGACGCCGCTGGGGTGCGAGACGGCCAAGGCGATGCGGAGCATCTACGAGATCGCGACGTCCTGCCGGCGCGTCCGGCGGGTGTCGCTGGCGGCCGGCCCGGGAGGCGACGCCGCCAGGGCCATCGGCTACCAGTGGTCCAAGGACGGCATGGAGACGCTCTTCCTCCGCTCCAAGGCCGTGCTCGATGCGCGGGCGGCGGGGATCGAGTACCCGACGATCAGCTCCTGGTGGAACATCAAAGACCTGGAGGGACTGGAGAAGGACGCGCGGTGGAACCGGCAGCTCGGCTACCGCGGCATGACCGTCATGCATCCGTCCCACGTCCCGATCGTCAACCGGGTCTTCACGCCGGCCGCGGACGAGATCGAGTACTACCAGGGGCTCATCGCGGCGATGGCCGAAGCCGAGAAGAAGGGCATCGCCGCGGTGACGTACAAAGGCGACATGGTCGACGAAGCGATGGTGAAGACGGCCCGGGAGATGCTCGAGTTCGCCCGGTCGATCGGTCTCAAGACGTGATCGGCCCGACGCGAACGCTGAAGGGAGACTGACATGGTCCGCTGGTGGTCCACGCTCGGCGCCCTGCTGACGGTCACGTTGACGGTGGCGTTCCCCTTCTCCTCCGCGGTTGACGCGTGGATGGCGTTCCCCGGCCTGGTGACGGTCATCGTGATCCTGGCGCTGCTCGGCCCTGGGCTCGGCCACCTCGTCCTGGCCCTCGGGATCAGCCAGTCCTTCCCGCAGTCGCGGACGATCCGCGGCGCCACTCAGGTGATCCGGGAGCAGCCCTACATCGAGGCGAGCCTGGCCGCCGGGGCCTCGCACCTGCGGATCCTGCGCCGCCACGTCCTGCCGAACGTCCTGGCGCCGATCATCATCGTCGCCAGCAACGCGCTCGGCTTCGTCATCCTGGTGGAGGCGGCGGTGAGCTTTCTCGGCTACGGCGTGCCGCCGCCGCACCCCTCGTGGGGCGGCATGCTGAGCGCCACGGGACGCTCGTACATGGTGCGCGCGCCGTGGCTCTCGATCTTCCCCGGCCTGGCGCTCAGCCTGGCGGTGTTCGGCTTCAACGTGCTGGGCGACGCGCTCCGCGACCTGCTCGACCCCCGCCTGAAGGCGGCCTGACTCAGAGCCCGTGAACGACCCGCGGGGTCGAGGAGCGCCCCGGCTGTGTCAGGGCTGTGCCGGGGCGCTTCCGAGCGTCGGGGGGCTTGGGGGGCCCTTCGAGGCCCCCCATGTACTCAGTCCTCGTCCCAGGGACGGGCGCGCTGGAGGGCCCGCCGCCGCTTCTTCCGCGCCTGCGCCTGCTTGCGCTTCCGCTTGACCGACGGCTTCTCGTAGTGCGCGCGCCGCTTCATCTCCTGGAAGAGGCCGTCCTTCTGCATCTGTTTCTTGAGCGTCTTGAGCGCGGCCTCGATCTGGTTGTCGAAGACCTCGACCTTCATTCAGCGGCCTCGCAGGTGGGAGGTCGACCGGTAGCCGCGGACGGGCTCCGAGCGATCGACGACGTTCATCTCGATGAGGCGCCGCGTGCCGCGGGCCACGGCGGCGGCGATGGTCGGGAACGTCTCGCGCGACTCCTCGACCATCTCCCCTGCGTAGTTGACGATGCGCCACCGCCACTCGGGATGGGCCGGAGTCGAGAACGCCGTCACTTGCATCCCGGGCGCCCGCCTACCAGCGATTCCCGCCGCGCGGGCCGCTCCGGAACCCGCCGCCGCTCCGGCCGCCGCCCGAGCCTGAGGGCTTGGCGAGCTCGACCTTCAGCATCCGGCCATCCACTTCCTGGCCGTTGAATTTCTTGATCGCCGCGTCGGCTTCCTCGGCCGTCGCCATCTCGACGAAGCCGAACCCGCGCGAGCGCCCCGTGTCACGGTCCGTCACCACCGTGGCTGATTCAACCCCGCCGGCCTGAGCGAACAATTCGCGAAGGCGATCGTTGGACGTCGAAAAGGACAGGCCGCCGATGAACAGTTTGTGCGCCATCGCGCACCTCCGAAGGGATCTCCCGCTGGTGACGACACTCCCTGGAACGCGGAAGACAGCGCCAGAGCCGTGGTCTGGTAAGGCGGGGTCCACGATGAACCGGCGACCGGGCCAGACGCATGGAGTATGACACATCGTCGCCCGGCCCTCTTGACTTTCGCCGCGACGAGGACCACCGTGAGGGCCCGATGACCAGGTGCCTCCTCGTGTCGCCCCGCTTCCCGGAATTCAGCTACTGGAACTACCGCGAGGTCTGCGAGCTCTTCGGTGCCCGCTACCCGGCGGCGCCGCTCGGTCTCGTGACGGTGGCGGCGCTCCTGCCCCAGGAGTGGGAGATCCGGCTGCTGGATCTCAACGTGCGCGAGATGGACCCGGCGCTCGTCGAGTGGGCGGACATCGTCATGACGGGCGGAATGATCCCACAGCAACGGAGCCTCCTGGCCCTCATCGAGTTCTGCCACGCCCGCGGCAAGCGGGTCGTCGTCGGCGGCCAGGATCCCACCAGCCAGCCGGACGTCTACGCGGCGGCCGATTACCTGGTGCTCGACGAAGGGGAGATGACGATCCCGAAGTTCCTGGCCGACCTGAACGCCGGGGCCACGCACGGGACCTATCGCGCGGAGGAGAAACCCGACGTGACCCAGAGCCCGACGCCGCGATTCGACCTGCTCGAGCTGCGGAAGTACCTGCACGTCGGCATCCAGTTCTCCCGCGGCTGCCCGTTCAACTGCGAGTTCTGCGACATCATCGAGCTCTACGGCCGGAAGCCCCGCACGAAAACCTCCCGCCAGGTCCTTCGAGAATTGGACTGCCTCCACCGGCTGGGCTACAAGGGCCACGTGGACTTCGTGGACGACAACTTCATCGGCAACAAGAAGAGCGTGATGGCGTTCTTGCCGGAGCTCTTGACCTGGAGCCGCGAGCGCGGCTTCCCGTTTTACTTCAGCACCGAGGCATCCCTCAATCTCGCGGACGATCCCAAGCTCCTCGCCATGATGGAAGCCGTGGACTTCCGCTATGTCTTCGTCGGCATCGAGACGCCCGACAAGGACCTGCTGATCCGCACCCAGAAGAAGCAGAACACGCGCGGCTCCATCGTCGAGAGCGTGCACCGCCTCCATCGCCACGGCATGGTCGTCACCGCCGGCTTCATCGTCGGCTTCGACGGCGAGACCAGGGGCGCAGCGGAGGCGATCGTCGAGTGTGTGGAGGCCGCGGGGATCCCGATGGCGATGGTGGGCCTCCTCACCGCGCTCCCGAAGACCCAGCTGACGCGGCGGCTGGCTCGGGAGGGGCGGTTAGCCGAGGGCTACGCGATCCAGCGGCCGGGTGACGCGGATCAGGCGACGAGCGGCCTCAATTTCACCCCGTCGCGGCCGGGTGCCGAGATCCTCGAGGATTACGCGTCGATCGTGCGTCGCCTGTACTGCCCGGAACGCTACTTCGGCCGGGTGCTGACACTCGCCCGACAGCTCAGGCGGCGGCCGAAGCAACTCGGCTCCACGCGGGGGCGCTGGACCGAGATCACCGCGCTGGGGGCCGTGATCTGGCGGCTCGGGTTCGGGCGCGGGACCGCATGGCATTTCTGGCGCACGCTCCTCGGCACGCTCGTGACACGGCCGCAGAACTTCG
The DNA here is from genome assembly GCA_016179925.1 of Candidatus Rokuibacteriota bacterium. Classification (GTDB taxonomy): domain Bacteria; phylum Methylomirabilota; class Methylomirabilia; order Rokubacteriales; family CSP1-6; genus JACPCG01. The sequence goes on along the minus strand of JACPCG010000091.1, from coordinate 11,372 downwards.
AGGCGGCCGTCCACCTCATGGCGCTCTTGCTCCATTTCCGGAAGCACACCCTGTTCGTCCTGGAGAGGCTCGCGCGAAACATCGCCCGGCTCAACGCCGAGGCTGAGGCCGGGTCCAGCGACCCGGCTGCCCCGGGCGTCGTGCGAACGGTGAGCGGTAGGCAAGCATCGCTCGGACCTTCGCTCACAGGGTTTCCGGGCTGAAGGGTTTGACGGGGGCAGTGACCGTGCCAGTGCAGGAGTGGGGCCGGCGGCTCAGCGATACGCTCCGGGCCGCGCTCGAGTCCGGGAACCTCGCGGCCGCGCGACGGCTCGCGCTCGAGGGCGACGGCCAGGCGCGGAGCCTCGCCAAGGAGTACTCGCTCATGTACCGCGGGCTCGGCATCACGATCCGCGTGCTGCTGCCGCTCCTCCGCGAGACGGCCGCACGCGCCGAGGCCTCGCCGGGCGTCCCCGCAGCGTCCGAGGCAGCCTCGCTCGTGCACCGCTTCCAGACCGACATGGCCGGCCTCATGCGGCGCGCCTGGGGCGACCCGGCCCCGCCGAGCGAGCCGCCGGGCACGCTCGACGAGGAGATCGCGCGGACCGCCCGCGTGCTCGAGGCCGGCGAGGCGCGGTTCGAGCAGGAGCAGGCGCGGCTCGCGGACGAGATCGTCCGCGCCATCGAGGCGGGCGAGGGCGCGCGCGCGCGCACGCTCGTCGACGTCAAGGAACAGAGCCAGTACCTCCCGCTCCACGACCGGCTGATCCGCTTCATGGCCGAGAGCTTCGGCTGGGTGCTGCGGCGGTTCGGGCCCGGCGAGCTGCGGCACTTCCACATGGCGACCGCCGAAGGCCAGCGTCCGGGCTTCGAGAAGTGGGAGCGGATGAGCGCCGCCGCGTTCGCCCGAGCCAGCGCCTTCCTCCTCAAGCAGCACATGGGGCAGGTCGCCGTGCGGGAGGACGGCGAGAAGTTCACGATCGAGCAGGCGCCCTGCGGCAGCGGCGGGCGGCTGCGGCTCGCCGGCGCCTACGCGGGCCCCGACGCGCTGCCGTTCGTCGAGGAGCGCGGTCCTCTCACGCTGGGCCAGGCCCGGTTCCCGGTGTACTGCTCTCACTGCCCGATCTGGAACGGCGTCGCCCCCGTCGAGTGGTTCGGCCGGCCCCACTGGGTGTTCGACGAGCCGGCGCGGCCGGACGGCGGGTGCACGCTCCACGTCTACAAGCGCCGCGACGGCGCGCCCGCGGCCTACCTCGCCCGGCTCGGGCCGCCGAGCCGAGCCTGATCGGCGTCGCGAGCCCGGGCCTCGACCGAGAGAAGGGGGACACCTCATGGACAAGGAACGGCTCTGGAAGCGCTTTCAGGCGCACATGGGCTACACCGACGCGGAGATGGAGATCTTCCGGTCCGACCCGCTGAAGGTCAGGATGGTGACCGAAACCCCGGAGTTCGTGAAGTCGCGCATCATCGCGGAGGTCATCGAGTCCCACGGATGCCACGCCGGTCACAAGGTGGGACAGAAGTTCGTGATGGACGGGAACGGTCAGCTGATCACCGGGGCATGCCCGGAGAAGATGTGCCTCTTCGCGCTCTGCGCCCTCGAGAGCCCCGTGAACGCGATCTACGAGCGGTTCATCAGCCACTCCGACCCGAAGAACGAGCGGACGGCGGTGGTGCAGTGCCACGATGTCGGGCTCGACAAAGGAGGATGGGGCAAGATCCTAATGAAGGTCTCCGTGGAACCCGCGGGCTAGGGCACGAGGCTCAGTCGATCGTCTGATGGGGCGCCACGTTCATTCGAAGTCCTCGTCCAGGCCCGTCGCCTCCAGCCCCCATCGCGTCACCTCGGCCACGAGATCGTCGGTTCGATCCAGACGCTTGCTGAATTCCCGCACCATCGCCGCGAAGAAGATCAGTCCGGCCCGCGGACTCCGCTCGACGAGATGCTGCAGATTCGCGTGATCGAGATCGAGCAGCACAGCGTCGGTCTCCGCACGGACCGTCGCCGACCGTCGGAGCCCCCCGAAGACATTCATCTCCCCGAAGAAATCCCCGGGCTCTATGACGGCCAGCACTTCTTCCGCTCTCCCCGTGACCTCCTTGGAGATGAGGACTCTTCCCTCCTGGACCAAGAACATTTCCTCCCCGAGGTCGCCTTCCTCGAAGAGGATCTGCCCGGCTCGGAGCCTCCGTCGCTTCATGCGCGCGGCCAATTGCCCGATTTCCTCCCCCGAGAACCCGCTGAACAGGGGCACCCGTGCCAAGAAGGCTGCCGTCTCGGCGTGAATCGGCGCGACCTGAGCTCCCGGCGATTGGCCGAACGCTTCGTGGGGTGGGAGGTCTCGCTTGACGACGGCGAAGCCGAGCGAGGTCAACTGCGCGTCAATGTTGCGTGTGCGGCGCTCCGATTGACGACGGTCGCGGTCGAACCTTGCGGGGGATCGACGCCGTTCCTGTTGACGTCGGTCGAGGACAACCTGCACATCTTCGACGTCCACGCAGGTTTGCTTGAGTGACTCGTACATCCCCGGTCGCCGTCGTTCGACGACAAAGAGGAGCTCACTCATGTGCGGTCCTCCCATTCCCGGACTCCCGCCTCCGCTGCGTGGACGAGTGGGCCGAGCTTAGCCGCAGGCTCCCAGGCGGTCAAGATCGTCGCTATCCACCGAAATCGGTGGACAACGTGTCCGTCACCGAGCCCTGTCCACCTGAATCCACAGCGTTCCACAGAACTTTTTTGCCGACGGCTCTTGACGGGTCCCTGCTTGAGGACGACGATGCCCCCCATGCTGTTGTTCATTCGGCTGCGAGCGGTGCTCTTCGCCCTATGCCCGGATCATCCGGTTGCGTTCTGCGAGACCTGCCGCCAGGGTTACCGGCCTGAGGAGCTCGGGACCGACGTCGGCAAAGGGTGTTGTCTCTGCCGCCAGTGCGGGACCGACCTGCGGGCGTCGCTCACGACCCACGCTCGCACGTGCCCGAATCTCACACCGCGGAAGCCCCCGGTGCGGATGGCGTCGAGTCTCGGCGCGCGATCCCTCCAGCGGTCCCACAGCGTGTCGGCGTGAGGTCTGGCGAGTCGTGCCCGTGGAGTGCTGCCCATTTCGCCGCTCACCGCTGGGAGCTACCACAACCTCAGCGGTCGCTGCCGTCACTGATACCGGGCCGCGGTCGATCGGCAGCGCGATCTCCTGCATCTGGGTGAGGCTGAGCGCGGCCACGCAGCAGTCTCACCAGTGGGACCGCTCAAGCCACAAGGTTTCACGGACGCGCTGGCGCGGCCGCATCGGCCACGACGTGGATGACACGCAAGCCGAACTTCCGCTCGGCCCGGTGCACGAGGTCCAACTTCAGCCAGCGGGAAATGCCAGGCGGCAAGGTGCAGATGACGAGGGTGTCGTAGCCAGGGTGCATGCGCAGTTCGTCGGTGATCGCCTGCAGCGGCTCTGACGGACCAACGGCAGTGCGGAAGACTCGCGCGCGCACCGTCTCTTCGAGTAGCGTCTTTGCTGCTTCGGCGCGCTGCCTTGCCACGTCCACCGTTTCGCCCTCCCACGTCAACGGCAACCCGGGCGCTTCCGGTACGAGCACGGCGAACTCCGCTGCGGGGTCCTCTGCGATCAGCGCACTCACCTTGCGCCGGAGATCGGGGCTCAGGGCGGTCTGATGCGTGACGATGAGATATCTCGACATCTATCCACCTCCGTCATGAACCCCGGTCGTGGGTGGCGGCTATGGCTCTCACAGCCTTCTCACGATGCTTCGCCACGAGCCCATCCACCGCCGGTTCTCGCGGCTTCGTTCTCTTCGCTACGGGATGTTCCACAACAGGTAGGCGGTCATGGCCGTTCCCAGGAAGGCGACGCCATAGCACAGGACCGCGATGAGCTCGGTCAGGTGCTTCAGCTGCAGCCCATCGTACAGCGTGTACCTGAAGCGATGGGCCCAATGGAAGAGCGGTAGAGAGATGAGGACGAAGAGGTAGAGTCGTATCATCGGATGCGTCAGGAGCCGGTGGAGGAACTCGTAGCTCGGTGCCTCGAGCCATCCCAGGGGAAACGCCAGGCCTGTCAGAACGAGATGCACGGGGAAGAGGAGCGCGGCGACCGTCCCCCCGGCGCTGAACAAGAGCCACAACAGCGGCGTGATCCGTCCCACGATCTACCCGCGCAGCAGCGTAAAGGCCACCGCCCCCGAGAGCACGAGCCAGGCCGCGTAGTTCGAGCCGACGATGACCCAGTCGGGCACTCGCTTGCCCCGGACCTGGAAGACCATGGCCTTGGGGGTCAGATGGAACCAGGTGATGGCATGGAAGAGGACGAAGAGGAAGGCAACCGTATCGAGGGCGAGGAAGAGCGGCGTCTTCAGCCGCAAGAGGAACAGCCCATAGGCCTCGGGACCCTGGGCGAGGGCGCGGAGCTGCCACAGATAGACCACGGCGAAGAAGGCTACGAACACGCTGGTGAGCTCACGCAGGACGAACCACGTATAGGACCGGTTCTGAAGCCACCACCAGACCGACACGCGGCGGCGGTACCACCGGGGATGGTACAGGGTATAGTGGGGCTCGGCGCTCATCTCGTGCCCCACGGGAGGAGCAGCGACTTGACCCAGCGGGTCGCGCCGGTGAGCTTGTACTGTTGGATTGCGCCCGCGGGATCCACGTGCTTGGGGCACACCTTCGTGCACTCGCCCACGAAGGTACACTGCCAGATGCCGTCGTGCTCGGAGAGGATCTTCAGGCGTTCCGCTGCCCCCTCGTCTCGGGAGTCCATGTTGTACCGTTGGGCCAGGGCGATGGCGGCTGGACCGATGAAGCTCGGCTCGAGTCCATAGATGGGGCACGCGGAGTAGCACAGCATGCAGTTGATGCACATGCTGAACTGCTTGTAGGTGTCGAGCTGGTCGGGAGTCTGGAGGTACTCGCCCTCGGCCGGCGGCTTCTCCTCCGTGCGGATGATCCAGGGCTTCACCTGCTTGAGCTTTCGCATGAAATCAGTGAGGTCCACCACCAGGTCGCGCACCACCGGAAAGTAGTCCAGGGGTTCCACGCGAATGGGAGCGGGCACGTAGTCGGACAGGAAGGTCGCGCACGTGAGCTTCGGCGTGCCGTTCACCTTCATCCCGCAGCTGCCGCACACGCCCATCCGGCACGACCACCGGAAGGAGAGGGATCCGTCCAGCTCGTCCTTGACGTGGTTGAGGGCATCCAGGACCACCCAGTCCTTCCGAAAGGGGATCTCATAGGTCTGGAAGGTGGGTTCGGATTCCCTTTCCGGCCGATAGCGCGCGACGGTGAGAGCGACGGTGGACGGCATCCGTCCCTACCTCCCGTAGACCCGCTTGCCCGGCGGCCAGCGGGTGATCGTGACCGGCCGATACGCGATCCGGGGAGAACCCTCCTCCGCGCGATAGGCCAGGGAGTGCGCCAGGAACCGCTCGTCGTCCCTCTGCGGATAGTCGGTGCGCTGGTGCGAGCCGCGCGACTCCCTTCGCTCGAGCGCGGAGTGGACGATCGTCTGAGCCACATCCAGCATGTAGGACAACTCGAGTGCCGCGGTCAGCTCAGTGTTGAAGGTGTAGCTCCTGTCGTCCAGGGAGAGGTCCTGGAACCTCTCCTGGAGTCGCTTCAGCTTCCCCGCCGCCTCCTTGAGAACCGTCTCAGTCCGATAGATGCCCGCACTTTCCTCCATGATCTGGTGCATCTCGGCGCGCAACGTGGCGATCCTCTCCTTGCCGCCGCTCTTGCGCAGGAACCTCTCCTCGATCCGTCTCTGTTCGTCGTGCGCCTGAGCGACAAGGGACGGGCTCGCTCCGGCCTGCTCGGCGGCGAAGGCCGCGGCGGCCTTGCCGGCCCGCGCGCCGAAGACCAGGATCTCCGTCAGCGAGTTGGAGCCGAGCCGGTTGGCTCCGTTGATGCTCACGCACGCGGCCTCCCCCGCCGCATACAGCCCCTTCAGAGGTGTGGCCCCGTGAATATCGGTGTGAATGCCGCCCATCATGTAGTGGACGACCGGCCGGACCGGAATCATCTCTTTCACCGGATCGATCCCCACGTACTTGAGGCACAGCTCTCGGACGAAGGGGAGCTTCTTGTCGATCAGCTTCTCTCCCAGGTGGCGAATGTCCAGGTGGACATAGTGACCATACGGTCCCTCGAGGGTCCGGCCCTTCTCCTGTTCCTTGACGAAGCACTGCGAGAGCCGGTCGCGCGGGCCCAGCTCCATGGAGCGGAACACCGGCTTGGGCGTGGGCGTGCCCAACTCGTAATCCTGGAGGTAACGGTAGCCGTCCTTGTTCAGGAGCCAGCCTCCCTCCGACCGCGCCGCCTCGGTGATCAGGATCCCGGTGAACGGCAGGCCGGTCGGATGGTACTGGACGAACTCCATGTCCTTGAGCGGCGCGCCTGCGCGATAGGCCAGCGCCATCCCGTCGCCATTCTTGATGCTGGCGTTAGTGGTAAAGGGGAAGATCTTGCCGCAGCCCCCCGTGCAGAGGATGACGGCGTTGGCGGTGATGGCCCGGACCTGCCCGGTGGACAGCTCGATGGCGACGACCCCTTGACACCGTCCTTCGCCGACAAGAAGCTTCGTGACGAAGAACTCGTCGTATCGCTGGATGGCATCGTACTTCAGGGTCGTCTGGAACAACGTGTGGAGCAGGTGGAAGCCGGTCTTGTCCGCGGCGAACCACGTCCGCTCGACCTTCATCCCTCCAAAGGGACGCACGGCGATGTGGCCGTCCCGCTCCCGGTTCCAGGGACAGCCCCAGTGCTCCAGCCGTAGCATTTCCTCCGGGGCCTCTCTCACGAAGGCCTCCACCGCGTCCTGGTCGCAGAGCCAGTCGCCCCCGGAGATGGTGTCGTAGGCGTGTTCGTCCAGGCTGTCCTCCGCCTTGATCACCGCGGCGGCTCCGCCCTCCGCCGAGACCGTATGGCTGCGCATGGGATACACCTTGGAGATGACGGCGACGCGGAGTCTCGGATGCGTCTCGGCGACGGCGATGGCGGCACGCAGGCCCGCCCCGCCGCCGCCCACTACCAGCACATCGCAGCTCGACAGATCCATGACTCTCGCCACCCTCCTCGACACCCAGGATCTCCAGCCGCTCGAACACCGCCGCCCTGCTCCTTGGAGTGGAGTCAGTTACAAGCGAGGTGTGCGCGGAGCTTTCGTCATGGCGGTCGGCGATCGGGCATGAAAACCCGCACGCCTGCGTCGGCCACTGGGATGGTCGACGCGGACGAGGAATGGTTGTCCGAAGACCCGAACAGGGACATCGTGCCCCCGGGATCGGACAGTTTCCTTCGTGGAAGTAGGGGCAGTATGTGCAGGCCCGGGGGCCGTGTCAATGCCATTTCTCGGCTCTCGCCCGGCCTCAACCACTGGACTCCTTGGCCTTCGCTCACGGTGAGACGATGAGCCGGTATCTCGAATCGCGCCGACGATCGACGTGGGAGTGCTTGCACCCGGCGTAGAGGCTCACAGCGCCGAACCGCCGCTCCCGGTAGGGCTCGGCAGCGGTATACGAGTCGAAGTCGTCAAGATCGAGCCCGGCCATCGGAGTCTCCTGTGTTGGGCGCCTAGCTCATCATCGGCAACCTCCCTGCCCGGCATCCCGACATCCATCCCTCCAGCGTGGCTGCAAGCGGGGAAGTGAATGGTGGGTAGGGACGGGATTGAACCGCCGACACCAGGATTTTCAGGTCTCCTCCTGCGTGCCATCCGTCGTCCGTGTTCTCGATCACTTGCGCCGTGATCCCCTGGCGGGCGACGTTGCAGCAAGTGGCAGCCGGCGGGCGGCGCGGTGGCCGGCAACTCGCCGGTTCGATCGTCGCGCCGAATGGTATCCTTCGGCCGCGGCCGGACATGCCTTCCCTGCGAGGCGATGAACCATGAAGCAGATCCTGATCGATCGCTACGGCCCGCCCGAAGAGGTCGCGCGCTACGTGGACGTGCCGGACGTCGGCGCGCCGGGCGCGGACGAAGTCGTCTTCGACGTCCTCATGTTCCCGATCAACCCCGCCGACATCTCGTTCTGCCGGGGCACGTATCGCCTGAAACCGGCGCTGCCGGCGACGCCGGGCGCCGAGTGCATCGGCCGCGTCACCGCCGTCGGCGCCCGCGTCGCGCACGTCACGCCGGGCGATCTCGTCATCAATCTCCAGCGGGAGAACTGGGCGCAACAGCGCCGCGTGAAGGGCACCGACGTGATCCCGGTTCCCCCGGGCATGGATCTCCAGCAGGCGGCCATGCTGCGCATCAACCCCGCCACGGCGCTGCTGCTGCTCACCACTATCGTCCCGCTGAAGCCGGGCGATTGGCTCATCCAGAACGTCGCCAACTCGGCGGTGGGGCGCCTGGTGATCCCGCTCGCACGCGCGCGCGGCATCCGGACGATGAACGTCGTGCGGCGCGCGTCGCTGTTCGGCGACCTGAAAGCGCTCGGCGCCGACGCGTGTGTCGTGGATAGCGCCGAGCTGGCGGACGCGGTGACGACGCAGACCGCCGGCGCACCGATCCGCCTCGGCCTCGACGCCGTGTCGGGCCGGGCCACCGGCCGGATCGCGGCGTGCGTGGCCGACGACGGCGTCGTCTGCAACTACGGCGCGATGAGCGGCGAGGACCCGGTGATGTCGCGGAGCGCGCTGAGCGCCCGGGGCGTGACCCTGGTCGGGTTCACGCTCACCCGGCCGCTGTCCACCTATCCGCTCGAGAAGGTCCGGGCGATCTATACCGATCTCGCCCACCAGGTCATGGACGGCACGCTGTCCGCCCCCGTCGAACAGGTCTACGCGATCGAGGAGATCAAGGACGCGCTGGCGCACGCGCAGCGCGCCGAGCGCACCGGCAAGATCCTCGTCGCGCCGCACGAAGCGGTGTGAGCGAACGCGTCCCGCCGGCGCCGGACGCGCCACCGGTCTCTCCCGCCCAGAAGTGGGCCATCACCTTCACGGTCATGGTGGTGGCCTTCCGGTAATTCGTTTGATCCAGGAGGCGGTAGAGCTGGGTCGGGGAGGTGCCGAGCCGACGGATGATCTCTCGCCTGGCCAACGGCGTGGCGGCGATGCGTTTCTGGGCTTCGAGCGTCAGCCGGTATAGGAGCTGATCGCGCAGGTCGTCGGGGTCCTGGTTGTACTCCAGGACATCCTCGATATGCACCGTCCCCTCTCGCCCAGACTGAAGAACGTACGTGAATCCTTCGGACGCGAGTTCCTTGTCGACGAACAGCTTCGTGATGGGATCATCGGCCGTTGGTCGCACCTCGAGTCTGGCAAAGGGGAACATGAGCCGCTTCTTGGCGGTCGTCACCTCGAACGTCTTGCGTCGATTGTTAGCTGTCACACGTCGGATCTTCACAGCAGGCCCTCGGCGTCGAGCTGCTCAATCAGCTCGAGGATCTTGGTTGATGCTTTACCCTTCATTGGCTGCCTGTGCTCGAGGTCCCACTTTCTGTCGCCACCGCCGCGTTGTCCTTCCTACGCTCTCTTCGTCACGCACAGTCTGGACGCCAGGGTCGGCACGTTGTGGACGTTGCTGTCAATGCGACCGTGGAGCCGGCAAGGACCGGACACAGCGATGTGATGGCCTTGCCCCAGGCGTCATCGTTGTGGTATCTGTTCCACAACGAGATGAGGAAGCGAACCGCGAAGCCCCGCCTCGCGTACAGGATCATCCAGGTCCCGATGGACGCTACTCTCCTGGAGCAGGTCGATTCCGCTGCCGCTCACGTCGCCGAGAGCCGGTCCGCCTACATCCGGGGCGCCTGCGAGCGGCGGCTCAGGCGCGAGGAAGCCGAGGCGCTCGACCGGCGCTACATCGAGGGTTACAGACGCAAGCCGGAGAAGCAGGCGTGGGGGAAGCTCGGCGCCAAGCTCCTCGCGCGTCGTCTTCGCGGAGATCGCTGGTAGGTGAAGCGCGGCGAGGTCTGGTGGGCCGATCTGCCAGCGCCGGCCGGCCGCCGGCCGGTCGTGTTGCTCAGCCGGGATGCCGCCTACGCCGTCCGGACGTCCATCACCGTTGCGCCCATCACTCGAACCGTCAGGGACATCCCCGTCGAGGTGTCCCTCGGCCGCGAAGACGGTCTGCGCGCCACGTGTGTCGTGAGCCTCGACGATATCACGACGATCCCGAAGGCACTGCTGACCCGTCGGGTCAGCCTGCTGTCGCAGGCCCGGATCGAGACCATCGAGGTCGCCATCCGCTTCGCGCTCGACCTCGCCTGACTGCCGCCGCCGAGAGCCTCGAGCCCAGCCCCCGACCAGGGGGCGTGGTGTCCGTGGGCCGGGCCGTCAAGAGGGCACGGCGATCTCCCGGGGGCGGGCGCCCCCGGGCTGCGTCCCAGAACGGGCTTTATGTCGCCTATCCGCAGAGAATCGCCGCCGGCGAGAATCCACGGCGAGCCTCCGCTGACCCACAGTGAGGACGCTCAGCAGCGCTTCTCGGAAGATGGCGAGGAAGATCGGGTCCGGTCGCTCTTGGAACAGGAACATACGAGCTCCTTCGGGCGGGTCTCCGACTCACGCTCGCGCCGAGCGCCGCAAGAGTCTACCTTGGATGCGTGGCGTGGAAAAACCGGACGTCACGGCACCGGCCCGGGCGTCTCCAGCGCGGTTCACTCGCCTACAGTCTGCGAGGCCGGAACGTAGCGAGCGCCACGGCCTCCGCCGACGCGCCGTAGCAGCCCCAGCGCCTCGCGCTGAGACCACGTGAGGGTCCGGGGTTCGGCAACCCGACGCCCTTCCTCTACCGGTCAGTCACGCGACTTCGGGAGTGCGCCCACCTGATAGGCGAGGACGATCATCTCCTCGAGCCAGGCCAGCCGCTGCGCGGGAGTGGCCCTGAGCGCGAACGTGAGCTGGTGGACCCGGTGGGCCTCCCACCCCGCGCCCCAGTCGTCCGGCAGGCTCTCGCGGTCTTCGTCATCGGCCATCTCGACCCTCCTTGCGACGGAGGATGAGCTCCAGCGCTTCGATGTCCGCCAGGTCTTGAGGTCGACCGGCAAGCCGCTTCAGGCGGATCAGGTCCGCAATGGCGGCGATGCGAACCACGGTGTGGCTGAGGTTGATGATTTCCGAGCGGTTCCACAGCTCGTCGAAGTCGATCAGGTGCTCCACGAAGAGGTCGACCTCGCGCATGGGGTTTGCGGGGTCCCACATCGAGAACACCCGCATCCCCTTCTCACGGATCCACTGCAGACGGGTGGCGGGGTCTGCGAAGGCGAGCGGCTCGATGGGAGCACGGGGTCTGAAGCCCAGGCCGGTCAGGGTGTCCAGCGCTTTTCTGACCTCCGCGGGGGACAGGTCGATCACCAGGTCGATGTCGGCGGTCAGGCGCGCGTGCCCGTGGAGCACCGTCGCGAACCCGCCGACGACCACGTAGCGAACCTGCGCG
>JACPCG010000210.1 GCA_016179925.1 Candidatus Rokuibacteriota bacterium | reverse complement strand
GTGCTGGCCTCGGTCCCGATCGTCCTCCTCTACGTCTTCTTCCTCGATTACTACGTCTCCGGCCTCACGGCCGGCGCCATCAAGTAGGCGTTCCGGAGGCGTCCCATGGCAACCGAAGAGAAAGTCGGCACCGTCACGGACTACTACGCGAAGATCGGCGTCGCGGCGATCAAGCTGGCCGACGGCGCGCTGCAGGTCGGCGACACGATCCGCGTCCGCGGCCACACGACCGACCTCACCCAGCCGGTGGAGTCGCTCCAGATCGAGCACCGGCCGGTGCAGCGCGCGGAGCGCGGCAGCCAGGTCGCCGTGAAGGTCTCACGATCGACCACCCGCCGATCAACCTCTTCGACCGGGCGCTCATGCTGGACATCCACCACGTCGGCAAGGCGCTCGCGGCGGACGAGGGCGTGCGCGTCATCGTCTTCGACAGCGCCAACCCCGACTTCTTCATCGCCCACGCCGACGTCACGCTGATCCAGAGGATGCCGGCGGAGGTGGAGCCGAAGGCGGCGACGCTCGGCTTCTTCCATGCGATGGTCGAGCGCTTCCGGACGATGCCGAAGGTCTCGATCGCGAAGCTCGAGGGGCGCGCGCGGGGCGGCGGGAGCGAGTTCGTGCTGTCGCTCGACCTGCGCTTCGGCGCGCTCGGCCGCGCGATCCTCTCCCAGCCCGAGGTGGCGCTCGGCATCCTCCCCGGCGGGAGCGGCACCCAGCGCCTGCCGCGGATCGTCGGCCGCGGGCGGGCGCTCGAAATCGTGCTCGGCTGCGAGGACTTCCCCGCGGACCTCGCCGAGCGCTACGGCTGGCTGAACCGCGCCCTACCCCCGGCGGAGCTCGGCCCCTTCGTCGAGCGCCTCGCCTACCGGATCGCGTCCTTCCCGGCCGAGGCGATCGCGCTCGCGAAGGCGTCCGTCAACGCCGCCGAGCTGCCGACGCCGGAAGGGTTGCTCGAGGAAGCCCACCTCTTCAACCGGTCGGTGGTGACCCCGGCAGCGCGGAAGCGGATGGCAAGATTCCTCGAGCGTGGCGGCCAGACGCGCGAGGCGGAGCTGGACCTGGGGACGATGCTCGAAACGCTCGCCGACTGACGGGACGTCAGTCGAGGGGAAGGCTCAAATCAACGACGCGCAGTCGGCTCAGGGCGCTCCTCGGGTTGGCTCACAGGCCGCTCCGCGGCCTCGCACGACTTTGACATTCAGGTGGGGACGCCGAGGCGGGGCAGCACCCATTTCATGAGGACGACATAACCGGCGAAGATCCCGACCGCCCAGAGCCATTCCATGAAGCTATTATAGCGGGGTCCGCGAGGCCGGAGCAACCGTGGGTGACCCGACACAGGTGCCGCCCGACAGGTTGGCCGGGTAATTCGCCGCTTTCTCGGGGATCTTCAGGCGATCCAGCAGCGCGCGCGCCGTCTGCTCGGCCTCGGCGGCGCTCAGGCCCCGGACCCTGACGGGCGCCCGCATGATGTTCTCGAGCGCGGTCATGTGCGGGAAGAGGTTGAACGACTGGAACACCATGCCGACGCGCGTCCGGAGGGCCGAGAGGCTCACACCGGGCTTCGCGAGGGACTCGCCGAGCACGACGAGCTCGCCCTCCTGGATGGGCTCGAGCGCGTTCACGCACCGTATCAGCGTGCTCTTGCCGGAGCCCGACGGGCCGCAGACCACGACGACCTCGCCCGCCGTCACGGCGAGGTTGATGTCGCGCAGGACGTGCATCTTCCCGAACCACTTGTTGACGGACCGGAACTCGATCACGGGCTCGGCCATCAGTCGATCACGACGAGGACGTCGCCGGCGTTCACCGCCTGGCCGGGCTGGACGCGCACCTCGGCGACCGTGCCGGCGGTCCCCGCCCTGAACTCGTTCTCCATCTTCATCGCCTCGATCACGAGCAGCGTGTCCCCCGCCTTGACCGCGTCGCCCACCGTGACCGCGACGTGCGTGATCTTCCCGGGCAGCGGTGCCGCGAGGACCTGGTGCGCGTGCCCGCCGGCCGCCCCGCCCTTCGTCCGGATGATATACCGGGTCGCCTCCTCGACCTGGATGACGTACGTCTCGTCCCCGACATCCACGACGCACGCGCCTTCCCTGTCGGTGACGTCGGCGACGTAGGACACCCCGTCGATCAGCAGGGAGTATATGCCCTGGGCCGTGAGCCGCGCGTCCACCTCCCACACCTCGCCGCCGAGCGTGAGCCGGTAGCGACCGTGGTCGCCCGTGACCTCGACCGTCTCCGCCTGCCCGTCGATGGTCGCGACGAATTTCACTGCAACGGGGTCCGCAAGGCCGGCGTGGACCGTAGGTGGCCTGAGAAAGGCGCGTGTGGCGTCATTGTAACGGGGTCCGCGAGGCCGGCGTGGACCGTAGGTGGCCTGAGAAAGGCGCGTGTGGCTCCGTCACGCCCGTCTCCACCCTCGGCGGTGGCCCAAGCGCCAGGCGTCCTGCGTCGCGGGCGGCGGCTCGGGCAGCGTGCGGTGGCCGAGGCGCTCGTACTCGGCGAGGACCGCCGCGATGACCGCCACCGAGCGCAGGCGCCCACGCTCGCTGGTGAGCGCGGGCATGATCCGATCGAGGAACTGCGTCGAGAAGCGGCCGGCGCGGAAGTCCTCGTGGGCCACGATCTGGGCGAGGACGGGGATCGTCGTGCGGATCCCCACGATCCTGTACTCGGCGAGCGCGCGCGTCATTCGGTCGATCGCCGCGCCGCGGTCGGCGCCCCACACGATGAGCTTGGCGAGGAGCGTGTCGTAGAAGCGCGGCACCGTGTAGCCCTCGTACGCGCCGGAGTCCTCGCGCACCCAGGGGCCCGTCGCCGCGCGGAGCCCCGTGATCGTGCCCGGCGAGGGCAGCCAACCGCCGAACGGGTCTTCGGCGTTGATGCGGCACTCGATCGCCGCGCCCCGCCACGCGATGTCCGCCTGCGAGTAGCCGAGCGGCTCTTCCGCGGCGATCCGGAGCTGCTCGCGCACGAGGTCGATGCCGGTCACCATCTCGGTCACGGGGTGCTCGACTTGAAGTCGCGTGTTGACTTCGAGGAAATAGAAGTTCTTCTCCGGGTCCACGAGGAACTCGACGGTGCCCGCGTTGACGTAGCCCGCGGCCCTGGCGATCCGGCACGCGGCCTCCCCCATCCGGGCCCGCATCGCGGCGTCCACGACGGGCGAGGGAGACTCCTCGATGAGCTTCTGGTGCCGCCGCTGGATCGAGCATTCCCGTTCGCCGAGGTGGAGGACCGTGCCGTGGCGGTCGGCGAGGATCTGGACCTCGATATGCCGAGGCTCGGCGACGTAGCGCTCGAGGTAGACGGCGCTGTCGCCGAACGCCGCGCCCGCTTCGTTGCGCGCCATCCTGAGCGCCGCCTCCAGCTCGGACTCCTGGCGCACGAGGCGCATGCCCTTGCCGCCGCCGCCCATGGCGGCCTTGATCATCAGCGGGAAGCCGATCTCGCGCGCGATGGCGCGCGCCTCGGCGTCGGAGGCGACCGGCTCGAGCGTCCCCGGCACCATCGGCACGCCCAGCTCGCGCGCGATCCGGCGCGCCGCCGTCTTGTCGCCCATCGCGCGGATCGCCGCCGGCGGCGGGCCCACGAAGACCAGCCCGGCGGCGGCGCACGCCTCGGCGAACGCGGCGTTCTCGGCGAGGAACCCGTAGCCGGGGTGGACGGCGTCGGCGCCCGCCGCCTTGGCGACGGCGACGAGCTTGTCGATCACGAGATAGCTCTCGGTCGCGGGCGGGGGTCCGATCGGGTAGGCCTCGTCGGCCATGAGCACGTGGAGCGCTTCGCGGTCGGCCTCGGAGAACACGGCGACGGACGCGATCCCCTGCTCGCGGCAGGCGCGGATCACGCGGACCGCGATCTCCCCGCGGTTGGCGACGAGGACCTTCGTGATGGCGCGCATCGTCATCGCGCGTCGCGCACCGCCAGCACGTCGTCCATCGCTGTCTGCAGGCGCCGCCTCCATGCGGTGAGCCGGTCGAGCCCGACGAGGGCCTCCATGATACCCGATCCGTTCCTCCGATCCGCGCCCGGCGCGCCGTGGGCGACGTCGTCCACCGGGACGATCACGACGGGAGTCATTTCATGCCTTTGAGGGCCTCGCGGAGAAAGCTCTCGTCCACGATGTCCTGGTCCTGGATCGGCGCCTTGATGAGCCCCTGCTTGAACCACCACGCCGTCTGGCGGCCGACGTCGCCGGGCATGAGCCGCCCCTCGCGGTCCTGGTAGGGAAACCCGCGCCGGATCAGCTCGGGCCGCGCGCCGGTGTACCTGGCGGTGATCGCGACCACGTCCTCGAACGCGGGCCCGTCCTTCCGCTTCAGCACCGCGTCGAAGTAGTGGCGCGAGGATTTGATATAGCCCTTCATGAAGGCCACCGCGCGCGCCCGGTCCTTGGCGAACTTGTCGGAATAGAACATGACCGCGATCTGCCACGGCAGCGAGTCGCCGGTGCGGATGATGGTGACGCCGGTGCCGTTCGCCTCGAGCCGTGAGACGAAGGGCTCGGCCGTCGCCACCGCGTCGAGCCGCTTCGCCGCCAGCGCGTCGGACAGGGCGCCGAGAGCCTGGAGCGGCACGAGCTCGACGTCGCCGGGCGCCATGCCCTCCTTCTCGAGGAGACGGCCGATGTTGTAGTGGAAGGTGGAGCCGATCTGCGTGACGCCGATCTGCTTGCCCTTGAGGTCGCGGAGGCTGCGCACGCCCGCGTCGTAGAGGTCCTTGCGGACGAGCAGCGCCGTCAGGTTGTGGTCCGGCCACTCGCGTCCCTTGTCGGCGACGATCCAGATCCGGACGCCGCCGGCGACGATGTTGTAGAGCCCGGCGGTGAGGCCCGTCGCGCCGACCTCGAGGTCGCCCGACGCGATCGCAACGGCGATGGGCTGCGCCGCCTGGAAGAACACGAACTCGGGCTCGACGCCGAATTCCTTGAAGTACCCCTTCTCCGCGCCCAGGAACAGGACGGCGGACGACGTGAGCTTGAGCACGCCGAGCTTCACCTTCTGGCCCTGCGCGCGGGCGGAGCCCACGCCGCCGAGCAGAGCGACGGCCACCAGCAGCACGACGACGAGACGCTTCATCACGTGTTCTCCTTGCGCGGCCGCCGAGCGCGG
>JACPCG010000209.1 GCA_016179925.1 Candidatus Rokuibacteriota bacterium | reverse complement strand
ATCTGCTGCGTTGGCGCCCTCGGCCGCACGCTCAACGTACAGGGAGTACGCCTCGCGTGCGGCCAGCGGGCGCCGCCTTGCATCTGGACCTTTTTGAGCCGCCTGCAAGTTTTTCAGCATCGCGCTAGAAGCGCTGGGCGAGGCCCTTTTCCTCGATCGCGTGGGGCTTGTAGGCGACCGGCCCCACCTCGACGCAGGACTTCCGGGTGGGGAAGACCTTTCCGGGGTTGCAGAGCCCCGTCGGGTTGAAGGCGTGCTTGAGCCGTTGCATCAGCGCGAGGTCGGCCGCCGAGAAGATGAACGGCATGAAGTCGGCTTTCTCGAGGCCGATGCCGTGCTCGCCCGAGATCGAGCCGCCGACCTCCGCGCAGACCCTCATGATCTCCGCCCCCGCCTCGACGACGCGCGCCTCCTCGCCGGGCCGGCGCGGGTCGTAGAGCAGGTTCGGGTGGAGGTTGCCGTCGCCCGCGTGGAAGACGTTGCCCACGCGGAGGCCGTGGGCGGCGACGATCTCGTTCACCCGCCGGAGGACGTACGGGAGCTTCGTCCGCGGAATGACCCCGTCCATCACCATGTAGGCGGGCGAGACGCGCCCGTAGGCGCCGAACGCCGACTTGCGTCCCTTCCAGAGGAGCGCGCGCTCGTTCTCGTCCCGCGCCGTCCTGACCTCGCGCGCGCCCGTCTCGCGGCACGCCGCGACGATGCGCTCGGTCTGGGCGTCGAGGCCGACCTGGAGGCCGTCGAGCTCGACCAGGAGCGCCGCCGCCGCGTCGCGCGGATAGCCGCAGCCGAACGCGTCCTCGACGGCCTGGATGGTGAGCTGGTCGATCATCTCCACGGCCGCCGGCACGAGGCCGCGCGCGATGATCGCCGACACGGCGGCCGAGGCCTGATCGATCGCGTCGAAGACGGCGAGCACCGTCTTCACCGCCTGGGGCTTCTTGAGAATACGCAGGGCGATCTTCGTCGCGATGCCGAAGGTGCCCTCCGAGCCGACGAAGACGCCCGCGAGGTCGTACCCGTGCGCGTCGCGCGTCCGGCCGCCGAGCCACACGATCTCGCCGTCCGGCAGCACGACCTCGAGGCCGA
Organism: Candidatus Rokuibacteriota bacterium; assembly: GCA_016179925.1. Lineage (GTDB taxonomy): Bacteria > Methylomirabilota > Methylomirabilia > Rokubacteriales > CSP1-6 > JACPCG01. The sequence goes on along the minus strand of JACPCG010000209.1, from coordinate 9,792 downwards.
GGACGTGGTTCGTCGTGACGCCGTACTTGAGCGTGTGGGGGCCTCCGGAGTTCTCGGCGATGTTGCCCCCGATCGTGCACGCCTGCTGGCTCGAGGGATCGGGCGCGTAGTAGTAGCCGCGCGGGCCGACCTTCGAGGAGAGGTGGAGGTTCACGAGCCCGGGCTCGACGACGGCGACCTGGTTCTCGTAGTCCACCTCGAGGACGCGGTTCATCCGCATCATCGAGAGGACGAGGCCGCCCTCGGCCGGCAGACACCCGCCCGAGAGCCCCGTCCCCGCGCCGCGCGCCACGAAGGGCAATCCCTCACGGTTGGCCAGCCGCACGATCGCGGCGACGTGCTCGGCTGATGTCGGGAAGACGACGAAGTCCGCCAGCGCGCGGAAGAGCGTGAGGCCGTCGGACTCGTACACGAGCAGCTCGTCGGGGTCGGAGAGCACGGCGCCCGAGCCGACGATGGCCTCGAGCTCCCGGCGGAGGGCGGCCTTACGCTCGGACGTCAGCGTCGCCATAGGGGGTACGACGAAGTATAGCTCAGTACGGGTTGGCGATCGGGAGTTCCTCGGCCGGGTAGAGGGTGATGACCTGCGCGCCGCCCGGCGTGAGGACCACCTCCTCCTCGATGCGCGCCGCCGAGATCCCGTCGGTCGCGGGGCAATAGGTCTCCACCGCGAAGACCATCCCCGCCTCGAGCTCCATCGGATCCTCCAGCGAGTTGACGCGGCTGATGATCGGCCGCTCGTGGAGCCCGAGGCCGAGGCCGTGACAGAAGTTCAGGCCGAAGGCCTCCATCTCGGAGGCGAACCCGATCTCCTCCGCCCTCGGGAACGCCCGGGCGATCCCGTCGGTCGTCACGCCGGGCTTGAGCAGCGCGATCGCCTTGTCCATCCACTCGCGCGCCTTCCGGTACGCGCTGACCTGCGCCGGCGTCGCCCGCCCGACGTTGAACGTGCGGTAGTAGCAGGTGCGATAGCCCATGAACGACTGGATGATGTCGAAGAACGCCTGGTCGCCCGGCCGGATCAGGCGGTCGGTGAAGTTGTGCGGGTGCGGCGAGCACCGCTCGCCCGAGATCGAGTTGATCGCCTCCACGCAGTCCGAGCCCATCTCGTAGAGCCGCTTGGTGGCGAGTGCCACGATCTCGTTCTCGCGAATGCCGGGCTTCAATGCCTCCGCGATGTCCTGGTAGACGCCGTCGCCCATCGCCGCGGCCATGTTCAAGAGCGTGATCTCATCCGCGCTCTTGATCTGGCGCGCGTCGAGCATCACCTGCTGCCCGTCGCGGACCTCGACACCCAGACGCTGCAATTCGAACAGGAACGGCGGCTCGACGACATCGATGCCGAGCGGCATCCCGCCGACGCCCTCGCGAACGAGGATTGCCTTGATCTCCTCCGCGGCGCGGCAAAAGAGCTCGGCCTTCGGCGACACCGCCCCGCGCATGCCGACCATGCCGGCCAGGCAGTGCGTGGTCTTGAGCCACGGCGCGTGCAGGCGGTGGTGCTTGGCGGCCGAGCCGAAGTCCCAGACGTACGGGTCGCCGTTCCCCGTCAGGAGCGACCAGCGCGTCAGCTTGTCGCGCGCCCACTCGCCGATGACCGTGCTGGTCGTGTAACGGATGTTGTGCTGGTCGAAGCAGAGGAGCGCCCCCAGCCCCGACGGCGCCAGCGCCCGGCGCACGCGCCCCAGGCGGTACTCGTGCAGGCGCCGGAATTCCAGGCGCTCCTCGAAGTCCACCTGCATGCGCCCGGGCGCCTGGATCGGGCGCTCCCAGTTGTGGCGCGGATCCACCTGGTCGGGGGCGACGGCGCGGGGCGCGACGGGCTTCTTCTTCGCCATGGCGGCCCGAGAGTAGCCGCGCGGCCGGAGGCCGTCAAGTGTCACGGGACGCAGTCGCGAGTCGGCCGACCGCGGCAGCAATCCGCTCACTGAGCAGGTCAGCTACCTCGACTTGCAGCTGACCGGCCAAATGACCAGGCTTCCGGTCGGGCGAATCGAGCCGTCTTCAGCCAGATAGGGGATCGGAACGGTCCTGCGATCGTCGGACAGACGGTCAATATCGTCGAGGTCATTCAAGCCCCGGACATACATCGCGACAGGATCAAAAATCCGCGCGGCCTCCGCGATGATCCTCGAGCCTTGACGCTCGTATTGGCCGCTTCGACCGGCGACGGTGGTCAGGTGGAGATGCGGATAACCTCGTGCGCCGTAATGGCCGCCGGTGGTTCCGGTCTTTCCGGACAGGCCGACGACGTGACCCACTTGCACCTTCGCGCCGACGACGTGCCGTGGAGCTTCCAACAGATGCTGATACTTGGAGTACACCCAGAAGCGGAGCCCGGTATCCGTCGGCGCGTGCTGCAGCCACACATAGTTGCCCTCAGCCTGACCGCCGATACCCACGCTGACGATTGTGCCCGATGCGATCGCGAGCAGCGGCGTGCCTTCGTCGAGGGTCAGATCGATCCCGCCGTGCAGCCCGCCGAAACGCGAAGCCGGACGCGGACTGCCGTCATAGCGGGTCGTGGAGCCGAACGGTGAAGCAACCATCGGGCAGGCCGCCTCGACCGGGAACGAGGGAAGCAGGCCGCTCGGCCGGATGGACCGGGAGTCCGCATGAGCCGGCGAAACGCCGGCCAGAGAGAACAACATTCCGATCCATGCAAAGAATTGTCCCGTGTCCATCTCGCCGTTATTCCGGTTCCCAGGATTGTAGCCGTCTTCGCTCTTCGGCGTCGGCGATGAACGCCAGAGCAGCGCGGCCCGCCCCCCGAATCGAGACGCGCGAGACGAGCGGGTCCTGGCGCAGGGCGTGGCTCCCGCGGGGCGGGCTCCATCACCCGTCGACCGCACCCGCCGTTCTCCGAACGGCGAGCGGTCAAGGGGGCGGAACGTAGCCAGCCCCGCGGGAGCCACACCCTGCGCCACCCGCTCGGTCGCCGCCGGCCCGCTCATGAATAGTCCGGGCTAGAATGAGGCCGATGGTCGCCAGCCGGGTGCTCGCCGCGCTGCTCCTCCTGACCGTCGGATGCGCCTACGCGGCCGGCCCCTCGGTGCCTCCCTCGGAGTGGCTCTTGCACCAGGTCAAGATCCTGTCGGCGCCCGACACCGCCGGGCGGGGGTCGGGGACGCCCGGGGCCGACCGCGCCGCGCGCCATATCGCCGCCGAGTTCCAGGCGGCGGGGCTCAAACCTGCAGGAGATCGCGCAACCTATCTGCAGTCGTTCTCGGTGCCGACGGGAATCCGTCTAGGGCCGGTCAACGCGCTGGCCATCTTGGCCCCCGCGCCGCGAGCGCTTGCGCTCGGGCGCGACTTCACGCCGCTCGCGGTGTCGGCCGACGGCGTGGCGGAGGGCGAGGTGGTCTTCGCCGGCTACGGCATCACCGCGCCCGCGCTCGGCTGGGACGACTACGCCGGCCTCGACGCGCGCGGCAAGATCGTCCTCGTGCTCGGCGGTGATCCGCGCCCGTCGGATCCCTCGACCCCGTTCCGGCGGCCCGATGCGTATCACTACTCCGAGCGCAGTCACAAGATCATCAACGCGCGCGAGCACGGCGCGCGCGCCATCCTGCTCGTCACCCACCCCGCGGCGCCGAGCGAAGCGCTGCCCGCGCTGCGCGGGATCACCCAGCCGTGGGCCATCGCCGCCGCCTTCGTCACGCGGGCCGTCGGCGACACCCTCCTGGCGCCGTCGGGCCGTGGGCTCGCGGAGGCGGCCGACGCGATCGACCGCGCCCTCCAGCCGCGCTCGTTCCTGCTGCCCGGCGTGAGCGCGCGGCTCGAGGTCGGCCTCGTCCGCGAGCGCGGGACCGCCGCCAACGTCGTCGGCCTTCTGCCCGGCACCGACCCGCGCCTGGCTCGCGAGGCAATCGTCATCGGCGCCCACTACGATCACCTCGGCCACGGTGGCGAGGGCTCGCTGGCGCCGGACCAGATCGGCGCCGTGCACCCGGGTGCCGACGACAACGCCTCGGGCACGGCGGCGGTCATCGGGCTGGCGCGCGCCTTCGCCGCCGCGGGCGGCGCCCCGCGCACGCTCGTGTTCGTCGCCTTCGCCGGCGAGGAGATGGGGCTGCTCGGCTCGACGCACTACGTGCGGCAGCCCGCGCATCCGCTGGACACCACCGCGGTGATGGTGAACCTCGACATGGTCGGCCGCCTCCGCGAGGGCAAGCTCTACGTCGGCGGCGTAGACAGCGGCACCGGCCTGCGCGCCCTCGTGGGCGCGACGCCGGCGGGCCCGCTGGTCCCGGAGCTCCGCGGCGATCCCTTCGCGCCGTCGGACCACACCGCCTTCTACACCGCAGGGCGCCCCGCCCTCTTCTTCTTCACCGGCGCCCACGCGGACTACCACCGCCCGAGCGACACGTGGGACAAGCTCAACGCCCTCGGGCTCGAGGCGGTGACCGCGTTCGTCGCGCGCGTCGTGGCGGCGGCCGCCGCCGAGCCGACAGCCCCCGCGTATGTCAGGATCCAGTCGCCGCCCTCACCCGTCCGCGCCGGCGGCTACGGCCCCTTCTTCGGCGTCATCCCTGAGTTCGGCGAAGCGCAGCGGGCTGGCGTGAAGATCAGTGGGGTGCGCCCGGGGAGCCCGGCCGAGCGGGCGGGTGTGCGCGCGGGCGACGTGCTCGTGGCGTTCGGCGGCGTCGCGGTGAAGACGCTCGAGGACTTCACCTTCGCGCTGCGCGGCCGGCGGCCCGGCGAGCGCGTGGAGTTCACGATCCTCCGTGACGGGATGGAACAACACCTGCACGCGGTGCTCGAGGAGCGCCGCTAAACTGCGCAGCTGTTCAGGCGAACGTGAGCGGATACTGTTTCGGTTCCCAGTAGGCGAGAAGGCGCAGAAAAGCGGGGCGATTGCGGCATGGACTCCGCTCAGCGATGAGATGAAAATCAACGGAAATGATTGTCGGTCGCCGCATCATCAGTCGTGATCCTCATGGGAGGGAAAGGCCATGCCGCAAGATCGTCCGAGGCTCCTGGCTCGTTGCAAGCAGATGGACTTCCCGCCCAGTTTGCGGGCGGTCAGCGTCCTGTTCGTCGACATTCGCGGTTACACGGCCCTGGCGGGCCGCCTTCCCCCTGCGACGTTGACAGACCTGCTCAACCGGTACTATGGCGCCACGAGCCAGATCCTCTTCCAGCACGACGCCGTGATCGAATTCGCGGGGGACGCGGTGATGGCCGTCTTCAACGCCCCGATCCCTCGGGAGGACCACGAGCGAATGGCCCTCGTAGCGGCGGTGGAGATCCAGCGAGCCGTGGAGGGGCTTCGAATCCCGGAACTGAGGGTCGGTGTCGGGGTCAATGCGGGGGAGGGCACGGTGGGGCTCATGACGAAGGGGGAGGTGAAAGACTTCACCGTGGTGGGGGACGTGGTGAACGTGGCCGCGAGGCTTCAGGCGAAGGCCGAGGCCGGAGAAATTATCGCGTGCGAGAGGGTCATTGAGAAAGGTCGGGATCTCATCCCGGGAAGCTACGCCGTCGAGCGGGCGTCATTCGAGCTGAAGGGCAAAGACGAGCCTTGCCCCGCGTTTGTTTTGAAGCCCCGGGGGTCGGCTCGCTAGTGGACCGGCGCAGCGTGCTGAAGCTCGGGGTCGCGGGCGCGGCGGCCGCGCTCGAGTCGTTCGGCCCGCACGGCGCGGCGGCCGCCGCGCCGGTGCCGCTCGACCCCCGCGAGCGGCGGCTGGCGAACCTCCGGCAGCTCACCTTCGGCGGTCAGAACGCCGAAGCGTACTGGGACTGGACGGGGACCCGGCTCGTCTTCCAGTCAACGCGCCCGCCCTTCGGCTGCGATCAGATCTTCACGATGAAGGAGGACGGCAGCGACGTCCGGCTGGTCTCGAACGGTGCCGGCCGCACGACGTGCGCGTTCTTCTTCCCCGACGGCCGCCGCCTCATCTACGCTTCGACCCACCTCGCGGGCGCCGCGTGCCCGCCGCCGGTGAACCGCTCGCAGGGCTACGTCTGGCCCCTCTACCCGAGCTGGGACATCTTCGCGGCTGACGCCGACGGCGGGAACCTCACGCGCCTGACCGACAACGACGGCTACGACGCGGAGGGCGCCGTCTCGCCCGACGGGAAGCGGATCGTCTTCACCTCGCTCCGCGCGGGCGACCTCGACCTCTACCTGATGGACGCCGACGGCGCGAACGTGCGCCGGCTGACCGACGAGCCGGGCTACGACGGCGGCCCGTTTTTCTCCTGGGACGGGCGCTGGGTCGTTTTCCGCGCCTCGCGGCCCGAGACGCCGGCGGAGATCGAGGAGTACCGGGCCCTCCTGCGCCAGTCGCTCGTCAGGCCGCGCCGGCTCGATATCTACGTGATGCGGGCCGACGGCACCGGGCTCACGCGGGTCACGCGCACCGGGGGCGCCAGCTTCGCGCCCTTCATGCACCCGAACTCCCGGCAGATCATCTTCTCGTCCAACCACCACGACCCCGCGGGGCGCACGTTCGCGCTCTGGCTCGTAAACGTGGACGGCTCCGGGCTCGAGCGGGTGACGTGGGGCGAGGCATTCGCCTCGTTCCCGATGTTCTCGCGCGACGGCACGAAGCTCGTCTTCTGCTCGAGCCGGAACGCCGCGGCGCCGCGCGACCTCAACGTGTTCGTCGCCGACTGGGTCGGCTGACCGCCCGCTCAGACGCCGCCGAAGATCGGGCGGATCAGGAATACCTCGGCCGCTTCGCCCGCGCGCGGCAGCCCCACGTCGAGCCGCTCGGGATCGACGATCTCGCCGTCCACCGCGATCACGACCGCGCGCAGGAGCCGGCCGTCGTCGTCCCAGAGCGAGCGGCGGAGCGCCTCGCCGCCGCGCCGGCCCACCTCCTCAACGAGCGCGCGCAGCGTCGCCCCCTCGTCGAGCTCCAGCACGAGCGTCCGGGGCAGGCCCGGCGCCACCACGCCCACCAGGTTGACGGTCACCGTTCTCACGCCTGCCAGGCACGCGGGTGACCCGGCAGCGTGAAGAGCATCCCCGCGGCATTCAGCGGGCTCTTCACCCCGCCGGCGATCACGATCTGTCGGAGGAAAAACCCGCCCGCGAGCCCGGCACCGCTCGAGAGCGCCGTCCACGCCGCCGCGGCCGGGAGCGCGCCACTCACTTCCGCGAGCTGGACCACGAAGGGAACGGCCAGGCCCGCGGCCACGACGCCGCCCCAGAAGCGCCGGGCGAGCGCACCGCGCGTCACGAGCGCCGTCGAGGCGCGGGCGGCGACGGTGGCATGCGCGAGCGCCAGATAGAGGGCGACCACGACCGCCTCGGAGGCGAGCAGGACGAGATCCGCGCTCCTGAGCGCCGACAGCGTGGACGGCGACGTCCGGGGCGCGAGCGTCGCGACGAGATCCACGGCCATGATGCCGGTCGACAGCGAGGAGACGGCGAAGAGCAGCGGCAGAATCGGCGTCGTCCAGAACGGAATCGGCCGGATCGCGCCGAGGAGGAGGCCCGTGTAGATCGTCGTGAGGATCGCCAGGGCGCCGCCTATGGCTGCGAGCGCCAGCCGCGCCGCCGCCGGGCCGTCGAGCAGCGCGCACGCGGCATGCAGGACGCTCGCCGCGAGGAAGGCCGAGAGGATCACCACGCCGCGCGCGATCCACGAGGTGGAGGGCCGGCGTCCCGCGCGGAGGAACCCGGCCGGCCGGCCGAGGTCGACGATGAGGAAGAGCGCCGCCGGACCGACGAGGAGCGGCCCGAGCGCCAGCGCGATCGCCGTCACCGCGCCCGCGCCGTCGAGCCACTCGGCGGCGGCGCCCGTCGCATAGGCGCCCGCGCCCATCCCCGAGACGAAGAGGTAGACGGCGACCTTCCAGCCCCAGGTGTCCTGGCCGTTCGCCGCCCGCTCCGTCGCGCGCGCCGCGTCGCTCACGGCGGCAGGTAGTAAACGCATGGATCGGTCCCGAACTCGGGGTTGAGCTGGAACCCGCCCTTGGCGCGCACCAGCCGCGAGACCTCGCTCTCGGGGTCGGTGAGGTCGCCGAAGACGCGCGCCCGGGTCATGCAGTTGGCGACGCACGCCGGCTCGAGCCCGCGCTCCACGCGCTCGATGCAGAAGTCGCACTTCTCGACGACGCCGTCGGCGTGCTCGCCGGCGCCCGCCCGCTCGTACGGCGTCGGCGTCGCGCCGAAGTACGCGCCGTCGCCGTCGCTGAAGTAGCGCGCCCCGTAGGGGCAGGCCTGCATGCAGTACCGGCAGCCGATGCAGAGCGCGCGGTCGATCGTGACGATCCCGTCCGGACGCTGCACGGTCGCGCCGGTCGGGCAGACGGGCAGGCACGCGGGCTCGCGGCACTGCATGCAGAGGACGGGAAGCGAGAGGCGGCGCACGTTCGGGAACGTGCCCGTCTCGGACTTGAGCACGCGCGCCCACATGATCCCAGGCCGCGTGACGTGCTCGGCCTTGCAGGCGACCTGGCAGCCGTAGCAGCCCACGCAGCGCCTGAGATCGATCGCCATTCCCCAGCGCGGCACGGCTCAGGCCTTGTACACGCGCACGCGCGCGTCGCAGTCCATCGTCGCGCTCACGGGGTCGAGGGCTTTCAAGTTCAGCGGCAGCAACTCCTCGAAGAACACGCCCTTGCCGCGCGCCACGGGCATGCCGGGCGCCCAGTGCCCGCCGTTGTTGGCGATGCCGACGACCTCGGGATGGATGCCTTCCACGCACCGCGCCCGGCCCTTCACCCGGCCGGCGCCCGCCGACTCGACCCAGACGAGGTCGCCGTCCTCGATGGAGCGGGCGCGGGCCGTCGCCCGGTTGATCGAGACGAAGTAGCTGTAGGGCTCGCTCGCGGTCGAGATCTCGTCGAGCCACGGGTTCTCGTAGGTGAGCGAGAACGTGTGCCAGGCGACGCGATAGTAGATCGCCTGGAGGTCGTACCCCGGGCGCCGCGTCTCGAGCGCCGCGCACGGCTTCCAGTCGGGCAGCGGCTGGAACTCGGCGACGTCCAGCTCGTCGAGGCCGAGGGCCTTCGCGATGGAGGCGACGCGCTGGCCGAGCGGCAGCATCCACTCGAAGTAGATCGGCACGCGCGCCTTGACGAACGGCTTCCAGTACGGCTCCTCGACCCGCTTCGGCCAGCGGAGCACCCCGTGCTCCTTGAACCACGCGAGCCCGCGCTCAGCGCCGAAGTAGTTCTTGTAGATCCGGTCGCCCAGCTCCTCCCACGTGTAGCGCCCGCTCCGGTCGAGCCGGTGCGGGGGCTTGAGCACGTAGTAGTGGTTCATCACCGAGTACATGTCGCCGACCATGCCGAGGCGCTCGCCGATCTCGAGCAGCACCTCGGAGAAGTGGCGCCGCTGCCCCAGCGGCTCGACGGCCGGCTGGCGGATCTGCCAGCCCCACTCGCCCGTGCCGACCGGGAAGTGATGGATGTGGTTGTTCGGCGACGGGTCCAGGCGCTCGAGGTAGCAGGTGTCGGGGAGCACGACGTCCGCGAAGGCCGTCGTCTCGTCGAGGAAGAGGTTGAAGGAGATCATGAACAACCGCTCGAGCGCCCGCGCCGTCGTCTCCGGGTACCCCACGCTCATCAGGAGGTTCGAGCCGTAGTTGATGAGCACCTCGGGCGTGTACGGGATGCCGAAGCGCTCCGGATCGGGAATCGTCAGGATCGGCAGGTGGCTCGTGAGCGCCGTCGGAAACAGGTCTTGCAGATGCAGCCACTGGGGCGAGCGCGGCTCGGGGGGCGGGTGGAGCACGCTCGAGAAGCCGGGCTCGCTCGCGCCGAACCAGATGCCGGGGAGCAGGAGCCCGTCGCGGTCCGCCTTCGGCACCCAGCGCGGAAGCTGGGTCTCCG
>JACPCG010000208.1 GCA_016179925.1 Candidatus Rokuibacteriota bacterium | reverse complement strand
CACGTGGGGGGCCCCGACATGGCCCCCCACACCCCCCAACGCTCGGAAGCGCCCCGGGACACCCGGGGCGCTCCTCGTTCTCACTTACTCCGACGTGCTCCGAGCTGGCCTCCGCGGTTTCCGGCCGTTTTCTTGACCCCCCTTCCCTGCTAGGGGAGAATCTCGCTATGGCCCCCGATGCTCTCGTGCGCGTGAGCGGTCTCCGCAAGGCCTTCGGTGGTCACCGGGTGCTGGACGGCGTGACGCTGGAGGTGCGGCCCGGCGAGGCCGTCGCGCTCCTCGGCGCCAACGGCGCGGGCAAGACGACACTGCTCAGGATCCTGGCGACCCTCGCGCGCCCGACGCGCGGCACCGCCTGGGTCGCGGGCCACGACTGCGCGCGGGACCCCGAGCGGGTGCGGCCCCACATCGGCCTGGTCGCGCACGGCTCGTACGTCTACGAGGACCTCACCGCGCTCGAGAATCTCCGGTTCTGGACGGGGCTCGCGGGCCTGCGCGTCCCGCGGCAGGAGCTCGGCGCGGCGCTGGCCGCCGTCGAGCTCGAGCGGTTCGCGGGCGAGCGCGTCCGCACCTTCTCGGCCGGCATGAAGCGGCGACTCTCGCTCGCCCGCTTCGTCCTCGCCCGCCCCCGCGTGCTGCTGCTCGACGAGCCGTTCGCCGGGCTCGACCAGCGGGCGAAGAAGTGGCTCGAGGAGCACCTCCAGTCGTTCAAGGCCGGCGGCGGCGCCCTCGTGATGGCCACGCACAGCTTCGGCCGCGAGCTCGCGGTCGCCGACCGGATCGTGATCCTGGCGGGCGGCGGGATCGCGCTCGACACGCCGCGCGGGTCCCGCGACGCCGACGAGATCGCGCGGCTCTACCGGCTCTACACGGAGAACGGCGCGTGACCTTCGCCCGGCGCGCGTGGGTCGTGGTGTGGAAGGACCTCCTCGTGGAGCGCCGGTCGAAGGAGACGCTCAACGCGCTCGTCTTCTTCTCGCTGCTGCTCCTCTTCGTCTTCCAGTTCGCGCTCGGCCCCGACCGCGAGCGGCTGGCGGCCACCCTGCCCGGCCTCCTCTGGCTCGGCTTCATCCTGGCCGGCCTCCTCGGCCTCGGGCGGACGTTCGTGCTCGAGCGCGAGAACGACTGCTGGGAGGGGCTGCTCCTGGCCCCCGGCGACAAGTCGGCGATCTACCTCCTCCTGATGCTCGTCGTCGAGGCGATGCTGCTCGCCCTCTTCGTGATCTTCTTCAACCTCGAGATCGCGGCCGCCCTGCCCGGGCTGGCGCTCGTGGTCCTGCTCGGCACCGTGGGGCTCGCGGCGGTCGGCACGCTGTTCGCCGCGATGACCGCGCAGGTGCGCGCGCGCGAGCTGCTCTTTCCCGTGCTCCTCCTGCCCGTCCAGGTACCGGTCCTGCTCGGTACGGTGAAGGCCACGGAGGCGGTGTTGCTGGGCGAGCCGCTCGGGGCGGTCGCGCACTGGCTCAAGCTCCTGGCGGCCGCCGACGTCATCTACGTCGCCGCCGGCGTTCTCACCTTCGACTTCCTGCTCGAGTCATGAGGCGCGCGACCTCCGTCTTCGGGTGGCTGGCCGCGGCCGGGCTCCTCGCCGGCCTCGTGATGGGATTCGGCGTGGCGCCGCGCGAGACGACGCAGGGCAACGTGCAGCGCATCATGTACCTCCACGTGCCGAGCGTCTGGGTCGCGTACGTCGCCTTCGCCGTCGTGTTCGTGGCGTCGATCGCCTACCTCGCCCGGCGCGCGGAGGCGGCGGACCGCCTCGCGCACGCCTCCGCCGAGGTCGGCGTCCTCTTCACCGGCCTCACGATCGCCACCGGGTCCATCTGGGGCAAGCCCACGTGGGGGACGTGGTGGACGTGGGACGCGCGGCTCACGAGCGTGGCGATCCTGTTCGTCATGTACATCGGCTACCTCCTGCTCCGCGGGATGATCGAGGAGCGCGAGCGCGCCGCGCGGTACGCGGCGGTGCTCGGCATCGTCGCGGCGCTCAACATCCCCCTCGTGCACTTCTCCGTCGTCTGGTGGCGGACCCTCCACCAGCCGCCGTCGCTGATGAAGCCGGGGGGCAGCGCGATGCCGGGGATCATGATCGTAGCGCTCGTCGTGAACTTCGTCGCGTTCTCGCTGCTCTACGTCTACTTCGTCGCCAAACGCGCGCGCCTCCTGCGGCTCGAGGAGGAGGCGGCCGCCTGATGGGCGACAACTGGGGTTTCGTGCTCGCCGCCTACGCGCTCGCGGCCGTCGTGCTCTGGGCGTACTGGCGGCGCCTGGCGCGAAAGGAAAAGGAGCTTGACCTGAAATGAACCGCCGGACGAAATTCCTCGCGGGCGGCGGCGTGATCGCGGCGGCGCTCGCCTACATGATCTATGCCGGCGTGACGCAGTCGGCGGTCTACTTCGTGACGCCCGCGGAGCTCCAGGCCGCGCCCGTCCCGGGCAAGGCGTACCGGCTCGGCGGCGTGGTGGCACGCGGCTCGCTCAAGTGGGAGGCGCGCACGCTCGACCTCTCCTTCGCGCTCTCCGACGGCAAGGCGACGGTGCCCGTCCGCCACAAGGGCACGCCCCCCGACCTCTTCGGCGAGGGCCGCGGCGCCGTCGTCGAGGGCAGCTGGAGCCCGGAGGGCTACTTCAAGGCGAGCCTCATCCTCGCGAAGCACTCGGAGGAGTACAAGGCGCCCCACGACGGCGGCCAGGCCGGGTACAAGGAGCTGATCAAGACCCTCAAGGGGGAGAGCCGATGAGCAGGAGCCGCCGGTGATCCCGGAGGTCGGCGGCGGCGCCGCGTTCGCCGCGCTCGCGCTCGCGGTCTGGGGCGCCGTCGCTGCGGCCGTGGGCGGGCGCACGGGACGCGTGGCGCTCGTCGAGTCGGCGCAGCACGCCGCGCTCGCCGTTTTCGTCCTGGTCACCGCCTGCTTCGCGCTGCTGACGTACGCGTTCCTCGCCTTCGACTTCTCCGTCCGCTACGTCGCCACCAACACGAACCTCGGCACGCCGTTCTACTATCGCATCACCGGCGTCTGGGGGGCGCTCGAGGGCTCGATCATCCTGTGGACGTGGATGCTCGCGCTCTTCACGCTCCTGGTCATCCTCCGCCACCGCGAGAGCGCCCGCGAGCTCTACCCGTGGGTCCTCACGGTCATGCTCGCGGTGATCGGGTTCTTCCTCCTCGTGATGACGGTCGCGGCGCCGCCCTTCGAGCGGCTCACCCCCGCGCCCGCGAACGGCCGCGGGCTCAACCCGCTGCTCGAGGACACGGGGATGATCACCCACCCGGTCGCCCTCTACCTCGGCTTCACGGGCCTGACGGTCCCGTTCGCGTTCGCGCTGGCGGCGCTGATCGCGGGCCGGGTCGGTGACGCGTGGATCACGATGACGCGCCGCTGGACGATCGTCGCGTGGTACTTTCTCTCGCTCGGGCTCCTGATCGGCGGCTGGTGGAGCTACCACGTCCTCGGCTGGGGCGGCTACTGGGCGTGGGACCCGGTCGAGAACGCCGCCTTCATGCCGTGGCTCACCGCGACCGCGTTCCTGCACTCGGTGATGATCCAGGAGCGGCGGCGGATGCTGAAGCTCTGGAACATCGCGCTGGTGATCCTGACGTTCGGGCTCACCCTCTTCGGGACGTTCCTCACGCGCTCCGGGGTCATCGCCTCGGTCCACGCCTTCACGCAGGGCACGATCGGCATCCTCTTCCTGAGCTTCCTGGCGGTGGTGCTCCTCACCGCGCTCGGGCTCCTCGCCTGGCGCTGGGACGCGCTCCGCGCGCAGGGCGAGCTCGACTCGATCGTCTCGCGCGAGTCCGCGTTCCTCCTGAACAACGTGCTCCTGGTCGCGGCGACCTTCACGGTCTTCTTCGGCACGGTCTTCCCGCTCCTGTCCGAGGCGGCGCGCGGCGTGAAAGTGTCCGTCGGCGCCCCGTTCTTCAACCAGGTCAACGTGCCCCTCTTCCTCTCGCTCGTGTTCCTGATGGGCGTGGGCCCGCTGATCGCGTGGCGGCGCGCCTCGCCCGACAACCTCCGGCGCAACTTCGTCCTCCCCGTCGCCGCCGGCGTCCTGGCGGCGGCGGCGTTCTTCACGCTCGGCGTTCGATCGGCCCTCGCGCTCCTGGCGCTCGCGCTCACGGTGTTCGTGGCCGGGACGATCGCGGTGGACGTTGTGCGCGCGACGCGCGCCCGCCTGCGGATGGGCGAACGCGTCCTGCCCGCGCTGGGCGGGCTCCTCCTGCGCCACAACCGGCGCTATGGCGGCTTCGTCGTGCACCTCGGCATCCTGATCATCACGCTCGGCGTGACGGGCTCGCACGCGTGGTCCGTGCAGACGGAGACGACCCTCCGGCGCGGCGAGGCGGCCGAGCTCGCCGGCTACCGCGTCCGCTTCGACGGCCTCACGGCGACCGAGGAATCGAACCACTTCAAGGTCGCGGGCACGTTCACCGTCTCCAACGGCCGCGTCGTCGGCGTGCTCCGGCCCGCGAAGAAGTTCTACCCTCAGGAGCAGTCGCCGATCGCGTACGTGGACTACCGCCTCGGGCTCAAGGAGGACGTCTACCTCGTCCTCGGCGACTTCGCCCGCGACGGGTCGCAGGCGACGGTGAAGGTCCAGGTGAACCGGCTCGTCAGCTGGATCTGGATCGGCGGGCTCGTCCTCACGCTGGGCACGCTGCTCGCGATCCTGCCCGAGCGGAAGAAGGCCGCGTGAACCGGCGGGTGTGGCGCTGGCTCATCCCGCTCTCGGCGATCCCCGTGCTGGCGCTCCTCGCGTACGGCTTCCGGGTGAACCCGCGCGAGGTCCCCTCGCCGCTGGTCGGCCGGCCGGCGGCCGCCTTCACCCTCACGACGTTCGACGGCGCGCCGCTCTCGCTCGAGGCCCAGCGCGGAAAGGTCGTCGTCGTGAACTTCTGGGCCTCGTGGTGCTATCCCGCGTGCTACGAAGAGGCGCCCGTGCTCGAACGGAACTGGCGCCGGTACCGCGACCGCGGCGTCGTGGTGATCGGCGTGGACATCCAGGACACGGTCGAGGCGGCGCAGAAGTTCATCCGGGACTTCGACCTGACGTTCCCGAACGTCCGGGACGCGACGGGCAAGGTCTCGGTGGACTATGGCGTGTACGGCGTGCCCGAGACGTTCTTCGTCGACCGGCAGGGCAGGATCCGCGCGAAGCACGTGGGCGCGGTCACCGACGAGGTCTTCCGCCGGCACGTCGACCGCTTGCTCGGGGACACGGCGGGATGAGGGCCGGGCACGCGGCCGCCGCGGCGCTGGTGCTCGCCGCCGCCCTCCTCGCCGCACCCCCGGCCTGGCTCCCGGCCCAGCCGCCCGCGCGACCGGTCAGCGAGCAGGCTGTCCACGACATCGCGGCCCAGCTCCGGTGCGTCGTCTGCCAGAACCTCTCGGTCGCCGACTCGCCGTCGGAGATGGCGAACCAGATGCGCGCGATCGTCCGCGAGCGGCTCCAGGCGGGCGAGAGCCCCGCCGAGGTCGTCCAGTACTTCGTGGACCGCTACGGCGAGTGGATCCTGCTCTCGCCCCGTCGTCGCGGGTTCAACTGGCTCGTCTGGCTCGGGCCCGTCGTCGCGGTCGCCGCGGGGCTCGCGATCGTCGCCGTCCTGCTCTGGCGGTGGACACGGCGGGCCCGGCGGGAGGCAGCGTCCCCGGCGGCGCCGAGCGTGGACGCAACGATGAGCGAAAGGATCCGGCGGGAGATGGAGGCGGAGCCGTGAGCGGCGTCCTCGTCGCCGCCCTCGTGATCGGCGTACCCGCGCTCGTCTTCGCCCTCTGGCCCCTGTGGAGCCGGCGAGGCGGGGGGCGGGTCTTCCTCGCGCTTCCGGCGGACCGGCGCCAGCAGCTCGAGGAGGAGAAGCGCGCCGCGCTGCGGGCGCTCCGCGAGCTCCAGTTCGAGCACGAGGCCGGCCACATCTCCGACGACGATTACGCCGACCTCCGGTCCCGTTACGAGCGCGAGGCCGCCACGGTCCT